>JBIICM010000150.1:0-6136 GCA_044238875.1 Flavobacteriales bacterium | reverse complement strand
ACTTGATTACGCCTACCGCTACCGAAATGGCTTTAACGACAGTTTGCGCATTGAATTATCAAGCGATTGTGGAAATACCTGGCCATACCATATTTTTTCTAAAGGCGGTAAATCGCTGGCAACTGCCGACACCAGCTGGAATCAGTTTAAACCGCTTAAGCCTTCCGACTGGGACTCCTTACATTTTGAATTGGATAGCCTGATCGAGAAAGGTCCTTTTCTGTTTCGTATTGTTGGTATAAATCGCGGCGGATCCCGATTATATATTGATAACATTTCAGTTTATACAGATCAAACAGAGATTAACAGTCAACAAATTGCTGTCGAAATTTTTCCAAATCCGGCTACAACACAACTCACGGTCTCCTCAATAACATCCCTTCCTCAAGGAGAGCTTTACATCACCGATATAAACGGCAGGCGTATATATCAGGCTGTTATTCCCAATGGTACCCAATTGATTCAGTTACCAATTACCAATATTGCCGCCGGACTTTATTTTATCAGTCTTGAAACCAACCAGGGCAAGGTGGTAAGGAAATTTATCCGACAATAAGGCGTAAGGGCTTAGTTTATAATGCCAAAATGGCATTTATCCTTATTGAAAATTGCCAAAATGACTCGTTTTTAAGATGGCCGAAAAATTGAAAAGCCAGCATCATTATGAATTTTAACCAATTTACCATAAAAGCGCAGGAGGCCGTGCAGGAAGCACAGCAGCTTGCCATACAAAAAGGGCATCAGGCTGTTGAAAGCGGACACCTGCTAAAAGCCCTCCTGAGCACTGACGAAAACGTACTCCAGTTTCTTTTCAAGAAAGCGGGCGTAAACATGCGTAACCTTGAGCTGGTGCTGGATCAGGTTTTGAACGCTTATCCAAAAGTTTCGGGAGCCCAGATTTATCTCGGAAATACAGGGCAACAAGCCCTTAACAAGGCCTTGTCGCTGATGTCTGAAATGAAGGATGAATTTGTGAGCATTGAGCACATAGCGCTTGCCGTATTGTCGGGCAGTGATCAGGTTGCCCGTTTACTCAAAGATGCCGGCTTAAACGAGAAGGACATGCGTGCAGCCATTGCCGAACTCAGAAAAGGCAGCAGGGTTACTTCGGCTACAAGCGAGGATACTTACAATGCGCTGAACAAATACGCCAAAAACCTCAACGAGATGGCCCGTAACGGAAAACTGGATCCCGTAATTGGCCGCGATGAAGAAATCAGGCGGGTACTGCAAATACTATCAAGAAGAACCAAAAACAACCCCATCCTGATAGGTGAACCCGGCGTTGGAAAAACAGCGATTGCAGAAGGTCTTGCCCATAGAATTGTAAATGGCGATGTGCCCGAAAATCTTAAACAGAAACAAATTTTCTCACTTGATATGGGTGCCCTTGTTGCAGGTGCCAAATACAAAGGAGAATTTGAAGAGCGTTTGAAATCTGTGGTTAAAGAAGTGGTTGAATCAGATGGTGATATCGTACTGTTTATTGATGAGATACATACACTTGTTGGAGCGGGTGGGGGGGAAGGCGCCATGGATGCGGCCAATATTCTCAAACCTGCATTGTCGAGAGGTGAGCTGCGCGCCATAGGGGCCACCACGCTCAATGAATACCAGAAGTATTTTGAAAAAGACAAAGCCCTGGAGCGCAGGTTTCAGAAGGTACTCATTGATGAGCCCGATAGTCAGGATGCTATCTCCATATTGCGTGGACTGAAAGAGAAATACGAGAACCATCATAAAGTGATGATCAGGGATGAGGCCATTATCGCTGCTGTTGAAATGAGCCAGCGCTATATCAACGACCGTTTCCTGCCTGATAAGGCCATTGACCTTATTGATGAAGCTGCATCAAAATTAAGGATGGAAATCAACTCCCTCCCTGAAGAGCTTGATGAACTGGAAAGAAGAATTCGTCAGCTTGAAATTGAGCGGGAAGCCATCAAACGCGAAAATGATGAGAAGAAACTCAAGCAATTAGGTGAAGAAATTGCCAACCTCGAAGAGGAACGCAATGCCTTCAAAGCAAAATGGCAAAATGAAAAATCAATTCTGGAGGAAATACAGAAATCAAAGGAAAAGATCGAATCATTTAAATATGAAGCAGAACAGGCTGAAAGAAGCGGTGATTTCGGCAAAGTGGCCGAACTACGCTATGGAAGAATAAAAGAAGAAGAAACCCGCATAGAGCAACTTCGGGCAAATCTACAGGAAACCCAGAGCGGAAAAGCCATGATTAAGGAAGAGGTGGATGCTGAAGACATTGCAGGCGTGGTAAGTCGCTGGACAGGCATTCCGGTGAACAGGATGCTGCAAAGTGAAAAAGACAAGCTGCTGCACCTGGAAGAAGAACTGCACAAGCGTGTGGTCGGGCAGGATGAAGCGATTGAAGCTGTTTCAGATGCCATCAGGCGCGCAAGGGCAGGACTCCAGGATAAAAAAAGGCCGATTGGTTCTTTTATTTTCCTTGGTACAACAGGGGTAGGTAAAACAGAGCTTGCCAAAGCGCTGGCTGAATTTCTGTTTAACAATGATCAGGCAATGACCCGGATTGATATGAGTGAATATCAGGAAAGGCACACAGTGAGCAGGTTGGTTGGAGCCCCTCCCGGGTATGTAGGATATGATGAAGGCGGTCAGCTTACTGAAGCGGTAAGACGCAAACCTTACAGCGTGGTTCTGCTGGATGAAATTGAAAAGGCACACCCCGATGTGTTTAATGTATTGCTTCAGGTATTGGATGACGGACGACTCACGGATAACAAAGGCAGGGTAGTGAATTTTAAGAACACCATCATCATCATGACCTCAAACATTGGCTCGCACCTGATACAGGAGAGTTTTGAAACCCTGAATGAATTCAACAGTGAAGAGGTGGTAGCTGAAGCAAAAAACAAGGTTTTTGAACTGCTGAAAAAGACCATCAGACCTGAATTCCTTAACCGAATTGACGACATCATCATGTTTCAGCCGCTTACAAGGACTGATGTAGAACAAATCGTAAAAATTCAGATGAAGGGCGTACAGGCATTGCTTGCCGAACAAGGGTTCACGCTCGAAGCAACACCCGAAGCCATCGATTGGCTGGCGCAGCTTGGGTATGACCCACAGTTTGGAGCAAGACCGGTGAAGCGATTGTTTCAGCGTAAAGTGCTCAATGAGCTGAGCAGACAAATTCTGGCAGGTACCGTTCAACAAGACAAACCCATTCTGCTTGACATGATCGAAAACCATTTATTCTTCCGGAATAAGGTGAATGAACCTTCTTTAAATTGATAGAACAGGGCAGCATTGATAATGAAAGGCGGGAAATACTCTTTTCCGCCTTTTTTTACATTTTCGATATTCATAAAAATATCATTTGTTTGTTATAACTGAAAGCCTTGGAAACAGAAAAATCTTATTTTTGAAGTATGCGCTTTTTAATTGTTTTTGTTTTTGCAGTAATCGTTTTCATCAAGCCTGTTTTGGCTCAGACGATTTATGGTGATCGGCTCGACGGCCAAATTTATCTGAAAATTAAATCAGGCTACGCCATGAAGGGCGGCTACGAGGGCAATGGGGAATTGCCGGTTTCTTCAATACCTCTGCTCGACAAATTAAAGGAAACCTATCAAATAACAGCTGTTTATCGCTCTTTCTGGTTTTCTGATGATCAGGGGCTCCGACAGACTTTCAGGGTATATTTTAACAAAACAACCGCGGTCGACAGGTTGATCAGTGAACTGAACGACAATCAAAATGTTGAATATGCAGAACACGTTCCGCTCCTTAAAAAAGACCTGACGCCCAATGATATGGGTGCAAATAGTTTCAACAATGGAACCTGGCATTTATTCAAAATTCAGGCACAGCAGGCATGGGATATTACTACCGGTAATGCAGCAATTAAAGTAGCTATTGTTGATGATGCTGTGCAGGTAACCCATCCCGATCTGGCTCCGAACATGCTCCCGGGCAGAGATGTTGCCCTTGGTAATAATAATCCTGCACCTCCAAACACGCAATATTCGCATGGTACACATGTGGCCGGAATAGTTTCTGCTGCCTCCAATAACGGTATTGGCGTAGCTTCTATTGGTTATACCATCAAACTGATTCCGGTAAAAGCAACCAATCAGCCAACAGCCATTACACATGGTTACGAAGGGGTTACATGGTCAGCCAATAATGGTGCAAGAGTTATTAATATGTCGTGGGGCGGCACTTTTGGCGGACAAACCGGAGCGAATGTTATCAACAGTGCATTCAATAAGGGCATCACACTCGTTGCTGCTGCCGGTAATGACAATACACAAACCTCATTTTACCCTGCCGCATTTACCAATTGCATTGCAGTAGCAAGTACCAGTAACACGGATGCAAAATCAAGCTTTTCAAATTATGGAACCTGGGTAGATATCTCAGCTCCGGGATCCAATATCCGATCTACCGTACCCAATAATGCTTATGCCGTTTACAACGGTACTTCCATGGCCTCACCGCTGGTAGCTGGTTTGTGCGGATTGGTTTTATCCATCAATACAAACTTCACTCCTGCTCAGGTGCGCAATTGTATCAGCTCAACTGCAGATAATATTGATGGCGTTAATGCTTCATTTGTTGGCAGGTTAGGTGCAGGCCGAATCAACGCCTATCAGGCAGCGCTTTGCGCCCAGGGTTCAGTGCTGCAATACGATGCCGTTGTTGCAGGTATAACCAATCCATCGGGTGCTGCATGCAGCGGATCAATCACTCCTTCTTTCACCCTCAAAAACAACGGGTCGGTCAACCTCACCGCACTCACCATTACCTGGAAATTAGATAACGGAGCGCCCTCCACCCAGGCATGGTCGGGTAATCTTGCGCCGCAGGCACAAACAACCGTTAACCTGCCCGCTATCAATCCAATAGCAGGAAATCATACCTACGCTGTATCTCTCAGCAATACAATAAATGGCAATCAAACCGATCAGAATCTGAACAATAATGCGCTGACCAATAACTTTACTGTACTTTCTGCAACTGGTTTGCCGCTGCCCTTTATTGAATCTTTTGAGTCTAACTCATTTTCAACCAACGGCTGGACCATCTCAAACCCCGACAACAGCACTACCTGGGAGTTATTTACCACAGGAGGCACCAGTCCGGGTAATAAATCCGCCAGATTACCTTTTTGGTCTTATGAAACAACCGGCCAGCGTGATGCGCTGATCACTCCACCTTTGAATTTCTCAGGTTATTCAAGCATTTCAATGAAGTTTGAACATGCCTACAGGCGTTACAATCAGTCGAGCAGCGATTCACTTATTCTTTATGTTTCAACCAATTGCGGAGGTTCTTGGACCAGGATATTTGCAAGAGGAGAAAACGGCAGCGGGACTTTCGCCACCACAAATATTTCTGTAAATGATTTTGTTCCCGCCGTTTCAGATGACTGGTGCATTTCGGGCAGCATTGGTACTGCCTGTTACACCATTAATCTGAACAGCTACATCGGCAATCCAAATGTCAGGATTCGTTTCGAAGGGTTCAATAACTTCCAGAATAACCTTTACCTTGATAATATCAATATCAGCGGCGTTGGACAAAACCTGCCGCCGGTGGCCAATTTCAGCTTGCCAAATGGCTCTAAGGTATGCGCAGGTTCCCCGGTCTCGTTCACAAATCTTTCGACCAATCAGCCCACTACATTTGAGTGGAGTTTTCAGGGTGGAAATCCCGCAACTTCCGGTCAGCAAAATCCTTCAGTGACCTATAACACCCCCGGAACCTATGCCGTTAGCTTAAAAGTAACCAATGCGCTGGGCAACAATACGAAAACAGAAACCAACTATATTACAGTTTATTCCCTGCCGCAGGTAATTGCTGCGGCAAATCCGCAAAATGTGTGTGCCGGTGAGGAAGTTAAGCTTACAGCCTCAGGTGCTGCTGATTATTCATGGTCAAGCGGATTGAGCACATTTTCAGGTTCACCTGTATCTGTTTTCCCTGATGGTGATGTAACCTACAACCTCACTGCCACCGACAACAATGGCTGCCAGGTTCAAAAAACCATCAGTGTAATTACCAAACCATCTCCGAATATACAGATCTCGGCTGTTCCGCAAATTGTATGCATTGGAGCTGAAGCAACACTCACCGCTTCAGGTGCACA
>JBIICM010000149.1:0-6157 GCA_044238875.1 Flavobacteriales bacterium | reverse complement strand
TTTACCACTGCATTTGTACCAACTACGCCATTTGCTGTAAGCGCTGTGGTGGCTGAGCTACATATCGGACTGGCTGCAGCAGTTGCATCGGTGATGCCCACATTTGTTTTTGCATTAACGGTAACGGATTCTTCTGCAGGTGTTCCGCAATCGCCCGTTACACGGGCAAAGTATTGACCAGGTGCAGCATTGTTCAAGGTGGTGCCGGTTCCAAAATTGGTGCCGCCGCCACCCGTTTGGCTATACCAGGTGACAACTGCACTGGTGCCAGCTACGCCGTTTGCTGTGAGCGTGGTGGTGGCTGAGCTACAAATCGGGCTGGCATCGGCCGTGGCTGATGTGATACCTACATCTATGCAACTGCTACCCTTATATGGCGAAAACTCACCACAACAGACTACATTGCTGTAATTGGCCTGATATTGCGCCGGACGGCTTGAAAAAGTAGAGGCCTCCTCTGCCCATGTTCCGCCTGAATACCTGTATAGTTTATTGGCTGCATCCACTCCATTATCCACAGTTGCGTTCCAAGTAAATTGAGGTGCTATGGTGGTCGGGCTGCCGCTCACCGCGCTGATGTCCCATACCTTGGTGAGCAGGTTCTCGGCCGGCAAGGTAGTAGAAGGACTTTTAATACCCACCCTGTAATTGAGCGCAGTAGCCGCAGTAAAACTCACCGGCATATAATCACTGCCGTTGCCCACAGGAAAGGTTTTGGAGGCTGAAACAGCCTGTATCAATCTTCCGGTACCGTCGGTATTAACAAAACTTGTGGCGCTGCCTCCGCTGATGGAGCCCGAAACCGTGAGATCAAAAGTACTGAGTGCGACATAGCCGGAGGTAAGGGTAAGTGTACCCAGAATAGTTCGGTTGGCGGCCATGGTTAGGGTGCCGGCTCCTTTATCAATTTCAACAATTTGTGGCGCGGTGTATTTACCGTAATTACTAGTAGTCAATGTTTTTCCAGCACCAGCGGAAAAGGTAATACTTGTACCAGTTGTAGTTGAAACAGTTCCAATTACAGTGTTATCTGAGAAATCAGTTATGATAGATCCAACGCTGATCTCCCTCAAAGCGGTTCCACTGCTAGTGGCTCCTGCATTACCTGAAGTGGTAGTAATGGTATAAAAGCTGGATGAATTTGGTCCGCCTAAATCCGGTGGATGGGTGCCCGAAGGCCATTCTCTGCCCATGGTTCTGTTTGCAGAACCAGAATAGCGAAGCTTTGCTCCGGCAGTGTAGGAGATAATTAGCGCTGGTGAAACCAGTGCCGGATTATCAACAATTTCAAACACACCCGATCCGCTGTTAATGAGGTTATTAATGAAACCTGACTGTGATTCAAGCGTAGCGTTGTTTTGAATTCTTATTGTGCCGGAGTTTTCCAATTTTGTCATATTAACTCCCGTGGTAGCTATTGAAAATGTACCAAAAACATCAATAAGTCCAGTATTGTTATGCCACCAGGCGGAAGATAAATTGAAGGTGCTGCCCGCATTGATGGTTAGTGTTCCGGCATTGCTGAATGTATTCCGATCTGTTGCATTGGAGGTATGGGTTAGCGTAAGGGTAGCGTTAGAACCTAAGGTGAGCGACGAGCTTGCATCAATAGCAATATCATCGCCAGCTATAGATACAGCAGATCCTGTGGTTCCCGCAGTAAGTATAAATGCAGAAGTACCGGTAAGGGTAACGTTTGCACCATTCTGAAGTAGCACCCTGCCCATAGAAGTAGCTGCCGCCATATTGGCGGAGATGGAGCCGGTTTGATTTCCGACATCACTGCTAATATCCGTGCCATCAAAAATAAAGGTACGCCCTTCAGCGGGTGTTAAAGTGCCCACACCCGGCCCCCCAAGAGTTTCTGACCAAACGTCCGCACCATTTAAGTTTCCGGAAGAGCCTCCTACCCAATACATAGTGCAGTTATTAGTAATGGTAAGGTTGCTTGCTGATGTCCAGGTACCTGCTGAGTTAGTAAAAGTAATTAAACCTGTTGCAGCACCATTCGGAACCGGGAAAGTTATCGTTGCAGGGCCACCAATTGGTACTTCATTAATGCTAATTGTACCGGTTACGGCCTGACCACCGACTGTCGCAGAATAAGGGCCACAACCTACTATTGCCGTACCATTTAGGGTAACAATATCTCCAACGCAGGCTGAAGCAGGCCCAAATCCCGATATATTAGGAGTTGGACAAACTGGAGCCGCAGTATAAGTAATTCTTATTCTACCCCTGGCTCCATTGCCTCCATTTTGGGCAGTAAAGCAAGACGTGCTTGTCCTAAAGCCGCCACCGCCACCACCGCCGCCTGTTGTGGCGGTGGCTTGGCCGGGATTACCGGCTGCACAAGTCGATCTTGCTGCACCGCCACTTCCTCCGCTTGCCGGAGCTGCTCCTCCTGCCTGCCCGGCGGTAGTACTTCCCGTTGTACCAAAATTACCGGGTGTTGTTACATTAGGAGGGACTCCTACACTTGGTTTACAATTTGCTATTGTTTGAATACAAGTGCCAGTAGATGTGCTGGAACATCCTCCTGAACCTCTAGTTCCTCTGTCACCAAATGCACCACATCCGCCTCCTGCAATCACAGGACTCCCAATATTAGTTCCAAAAGTAGTAGCCCCACCATCTCCTGCTTTAATAGTTGGGGTAACTCCATTTCCCCCTGCTCCACCAGCACCTATGGTATAGTTAATAGTATTTCCTGGAGTAACCGCAATGCCAACCACTTTAACATAAGCTCCGCTACCGCCGCCACTACCTCCATTGCTTGCTGAACTTGCGCCACCGCCGCCGCCGCCGCCGCCCCAGCATTCCACATCAACTGATGTAACGCCTGCGGGTACAGTCCAGGAGGTGCCACTTACAAGGTTAACAACGGTCTGCGCCACTGCATCAAAACCAAAAAGTAAAGCTGCGAGGCAGGCCAGCATGTATCCGGCTTTTTGAATCATGCGGCTCATAGGTGCCGCGATTGAGGAGTAGCAATTTGTTTTCATGGCTTCAAACGAGATTTAGAGTTCACACACTAAATTATGTTTGTATAGCATTGAATAATTAATTATTTATCCAAACAGGGTATAGAGGCAACAAAAGGGGGTATAGGGGCAACAAAATATTTTTTGAGGTTTTTTTTGGGCGAAATTGGAGGTATGAATCAAGACAAAAGTAATTCCGGGTCTGGGGCGGACAGCCCCAGTGAATAATAACAACCAAATGCCGGCGGTAACCCTGTAGCGCTGAATAGCTTCGCAGGGGAAACGTATCAAATCGTATTATTTTGGTATTTGCAGTTTAAGATCATAATCGTATATTTTGTGAGTTACAAAATAAACCCGGATTATGCATTTGAAGTGCAACGCCCAAATGCATAGCGCATTGGCTATGAGCACGGCATCCGGGTTAACCCCGATGAATCGCAGATTCCTTCGGCCCTTGGGGCAATTTGTGCAATTCTATTGCATAAATTGGGATAAAATAAATACCTTGCTTTCCATCTGGGTTATAGCGCCGTATAGCCAATCGCCATCTCCCGGAGTTTTCCACCTTTGCCTTCGGCGACTTTGTGGTAAAAACTGAAATGTTATAGGTATGAGTCAGGTAGTACCTTTGAGATTTTTAATTCCAAACAAAAATATACCTTTACCCCTTTGAAAAATTTTACCATGATCATCATTCCCGCTTCCTTCTTTGAACCATCGAACCTTGAGCGGCTAAAAAAGGAGTTTGACGCAGGCAAGCCATACCGGCATATTAAGATTGACAGCTTCCTTGACGAAGCTTTTGCCAATGCGCTGTATGATAATTTCCCCGGCCTTGATCAGATGTCGAGGAAATACGCCGGACTCAATGAAAACAAAGCCGAAGGTGCCGGATTTGAAAAATTTCATCCGGCCTTCAGTGAACTGAAAGCAGCCCTCAATACCTCTGAATTTTATAAGGCACTAAGCGCCATCACCGGCATTGATCAGCTTTATTCAGTAGAAGATGCCCTGGGGATGGGCGTGCATCAGGGGGCAGATGGTTCCTATCTGGATGTGCATATTGACTTTAACATTCATCATGTACGCAATATTCACCGGCGTGTAAATCTGCTGATCTTCCTGAATAAAAACTGGAAGGAATCATACGGAGGCTCCATAGAACTGTGGAATGCCGACGTAAGCAGACTTGAAAATTCATATTTGCCGCTGTTTAACCGCTGCGTTATTTTCGAAACCAATGAGATTTCCTATCATGGTTACAGTAAAATCAGCATACCACCGGGAGAGACACGTAAATCATTTTATGGGTATTATTATACCGATCTGCGTGAAGGGGCTGCCGGGTACCATGATACTGTTTTCAAAGCCCGTCCGGAGGAAGGCCTTGCAAAAAAGCTAAAGACTGACGTGAAGGAAACACTGAAAAATACAGCCAAAAAAATTCTTAAAAAAGCGGGAGTGAAATTCTGATGAAGGCCGAAGCATTAAAACATACTGAATACACAGCATATCCCTGTCACCTGAGCAGACTCGAATGGATTTATGATACCATCGAAAAGTATCGCAACCCTTCACAACCATTGAAGGTGCTGGATGTAGGAGCCGGCACCGGAAATGTTACCATACCGCTCGGATTGATTGATAAAGCAGAGATTCTTGGTATTGATATTCATCAGCCCACCCTTGATATCGCCATCGCAGCCAACAAATTACCGAATGTAAGATTTAAGTTCGAGTATTTGCAGGATTGTCCGCTCGCAGGTTTTCAGTTTATCATATTAACAGAGGTGCTTGAGCATATAGCCGGTTACCACGAAATTCTTGATTATCTGGGTAAAAATATGGATCCCGGGTCGCAGGTGTTGATCACCGTACCCAATGGCCGCGGTCCCTTTGAAATAGCCATGCAGCCACTTTACCTGATGCGGCGCTTCGGACTGAATAATTTTATTCTCAAGGTGAAACGCATCCTGGGCAAAAAAGAACCCTATTCCCAAAACTATGAAACACCACATGTGAACTTTTTCACGGTAAGCGGATTAGGAAAAGATCTGGCCAGGCATGGGCTGAAGATTGCCGAAGTTCGGAAAGCCTACATGCTTGCCCCGATAATTGAAACCTATCTGCCCTTTATACCCTTAAATACAATAGCCAAAATTGACCAAAAGCTGGTGTCAATCCTGCCAAAAGGTTTTGCATCCGGATTTTATTTCCGGATTACACGTTCATAATTTCGCCTGGTTGTTTTGAATGCCTGATTTTCTTTCTGTTTCAATAATCACTAAACAATACATTTTCCGCAAAAAAAAGTATTGAACACCTGAATAGCTGCCTGTAAAATCGTGAGGTATTTACCCCCACAGAAATTTCATTGAATCATGAAAATATTATCACCATACCCTTGAGAAATCTTTTAATTTTAAGGTAAATCCGAAGCTCATTTTTAAGCTTCTAACCTGCAAACCGAATCCTTCCGAAAATCACTTATGAAACAAAGTACATTTTTATTTGTATGGCTCATGTTTATGAGTACCCGTCTTTTGGCATGGAACAGCCCTGCAATCACTTCGCCCGCAGTCGGTGCTACCGTATGGACTGGCGTAACGCTTAACTGGGGCGCCGTAGGCAATTCAAAGGCCTATCAAGTACAAATTGATCTTAGCGCTTCCTTTAATTCACCTGCATTACAATCTTTTACAAAAAATTATATCAATTCAACGGGTTCGAATTCAGATACCGAACATTTTACAACCGGACTGAAATTTGGAAGAACCTATTACTGGCGGGTTAGGGCATATATTGCAAATGATACATCTTCGTGGACAAATTCAAATTTTATCACCCGTGATGATGTACCCCAAACCGCACCCGGTGATGCTGCAGATGTATGGGCCGGCCTCACGTTGAACTGGAGTCCGCATACCGGTGTTTCATTTTATGATGTAGAGGCCGATACAGTGCCCACTTTTAACTCACCGGCTTACCGCACGACTTCAAAATCTTATATAAACTCAACCGATGGCAATTCAGATACGGAACATTTCCTGAATAACCTGTTTTTCGGCAAGAAATATTTCTGGCGGGTGAGGGCGCGCAATTCTGTTGATACCACATCCTGGTCGGGCAACCGTACTTTCATCACCCGTGATTATGTAACATTAACAGCT
>JBIICM010000023.1:0-20556 GCA_044238875.1 Flavobacteriales bacterium | reverse complement strand
AGCCGTGATAAACTGCAACAGACCGTGAACGACACAAGCGGCAGGATGATTCGTTTTGCCACTTTCGGTCAACTGATCATACTGATTGTGTATTTGCCGATTCTAACCCTCACCGGTATTGAAGGCAAGATGTTTAAGCCAATGGCCGAAACGGTTTCATTTGCCATCGTAGGCGCTTTACTGCTCTCGATGACCTGGGTTCCGGTAGCCTCTACCCTTTTGCTTAACCGGAAAATTCAGACAAAAAGAAATTTAGGCGACAACATCATGGAGGCTGTCAGAAAAATGTACCTGCCTGCCTTGAAAAATGTGCTCAACAAACCCCGCTTATCCCTGACTATCGGGCTATTGCTGCTGCTGCTCAGTTTGTTTGTTTTTTCAAGATTGGGCGGAGAATTTATTCCTGTACTCGAAGAGGGTGACTTTGCCGTTGAGATGCGGCTGCTGCCGGGCAGCTCAATCTCACACACCATCGAAACCACTGAGAAGGCTGCGTCAATTCTGATGAAACGCTTCCCGGAAATCACTGCGGTGACCGGGAAAATCGGAACATCCGAAATACCTACTGACCCGATGCCCCCGGAAGCCTGCGACCTGATTATTAGTCTTAAAGACAAGGATCAGTGGGTCAGCGCTTCGAACCGGGAGGACCTTGCAGAAAAAATGCAGACCGCCCTCGAAGAGATACCCGGTGTGAACTTTGGCTTTCAGCAGCCTATTCAGATGCGTTTCAATGAGCTGATGACAGGAGCCCGGCAGGATATTGTGGTGAAAATTTTTGGAGAAGACCTTGATTCCCTCACGGCCATTGCCGGCAAAATTGCAGGTATTGCCGGCAGCATTGAGGGTGCGGCTGATATTTATCAGGAAAAACTCACCGGTTTGCCACAAAAAGTAATCAGCATAAAGCGCGACCGGCTGGCCCGATACGGCATCAGTGTTGAACAGGTTAACAGGGCTGTGAACATGGCCTTTGCCGGACAGGTTGCCGGACAGGTTTTCGAAGGGGAACGACGGTTTGATCTGGTGGTACGACTGGCAGAAGAAAGACGAAAAGACCTTAATTCAATCAATGAAATTACCATACCTGACAAAACAGGCAATCTAATTCCGCTTGAAGAACTTGCTGATATACAGACCCGCTCAGGGCCTGTTGTTATACAACGGGATGATGCGCGCCGACGGGCCATGGTCGGCTTCAATGCGAGAGGGCGCGATGTTGAAAGTATTGTTAACGAACTGATTGAAAACACCAATCAGCAACTGAAACTCCCCGCCGGATATACCATTGAATTTGGCGGACAGTTCAGGAATCTGGCCGAAGCACGTGAGCGCTTAATGATCGCCGTGCCGGTAGCACTGTTGCTGATCTTTATTCTGCTATACCTCACCTTCGGGTCAGTGAAATACGCACTCCTGATTTTTTCAGCAGTGCCCTTTTCAATTATCGGAGGCGTATTTGCCCTCTGGCTGCGCAGCATGCCTTTCAGTATTTCTGCCGGCGTCGGATTTATTGCATTATCGGGCGTAGCGGTGCTCAACGGAATTGTTCTCATCGGCATGTTTAACCAATTGAAAAAAAACGACATGAAAGATCTTTACTCCATCATCATACAGGGAGCAGCCGAACGCATCAGACCAATTCTGATGACTGCTGCCGTAGCCTCACTGGGTTTTATGCCCATGGCAATTTCAAATTCGCCCGGGGCGGAAGTTCAGAAACCACTTGCTACAGTAGTAATCGGCGGACTCATATCAGCCACCCTGCTTACACTTTTTTTACTTCCGGTATTGTACATGCTCTTTGAGCGCATCAGGATCGGAAAGAGCAAGGCAGCGGCCTTGCTGATGATTGTATTTTTAAGCTTTACGGGCGACAGGCTTACCGGTCAGACTACACGTTATTTAAGTCTGGAAGAGGCCGTACAGCTGGCATTGCAACAACATCCCGGCATCAGGCAGTCTGAACAAATATTGCTCGCCAGAAAAGCCAGAAAAGGCGCTGCCTTTGATCCCGGGCCAATGAATGTGCTGGTTACCGGCGGACAATACAACAGCATTTACCGCGACCGTAACTTTAACTTCAGCCAAACCATCCCCTTTCCGATGAATACCATCAGGCAAGCTGCTTTCAATAAAAACGAGACAGCGGAGGCGGAGACAGGCCTGCTGATCACAAAAAAGGAAATCACCCTGCTTGTTAGTCAGGCCTGGCAAAAGCTCAGCCTGCTGCAAAAGAAACAACAGGTGTTTTACCAGCAGGACAGCCTTTTTGCCAAAGCTGAAAAAATTGCCCTGCTGCGCGTTGGCGCCGGTGAAACTAACCGCATCGAAATGCTTGGTGTTCAAAGTGCTAGAGCCGCAGCACGCACTGAACTGAACAGGCTTCAGCACGAAATCACCGCCACAGAAAACAGTCTCAGACTGCTCACCGGCCTTGATACGCCGCTTTCTGTCACCCGGGATACATCTGCGATGCTGCTAAAAACTCCATTGACGGCAAATGTAAACAGCTGGGAAAATGCACCATCCTATAAACTCGCCATGCAAAGAGCGCAAACTGCAGGCGCACAGGTCAGGCTTGAAAAAAGCATGTATTATCCGGGATTAATGGCAGGCTATTTCAATCAGTCGCTCACGGGATTTCAAAATATCAATGGCACCGAAACTTTTTATAACAGCCGCGACAGGTTTACCGGTTATCAGGCCGGACTTTCTTTTCCGCTGGTATTCACTGCAAGAAATGCCAAAGTAAAAAGTGCCCGTCACCTTGAAAAGGCCGCAGAAGATGCAGTAATCGCGACCTCCCTGCAGTTAAAAGATCAGCTGCAACAGCTAAAAACACAAATGCAGAGTGCACTGCAAAATATCAGCTACCTCAACGACACTGTTCTTCCACAGGCCGATCAGGCCCTTAAGGCAGCAGTTGTTTCTTGGGAGGCCGGAAATACAGGCTATCTTGAACTGGTGTTTCTGATCAGGCAGGTGAATGAACTCAAACGCTCACAGCTTGATGAGCTGGAGCGGTATAACAATGCAGTACTTCAATACGAATTTTTATTTCAATAAACACAAACCATGAAAGACTTTCATTTTCTCCTTGTCATTTTAATAATGACTTCCTGCGGAGATCAGCAAACAACGAAAAACGATCCGCAAAAGGTCACTACCACCATCCATCTTGATCCGGTTCAGATTAAAACGGCAGGTATCAGCAGCGAAAAAGTTCGGTTTACCTCCGCAACCGGCACCCTTTCAGCCAGTGGTATGCTCGAGGTGCCTCCGCAAAACCTGGTCAGCATTTCAATTCCCTGGGGCGGATACGTGCGTAAAACAGAGCTACTGCCCGGCATGAGGGTTCAGAAAGGTGATGTACTCGCCGTACTCGAACATCCCGATTACATTCAGCTGCAACAGGATTATCTCGACAATGAAGAAAAAGTAAAACTTGCATTCCTTGAATCGCAACGGCAGGATCAGCTGCATGCAGGTCAGGCAGGTATCGAAAAACTGCGCGAACAGGCCGGATCAAACCTCAACCAGTTGCGCATCGTTCAAAAATCACTGGGTGAGCAATTAAAACTGCTCGGTTTAAATCCGGCAAGCCTTAAGGCGGAAACAATAAGTGGCAAAATCAGTTTACGCTCTCCGGCCAATGGATTCGTGAAAGCGGTGCACGCAAACATCGGCAGATATGCAGGACCTACAGATGTACTTTTTGAGATCATTGACACAGAACACATGCATGTTGAACTGCGCGTTTTTGAGAAAGACATGGGCAGGGTTAAAACCGGGCAGAAAATAACTTTCACGCTGCCGGGTGAACATCCGGAACAGCGCAGCGCCCATGTTTACCTCGTTGGCAAAGCACTGAATGATGACCATACCATTGTGGTTCACGGGCATCTCGACAAAGAAGATCCGGCCCTGATACCCGGCGTGTTTGTCAATGCGCAGATTGAAACCGGAACTGATTCGGTACCGGCTGTTCCGGAAAGGGCTATTGCATGGTTAGACGGCAAGCCTGTGTTGTTCATTGACGAAGGAGCCGGCAACTTCCGCTGGATTGCCATAAATACAGGCATTGCGGTGGATGGTCTTGTGCCGGTGAGCCTGCCTGAAAACGAACCATTATATGCATTAAAAGTTGTTGTCAGCGGCACCCGATCGCTGCTGGGTGTGCTGTCAGGTGGAAGCGAAGGACATTGACAATCCTTAACTGATTATGCGGGCATTGTAACCCCGTATAGCCATTCGGTGTATCCTTTGCCCGCAACTACGATTCACCAATTCCAACCTCCATACCATCGTTTACCGCCTCTGTATCAGGAAATATGGCCCTGGCCTGGGTGACCAGTGCTGAAACATCACGGTAGCGTGAAGAGAAATGTCCGATCAACAATTTTTTTACACCAGCCCTTGCAGCTATTTCAGCAGCTTCAGGAGCGGTACTGTGGTAGGTGTTGATGGCACGCGATTTCAGGTCGGCAGCGAATGTAGCCTCATGATAAAGACAATCGACCCCGCTGATTAACTGAATATAGCTTTCATCGGGCGCCGTATCAGAACAGTAGGCATACGACGCCTGATGACGTGGTGGATAGGTAAGTTCACTGTTGGGTACCAGCTCACCACTGCCCGTATTGTAATCCTTACCCTCCCGAATACCCTGAAGAAAATGTATCGGAATCCGGTATTTTGCCAGGGCCTCCTTGCGAATATTCTGTAAGCCGGGTTTTTCCCTGAATAGAAATCCTGAACAGGCAATCCGGTGGTTTAACGGAAAAGCCTTTACGGTAAAATGCTCAAAGTTGCCCAGCCACTGCGTTTGCCCCGCTGTAACAGGGGTGAAATCAATGCGGAAGCTGAGCCGGGTATCTGAAACTTCAAATTGCTTCTGTAATATATCCATCAGCGGGGTCGGACCAAACAGCTGAAGGGGCGCCGAGCGGCCGGTCAGGTGCATGGAAGAAATCAATCCGGGTAAACCCAGGTAATGGTCACCGTGAAGATGACTGATAAAAATAGCGCGTATCTTATTTAGCCTTAACTGAAAGCGCAGCAGCTGCAGCTGCGTACCTTCTCCGCAGTCAATCAGCATATCACAATCCTGAATGCGCAACCACTGGGCACTCGGGTTTCGCTGAAGGGTTGGTGTAGCCGATCCGCTGCCGAGTATGACCAGTTTAATTGACATTGATATTAATTACCGACAGGGGTTTCAAAGGTCGCCAGCTGGGTCGCCAGCAGATCTTCGAATGTTTCCCTGCGGCGTATCAGTCGGTGTTTACCGCCATCAACCATCACCTCAGCAGGTCGTTCGTGCGAATTGTAGTTTGAACTCATCGCAAACCCATAGGCCCCTGCATGCGAAAAAACAAGGATATCTCCCTCTCTGATCTCATTCAATTCACGGTTGCGGGCAAAAAAATCTGTTTCACAGATATTTCCTACCAGGGTATATTCACGCGAAGGACCATTCAGATTTGACACATTCACGATCTCATGAAATGCATCATAAAACATAGGGCGGAGCAGATGGTTGAAACCGGTATTAAGACCTACGATTACCTGATTCTGGATAGGTTTGATACTTCTCACCGCAGCGATAAAATAACCGGCATCTGCCACGAGGTACTTTCCGGGTTCAAGGTAAAGCATCGGGTTAAGCCCGCTTTCACGGCTGAATGCCTGCATTCGTTCAGTAACAGCTCTTCCCAGGCTGAGTATATCCTCCTCCGGCTGATTCCTGTAATAGGGCACCTTAAAACCTGAACCGATGTCAACAAAGCGGATGGCAGGAAAATGATGCAAGGCCCCAAGTAATACATCCAGCACCCGAAGAAACGGTTCGCGGCCTGCAATTTCAGAACCAACATGGCAATGCAAACCGTAAATAGTGATGTTGTATTTCCGGGCAATAGCAATGATTTCATCAAGCTGATATGCAGGGATACCGAATTTTGACTCTTTATGCCCAACCTGAATGCGTGCATGACCACCGGCAAGAATGTCGGGGTTCAAGCGGATGCTGCAGGGATAGTCGCTTCCGTACTTTTTTCCAAATGCCTCGAGCAGGTCGATATTGTCAAGTACCGGATGAATACCGAGGTTTACTGCCTGATCAATCTCCACCATTGAAACGCTGCTTGGGGTATAAAGAATTTCAGCAGGGTCAAATCCGGCAATTAATCCGGCTTTGGCCTCATTGATTGAAACCGTATCAAGTGCGCAGCCCTGCTCATGCAGCAAGGCCATAATGTGCAGATTGGTGCAGGCTTTGGCTGCATAATGCATCTTTGAGGGATACCCGCCAAAGGCTTCCCTGAGCATTTCATGCCGTTTTCTAATGATGGCAGCATCGTAAACATACAGTGGTGTTCCGTAGCTTTCGGCCAGCTTGCTTACGCTAATGCCCCCGATAGTACCCCCGTTGAAAATTTCCTCGTTAATCATGCGTAAATTTTTTTCTGACCGGTTTTAGCTTCATCCTGACCAAAAAAGCCCTGATGTAATACCCTGATGGCCGGCGCATAGTCATCTGACGCTACAACCAGCTGCAGGTTCACCTGGCTGTATGCCAGGCCAACGCTGAGAATTCCTATCTGCTCTGATGCAAGCAAACCGGCTGATTGTGCCAGAATTCCGGTTTTTTTCAGGCTCATGCCCAAAATGGTGATCAAGGCACATTCCTGTGCGCGCACTTCCATGAATTGTACGCGGAGGGTATCCATAAAAGCCTGACTGATGTCTTTTCTGAATACGACCATTGAAATTGAATTGGCGCTTGTTGTTTTCAAAATATAACTCACGCCAAATTGCTTGAGTATGCCCATGATGCGTTCATCAAACCCAACTGCACCCACCATCAGGGGATCAATAATTTCAAAAATGAACACCTTATCGCTGCCCGAGATAAGGTCAACCTTGCCTTCTTCAGGCTTTATCTTTACTGAAATCACCGTGCCCGGATGATCAGGCTGGAATGTATTTTTAATACGGAGATCAATGCCTGAAAGCTCCAAAGGTTTTGATGCCTTTGGATGAATGGCCTGCATACCGATATCGGCCAGTTGATCGGCTATATCAAAATTAAGCCTGCTCACTGGTCTGCAGTTGGTTTCCCCAACAATTTCAGGGTCAGCAGTTGACAGATGATATTCTTTATGAATCACTGCCTGACCCGCCTTCAGGGCCACAGCTACCTTACTGAACGTAACATCTGAATACCCTCTGTCAAATTCACGCATGATGCCTTCTGTACCTTTGCAATAGCCGGTTGCAACTGCAATACCGGCTTCAAGATTAACCGCTGAAAACGCATGGGAGATGCGTTCATCAATGGTCATGGGTTGGTTGTCATCGAATCCGCTCAGGTCAACTAAAGTGCTGATGGCTCCTCTGGCCATGATCATGTTGTTCATGTTGAATGCTGAATGGGCCTCTCCAATGGAAGCCAGCATTTCACGAGCCGCTGAATAGATGTTTTCAGTAGGCACATAGCCAGATGCCAGCACCACTGAAAGACTTTGCAGGTAATGCTCAACCTGGGCAATGCGTTTGTCGAGAAAGTCGCCGGCCGCCCTGAGGTCAAGCCCTAAGTCAGCGTAGCTACTATTGATCTGGAGTAGTTTTTCTTTGAGTGCTGACAACAGCGGAGGACATGCTTCTCCTTTACAGAAAGCCGTGTAAATACCAGGCTCACCGGTCTTTCTGTTTTCGAGCAATATATTGGTAATGCCGGCATAAGCCGAAACAACGAAAACACGATTTTTTACCTGAGCCAACTGACCGTGAAAAACAATATTGTTTAAAACGGCCTCCATTTTCGACATAGAGGTTCCCCCTATTTTCTCTACACTGAGCATCATGCAATTGATTTTTTAACTAAAGGCCGCAAATATAAGGATATCAGGGTGTTTTTTAAAAAATAGATATTATCTACCTTATTTGTATGCTTTTTATTCGTTTTGCTTTATCTTTGCCTTAAAAATCAAATCTTATGGCAGCTGAGGCAAACCGATTAAATGAGAAGGTGATACGCATTGTGAGTGGATTTGTGGTCATCTTCTCTTGCATTATACTTTTTACACATCAGGCATGGCTGGCGCTTTACCTTGCGGCCGATTTCTTTTGCAGGGCATTTACGAATTTAAGGCCGCCACTTGCCCGGATAGGCTGGGCACTTGCTAATTTTTTCAAACTGGAACCCAAATGGATTTATGCTCCGCCTAAGAAATTTGCGGCATCGGTAGGTTTTGTGCTTTCAACCGCCGTTTTTATCAGTTTGATAGCCGGCTTCACGCTGGTGGCCGGCATAATTGTAGGCATACTGGTATTTTGCTCTGTGCTTGAGTCGGTTTTCGGCATTTGTGTGGGATGCTACGTTTATGATTGGTTGGTTGTGCCTTTGCGGAACAGGCTGGGGCAAATTCAATAATTTCATTTTTGTTGATCGGGAGGTAAATTTCCATAGCCGGAATTCTCCTGCTTACCTGATAGATTTGAGGGGTAATGGTTAAGGAATATCCCAATCCTGGTTCGGAGGCTAACAACTTTTCATTGAAAATTAATGATCAAATCAACTTCCATTAAACCCGACTAAACTTTGGGCGGTTTATTGGATGCGCAGGATATCAATACCTCAAACACTTACTGTGATAACCATTAATGGTATGCTGCCCCTGCGGATCTCACTCAATCAGGTAAGATTTAAAAGCATTCAGTAATAACCAAACAGTGGCGCAATCAGTTAACAATTACCTCTGTAATTGCAGAAATTGCTAACTTTAGTGCTGTTCATGAAACACTTTATCCTACTGATCATTTTTATTGGATCCTCTGTCCGGCAGGTTCTTGCGCAACAGCCCGCATTAAATGATTATGAGCCGGGGGTTTTAATTTTCAAGCTCAGCGAATCGAACCGTGATCTTGCCGGTATTTCAGGCAGCAGTCAGGGGCGTCTGCAACAGCTCATTGAGGGCTGTGGTGGCGGTACCCTCAGAAAAAACTTTCCGGCGGCAAAACCACCGGGTAAGAAAAGTTTTGCAAATGCTAAAAATCCGGTTGACCTCAGCAGGATTTATGAGCTAAAACTTAAGCACAGCGGTTACAGCATTGATTCGCTCTGTTTGGTTTTTATGAAGAGCGGACTTTTTAATTGGGTACAGCCGCGCTATGTGCAATATCCCATGTTTACACCCAATGATCCGCAAGTTACCCAGCAATACCATCACAACCTGATTAAGACCTTTGAAGCATGGGATATTACTACCGGAGACACCAATACCGTTATCGGTATAACCGATGCAGGGATTCAATTTGATCACAACGATTTACAGAATATCAAATTCAATTACAATGATCCAATCAACGGGCTTGATGACGATCTGGATGGCTACACTGATAATTTCAGAGGGTGGAACGCCGTGAACAACAGCAATGACCCCACTGCAACACTCAGTCCGCATGGCATCTTCACTACCGGGATGAGTTCTGCCACGGTGAACAACGGAATTGGGGTGGCGGGTGTTGCTTTCCGCTGCAAATTCATTCCGGTGCGCATTGACAACAGCAGCGGTTTTAACTACGGTTACGAAGGAATAGTGTATGCTGCCGACATGGGCTGTCAGGTAATCAATGCATCATGGGGCAGAACCAGAACAAGTCCGATGGGTGCAGAGGTGATACGCTATGCCCAGGAGCGCAACTGTTTGGTTGTTGCCGCAGCAGGTAACAGTGCACTGAATGAGAAATATTATCCGGCCTCATACCCCGGAGTGTTGAGTGTGGGCGCCAGCGGGCAAACTGACCTGAAATGGTCTGGTTCAACCTTCGGGCCTCGCATTGATCTGATAGCGCCGGGAGAAAATGTAAGAAGCACATGGCCATTTAATGGTTACGATAACAGTTCTGGCACTTCTTTCAGTGCCCCCCTTGCCGCCGGAGCCGCTGCGCTGGTCAAAAGTAAATTCCCCACCTATAATGCCCTGCAGCTGGCTGAAAGGTTAAAAGTCACAGCCGATACATCCATCTATCAATTACCCGGAAATGCGGCCTGGCTGCATCTGATGGGCGCCGGCCGGTTAAATATTTTCCGCGCACTTAACGACCCCGAAAAGCCTTCTGTGCACTTTACAATGCACAGCTTTACCGATAACGATGGCGACCAGTTTGCAGAGCCGGGTGATGAAATAACCTTGTCGGGAACATTTAAAAATTTTCTGGGATCAACAAAAAACCTGAAAGTGCTGATGACCTGTGCCTCACCGTTTGTAAAAATGCTTGACAGTACTTTTACAGCAGGATTAATAGCGGGCGGTGATTCTCTTGTGAATTCGTCCCGGCCGTTCCGCCTGCTCATTAAACAGGGGGCTCCCTACAACCTCGACTTATTATTAAAAATCACTTACAGCGACACAGGATACCGTGCTTTTGAATACATAGAATTCAGGGTCAACAAGGATTACATGGACATGGATGTTAATAACATCCTGACCACCATCAGTTCAAGGGGTAACATCGGCTATGCTGCCGACTATGCCACTGATGGCAGTGGGTGGATGTTTCAGGGGCAACAGCTGATTTTCTATTCGGGACTGATGCTCGGAACCTCAGGCCAAAAAATCGCAAACAATGCCTATGCTGCAAAACTGCCCGGATTTGACAACGATTTTGTAAGGAAAACGGGTGTTCAAAGCGATTACATTCCAGGTCTGCTCAGAAAGGAAATAAAAGCTGAATTCTACACTGATTCAGCGGCGGCAGAGAAGGTGCTGGTGAAACATCGTGCTTTAGCAGTAAAGGGTCAGGGTATAGATGATCAGGTGTTGCTGCATTACACGCTGATTAATCAGGGCAACACCCCAATTGATGGTCTTCACAGCGGTATTTTCACCGATTTCAACATACGTGATGCCAACCAGAACGGTAGCGGTTTTGTGACTGATTCAAAACTAATTTATGCGTTTGATACCGGTTCAGGAGGAATATACGCAGGGATAAGGCAATTAAGCAGGCAATCGGCGCATGGCTACGCCTTTAACAGTGATGGTGCCGGCGGAAGCATCAACCTTACCGATGGCTTCAGTGATGCAGAAAAATTTCAGGCATTGTCGGGTAGTTTGCAGCGCAATGCAAGTCAGCCGGGCGATGTAGCCAGCCTGATTGGGAGCGGTGCTATTACGCTGGCACCAGGCGATTCGGTTGATGTTGCCTATGCTATGCTTTGTGCCCGCTCACTAAATAGCCTGATCGAAAACAGTTTGAAAGCACAGGGCTTTTACAACTTTTCTGAAATGGAAGTGTATCAAAGTACGCTTCCCCTCACCTGTGATCAGCTAACCGGAACAGTTCAGCTGAATTTTCGTACCACGGGTAATCTGACCATTCGCCTTTTGAACAGTGACGGTGTAACCCTCAATACCAGTTCAGGCGCGCTGAGCAGCTACGCATATCAGGGCCTTACTGCCGGCCACTATTTTATTCGTTATGAATTTCAGGATCAGTCAACATGGGAAACAGGATTCAAGCTGGATGAACTTTTACCGGTAAAAGCAACGGCTGAAGCAAATCCTGCAATAACTACCCTGACCAGTCCTGATGTGCAATTTTCAGCCACGGCCATTCATGCAACCACTTTCAACTGGGATTTTGGCGACGGTTCGGTTTCAGCAGCCCAAAATCCGCTTCACACATACAGCGATACCGGCACTTTTAGTGTCAGGGTGGTAGCTTCCAATGCCTGGTGCGCTGATACTGTTTACCTTCAGGTAATTGTTGGCACTACAGTAGGCCTTGATGCTCAGCAGCATGAGCCCCTGATTTTTCCCGTGCCGGCAGTAAACGAATTGCGGGTGCAACTACCCTACCCTTTGAGTACCGTATCATACAGACTTTACAGCCTTTCAGGAACTTTGCTTGTTTCGGGGAAAATCGCTGAAAAGCAACCTGTCAATCTGCAAAACATTCCCTCCGGCACTTATCTGCTACACATGCAATTACCCGATAAAAACCTGATAAAGGTTTTTCCGGTCATTAAATAGGCGACAATTCCTATTCGCCATATTGATCTGCGACTACGGCAGTTGAAGCAGATTATTGCAGGGCTTCATGTTTACTTCCGGCGAAAAAATATTTTTTCAATAGGGTTTGATTTGATTAAAAATTATTTTTGAAACGGTCATGTGATTATGATATAAAATCTTGTTAGTCAGGCTGGGGTTTATCATGGGGTTTATAAACCATAAAAACCAAACAGCGCATGAAAACATTTATCAAAATTCTGAAATGGCTCGGCTAGTTAAAAATGAGGTGCCGAAGACGTCTTATGGTTTTATGGGCAAAGCTGCATCAAAACTGCAACCTGTACATCAGATCTGGAAAGAAACCAATTTGGTAAACCGGTTTTACGTCATTGAGGCGTTCGTTGTAACGCATGGTAAACACATTTTTGTGATTGGTCAGGTTCTGAAAATCGAGGTAAAAAGTTTGTGAACGCTTGCGTGCTGAACTGTTGATGCGGAAACCTACGCGAAAATCGAATCTGAAATAATCTGGCAATTGCATGCTGTAAGCCTTTGACTCGTCAAGCACCTCGCGCCCTTGCAATTTACTGACCTCTTTATTTATCGGTGTGTAATATCTGCCTCCCGCATAAGCCACCCGTGTATCAAAAGTGAGGGCGTTTCGTTTGGATGCTCCTATTTTAATTTCCCTGCCCACAAGGAGGTTTGAAACATATCTGTTGTTAAATGCGGTATTTCTCCAGATACCATCCGAACCCTTGTAACGGCTCTCGAAGAATGAACCCGTAAGCAGCATGTAAAAACCGCGGCTGAAAAATTTTTCTACGGTCAGCTCGAGCCCTCTGTTATCGCCTTTGCCCTGATTAACCAGCGAAACCCGATCAGGAAAAATAAAATCAGCGCCCGCATTCAGCATTGAAAAAGTAGATGAAAAAGCATCTACCGGTGCATCATACAGCTGCTGATAATAAAACTCTGCTTTCAATCTCCAGCTCTCAGCAAACCTGTAATCATAGGCCAGTACATAATGATGTGCTCTTGTAAAATCAAGCTGCTCATTCGCAGTATTTATAACGCCATCAGCTGCCATACGTCTGAAAAAATAAACAGGCATGGGTTGCATCTGGCTGTGCATACCATAGCCTGCGGTGATGGTATGCAGGGGAAGAAATCGCCAGGCCAGATTTACCCTGGGTTCAAGGGCATAAGTGTTATTCAGATCAAGCCACTGAGCATGCAAACCGGCATTCAGTGTCAGGGCCTCTGTAAATTTTTGCTGATACTGAATAAATGGTTGTAAAAGCATCATGTTTCTATTCACATCTCTGAAAGTATTCCATGTTGAAAGGGCCGTGTCGGATCGGTCGCGCCCGAGGGCATCAATGATGAAAAGCTCTCCGGTAATACCGGCCCGCAGATTTGACGAAGCGCTGAACTTGTGCTGATAATAGCTACTGAGCCGGAAGGCATTGTTCCTGTCGTTCACCTCAACGGTTTGGGTTCTGCCGGTATCAGCCCCATAGAAATTATACTGATCATATTTTGATAGTGTGAGCGAACCTGATAACACCGTTTTGAAAACGCCTCTTGTTCCGACTGTTTTCAGATGCCTGAGGCCAATTACACCAAACCTTGACCGGGCATAGGCATCCTGATTGCTTTGCGCAAAAAGGTCGAGACTGTCAACATCTTTTGCGAGAAAATCAATACTGCTCCAGCCGCCAATGCCGAAAATACTCCACCTGCCCGACTTGGTATTACCCAGATCAATCTTCATGGAGATATCCTGGTAAACCGGAACAGAATTGGTACCGATAGGCAAACCCAGCTTTTGGCCGATGGCCGCAAATGAATAACGGTATGACACAAGATACGAAGATCCCTTTTCACGGCTGATCGGACCTTCTGCCATCAGTTCCACTCCGCTGAACATATTGAGTTGTGCCGTGTATTCCCGTTTCTCGGTATTGCCGCTTCTGAAGCCCACATCGAATACTGCGCCCATTACATTGCCATACTCTGCCGGAAAAGCGCCGGTGAAAAAGTCGGAATTTCGCAACAGGTTGGTATTGAGGGCACTTACCGGACCGCCCGTTGTGCCTAATGTGGCAAAATGGTTGGGGTTGGGTATCGGAATGCCCTCCAGGCGCCAAAGAACAGCAGCAGGACTGTTGCCCCTCACCACAATATCGTTTCTTGCATCGTTGGTGGTAGCCACACCGGCAAAATTGGCGGCTAACCGGGAGGGATCATTACGCCCACCCGAAAAGCGTGTAACCTCTTCAAGCGAAAAACTGCGGGCACTCATGGCGGCAAACTCATTATTTGCCTGATCTTTTGCATTATCTCCGGTAATTTCAACTGTTTTCAGCGATCTCACCGATTCTTCCAGCACCACATCCAGTTGCACCTCCTTTCCGGCGGTAACCAGCACCTCTGGTATGGTCTGCGGCTGGTAACCAAGAAACTGAACAATAAAAGTGCGTCTTCCGGCAGGAATATTCTTAAGGGTGTAATTCCCGTTAACATCGGCAACAGCGCCAAGCGGAGGGTCTGACCCCACCATTACAATTGCGGCGCCCGGCAGGGGTTGTTCGCTCACTTTATCAATGATTCTTCCTCTGACTACCTGCACCGGAACCTGAGCCGTTAAGCTGAGACTTAAAAGGCAAATAAAATTGGCTATCAGTTTTTTCATGGTTATTTTTTTTTGCAAAGCTTGCCAATCTGCCGCTAATTAAAAATGATTGGAATTAAAATAATGCGCACAAATGATTGACCCAGATCAATATCAGGCATTTTTCTTGAGCAGCCTACTCCTTAATCGGCTGAGAGCTTCTGGGGTTATTCCGAGCAGTGAAGCCACCATATACTGTGGCAGTTCGGTCAGCAAACGGGGATGATGCTGCTGAAGCCGCTGATATCTAATCTCCGGATTATCAAGCATCATTGAAGCGATGGTTTCTGAAAGTGTCTTGTAAAGGTTTTCGGCAATCAGTCGGCCATAACGCTGCAATTCAGGGTACAGATCATACAATTGCTGCACATCATGGTAATGCAGTTCAACAACCGAAGTGGCATCTAAAAACTCAACATAAACCCTTGAAGGCTTGCGCGAAAGAAAACTATCATAGTCAGTTACAAATTCGTTCTCGAAAAAAACACCTACAATAACTTCACGTCCTTCCTGCGGATAAAACAATCGTGCTTTACCCTGCAAAATAAAACTTACATAATTGGAAACATCACCTGGCTTAACAAGTAAATCTCCTTTGGCAAAACTCCGGGTGCTTAACCTGCGTTCAAGATCAACCCAGGCAGCATCGCCAATCGGGGTTAGCTTTTGTGAGAAAGTGTAAAGCGCAGGATATTTCGAAGGGAATGAAGTTGACATGGATAAAATTCTCCGCAAAATAAAATAATTTACGATGTTTGTATAAAATTCATTTCCCATGCCCGTCTTCTATATTTTACTCGCTCTTGCGCTGATAATTGTCTTAAGTTCGTTCACCACTGTGCAACAGGGTACTATAGCAGTTACAACCATTTTCGGAAAGTATAACCGTATGCTTACGCCCGGCCTCAACCTGAAAATACCCCTTATTGAAAGGGTGTTTAAGCGTATTTCAATTCAAAACCGATCTGTTGAACTTGAGTTTCAGGCTGTGACGGTTGATCAGGCCAACGTTTACTTTAAGTCAATGCTACTTTTTGCCGTTCATAACCAAAGTGAGGAAACCATCAAAAATGTAGCCTTTAAATTTATTGACGAGCGCAACCTCATGCAGGCCTTGGTACGCACCATCGAAGGCTCCATCAGATCGTATGTGGCCTCAAAAAAGCAAAGTGAGGTACTGGGTCTGCGCCGGGAAATCGTGGAAGATGTGAAAGACCAGATTGACCATACGCTCGATGGGTGGGGTTATCACCTGATCGACCTGCAGATCAATGACATCACATTTGATGAAGTAATTTTAAAGTCAATGTCACAGGTGGTGGCATCAAACAACCTCAAAGCCGCTGCCGAAAACGAAGGTCAGGCCCTGCTAATCACCAAAACCAAGGCCGCCGAAGCTGAAGGTAATGCGATAAAGATTGCCGCTGAAGCTGAAAGGCAGGCAGCCCAGCTCAGGGGGCAGGGCGTGGCCCTCTTCCGCGAAGAGGTGGCCAAGGGTATGACCCAGGCTGCCCGTGAAATGCAGCAGGCCGATATGGACACTTCGGTAATATTGTTTACCATGTGGACAGAAGCGATTAAGCATTTTGCCGAAAATGGAAAGGGGAATGTTATTTTCCTTGACGGTTCGGCTGAGGGCATGCAGAAAAACTTTCAGCAGCTGATGGGTATCATAAAAACCGGACATAACAATGAAAAGCCTGAATAGGTCATTCATTTAAATTCATTTCCTTTGCCAGCAAAAAACTGAAAACATTCACTTCATGGAAATTTCAACTGTCAAACAAACACCTTTTCATCAGATACATGTTGACTTGGGGGCAAAAATGCTTCCCTTCGCCGGATATGATATGCCCATCACTTACAGTGGCGTAATTCAGGAACACGAATGTGTGCGCAGTAAAGTGGGGGTTTTTGACGTTTCTCACATGGGTGAGTTTTTGCTGCGCGGACCACATGCGCTTGACCTGATTCAGCTGGTGACCAGCAATGATGCTTCCGTGCTAACCGATGGGAAGGTTCAATATTCCTGCTTGCCCAATGAAAAAGGTGGTATTGTTGATGATTTGTTGGTGTACCGTATCCGTGAAGATCAGTATATGCTGGTGGTGAATGCTTCCAATATTGAAAAAGACTGGAACTGGATCAAACAGCATGATCGCTGGGGTGTTGACATGGAAAACATTTCTGATGACACTGCTTTACTTGCCATTCAGGGCCCCAAAGCAGCAGAGGCACTACAAGCACTCACCGATATCAATTTGGCCGGAATGGGTTATTATACCTTTACAAAAGGGGTTTTTGCAGGGGTTGAAAATGTTTTGGTTTCGGCCACCGGCTATACTGGTGCAGGCGGTTTTGAGATTTATTTCAGGGCTGAGCATGCTGAGAAAATCTGGAAAGCCATTTTTGAAGCCGGGAAAGCTTATGGCATCGAACCTGCAGGCCTCGCCTGTCGGGACACGCTGCGACTTGAAATGGGCTTCTGCCTCTACGGTAATGATATTGACGATTCCACCTCCCCGATCGAGGCCGGTTTAGGCTGGATTACCAAATTCAGCAAAGATTTCATCAACAAGGCCGCCCTTGAGCAACAGAAAAAGGAAGGGGTTCAGCGTAAGCTGGTCGGTTTTGAACTCACCGATAAAGGAGTACCGCGACACGGCTATAATGTTTGTGATGCATCAAGGCAGGTAATTGGCCATGTTACCAGCGGAACCATGTCGCCCAGTTTGAAAAAAGCCATCGGACTTGCCTATGTGCCTTCAAATCTGGCCGCACCGGGATCAGAAATATTTATCGAGGTGCGTGATAAACTGCTGAGGGCCTCTGTTGTTAAAATACCCTTTTACAAGGCTGGTTAATTTCTGCATGGCAAAAAAAGAAATACAAACCTGCTTCAGTCCGGCATTGTATGATCTTTATAAAGATCAGGATGCAATTGTGGTAGTGGTGGATGTGTTGAGAGCAACTTCTGCCATTTGCACAGCCCTGCATCACGGGGTAAAAAAGATGATCCCGGTGGCTGGTGTAGAACAGGCAAGGGCATACAAGGCCAATGGCTATCTTACCGCCTGCGAACGTGATGCTGTTAAACAGGATGGCTTTGATTTTGGCAACTCACCATTTAGCTTTATGGACAATGCGGTGAAAGATCAGACCATTGTCATCAGCACCACCAATGGAACACAGGCTATTGAAGCCGCAAGAGATGCATCAATCATTGTAATTGGCTCATTTCTCAACATTTCGGCCCTGAGCAACTGGCTTGCAGGGCAACAGAAAAAAGTAATTATTTTATGTGCCGGATGGAAAAACCGGTTCAACCTTGAAGATTCTTTGTTTGCCGGAGCACTTTCGCGCAACCTTTTGCAAAGCGAATTGTTTTATACGCACTGTGATTCAACAATCAACGCAGGCTACCTGAATGATATTGCCGGTGACAACATGTTTACCTTTCTGGAAAACTCTTCACACCGCAAGCGTTTGGGCGATTTGCATCTTGAAAAAGATATCAGATTTTGCCTTACTCCCGACTACACAAGTGTTATACCCGTGTTTGAAGGAGACGGCCTGGTAAAACTGATCGCTGAAAAAGCAGGATTGCAGACAGAAAAGGCAGAATGACTGAAAACGAAGAATTCATCAATCCAATTGATCCCGACAAGGTAGCTGAAAATCCAGGTCTGATGACTTACCCGCACACTGTTGGCGGAGCTGTTATTAAACCTGAGGATATGGGCAAAACCATCAGCAATGCGCTGATGGCCATGGACCAGCAAACTGCCATGCAGCTTGGGCAGATTCAGGAGCAGATTCAGCTGCTTTACAGGCAGGCACAGGATATCAGGAACCGTACGGACGTTTCGGTTTGGATATATCAGTCGGAGATGGGCTTTGACCCGCTGATCAACCATATTTATCATCTGTATAAGCGTGACAACGGACGTCACTTTCTTTCAATGGTAGCGCCTGCGGAATGGGGGCGTGGAAAAAGTGTTGAATTTGTTGCCACCGTTAAACTCCTTGCAGATCATACCTGGGAGATTATCCGTAAAGCTGAAGTTTGATTCAGGTTTATGCCTTATCAAATTAACGTTTAAATTTGATGTATGCGGGTAAAAGTGCTGATTTCGCTTTGTTTTCTGTGGCTGCTCATCGCGCTTGGCCTGCCGGCTCTTTATTCCTGGGGTTTTTTCGGACACAAACAAATCAATCGCATTGCGGTATTCACTTTACCTAAAGACCTGCTGGGTTTTTACAAGCAAAACATTGAATTCATCACTGAACATGCGATAGATCCTGATAAACGCAGGTATGCCGTGCAAGGTGAAGCCGAAAGACATTTCATAGATCTTGACCGGTACGGAGCGGCTCCGCTTGATTCGGTCCCGCACAGATGGGATGATGCTGTTAAAAAGTATTCGGAAGACACGCTCAAAGCCCACGGCATCGTTCCATGGCATATTGACGTGATGGTGAAAAGACTCACCAAAGCATTCAGAGATGAAGACTTTGACAGGATTCTGAGGCTTTCAGCTGACCTTGGTCATTATATTGCCGATGCACATGTGCCCCTGCATACAACGCGTAATTACAACGGACAGCTTACCAACCAGCGGGGCATTCATGGTTTCTGGGAATCACGCCTGCCGGAATTGTTCACCGAGGATTATGATTTTTTTGTCGGACAGGCAAAATACATTGAAGATCCGCTGACTTATGCATGGCAGGTAGTGGCCGAAAGTTTTGCCGCAAAAGACTCGGTGCTGTTGTTTGAGGCTGAACTTAACGGCCGCTATGCACAAGATCAAAAATACAGCTTTGAAAACAGGGGAGCTTCAGTAATGCGTGTTTATAGTGAAGAATATTCGGCAACATACCACAAGATGCTTAACGGAATGGTCGAAAGGCGCATGCGTAAAGCCATTGCCGGTGCCGGTAGTCTTTGGTTTACCGCCTGGGTAAATGCCGGACAGCCTGACCTTTCAAAATTTTTCAATAAAAAAATCAGTCAGCAAACCGAAGAGGAAATTGCAGGCGAAGAAAAAAGCTACCAGGAAGGAAAATTAAAAGGCCGTAGTTGTGATTAATCCTTGTTTTGTTTAATCTCATTGCGTTGGGTGGGTTGGTTGTAGTGGCTTCATTAATTTTCTTTGCTATGTTCATAACGTCTGCTTCATTGGCATAAATAATTGATGTTTGGAAAGCCGATAATTCTTTTGGTATTAAGTTATGCTTTATAGCATCGGTATGGATATGATAATTGAGCTTTGCTAATTCACGCTTGGCACTCCAGCCTATTTGCTTTTGTTCTTCTTCTTTGAGGCGTTGAAATTCATTGATCAAATAAAGTTTGAATGGCACACTAATAGCCGACCCAAATTCGAAGGCAATGTCTTTATGGGCATAAGTACCACCATATTTTCCTTTTTTTGAATAATACCAATGGCACCATAAAAGGTGAGGCTGGTTTTTCCTGACTTCCGCGCCGGGTTTCTATGCGGCCTCTTTTGCGGCCAAGAGAGGGATAAAAAAATCATTGGAAACGTATGAAAGCCCCGTTGGGGCAAAATCATAATATAAAACGATACACCCAAAATCCGATAAGCTGCGTAGGAGCGAAATAAAAGTAATGTCGAGTAGTTATTAAAACATTAATTTCCCTAATGTTTTCTGATGTTCACCATGGCGATCAGCGCGATTACTGCTCCTGTGTAAAAAGTAACTGAATACCAGCGATGATCTATATAAACGGCAGCGCCAAGAAAACCTGCGAAAAGGATGGCGTAACTGATGCGCTTCCCTGCTTTTTGGACTTCCCGCGCGAGCAGTCGTGTTGATTTGCTTTCG
>JBIICM010000022.1:0-20611 GCA_044238875.1 Flavobacteriales bacterium | reverse complement strand
CTTGTAATTTTGGAAGCAGGTTTTTTTTCCGCCCTGGGCAACTACCAGCTGGGAAATCAGCAAAATCGCGGAACAAACGCAGGATTCGGCTATCTGGCGCTGGCTATTCCAATGGTAAAAAACAGATGGACAGCCGCACTTAACCTTAGTCCATACAGCGCAGCCGGTTACACCCTGAGAGACACCCTGATCATGGCCGGTAATACCCCTGTTGAACAGCAAAACAACGGATCGGGAGGATTTTCATCCCTTGGTTTTTCCAATGCCATCCGCCTGAGCAAGAACCTTTCTATCGGATTAACGGTAAATTATTTATTCGGCCGGATGGATTACAGTGCTGAAGCCCGCTTTACGGAGGATCCAAATATAAGAAGCTCATCAACGGTGAAAACAATCTGGCTGAACGGACTTGATTATACCGGCGGTCTATTGGCGCAACACCGGTTCAGAAGAGCCTTCAACTGGGAACGTGACAGTTTGGGTAATAAATCCGGCCGGAAACTATTCTCCGGCCTTGACTCCCTGCATCTGATTGGAGGTATCAGGGTAAGTCCGACAGTTGACGTGCAGGGACGGCAGGGTTTATTGGCCACTACCTTTTTGGGAAACCTCCAGGAACCCGATACTGTACTTTTTAATGACCGTCAGAAAGGGAGTATCCTGCTACCCATGCGCGTGGGCGCATCGCTTGCCCTTAAAAACTCGCATGATAAGTGGCTGATCATGACCGATTTTTCATACACCGACTGGAACAGGTTCCGGAAATTTGGTGAACGTGACTCTGTTAGGTCTTCCTTTCGGATTTCAGCCGGCTTTCAATACCATCCCAGGCCGGAGAATTTTGGTGCAGGGGCCAGAAATTATTTCCAGAAAATCAGATACAGAGCCGGTGCATTCTATAGCGACGGATACCTTAAGCCTTACGGAGAGGCTATACCCGAGTTAGGTTTCAGCATTGGCTTCGGACTGCCTTTTGTCTGGAAAACGTACTATGCAAACAGAAGCGCCACACATACGCTGAATATCGCTCTAACGGCCTCACAACGAGGATTGAGTAATGGTGCTTCGCTGAAAGAACAAATCTTCAGGCTCTCTGTGGGTATTGCATTTAATGACCGTTGGTTTCATAAGCGGCAATATGAATAAACCCCTGGGGATATTCATTGCTATATGCCTGATTGCGTTCACTTCATGCCGCAACGAACTTAACGAAGTAAGCGCCCTCAGCAACGAAAAAGAATTACCGGTTTCAAGCACCAGCAATGTTGAAATGATTTATTCGGATTCATCGCTGTTGCGTGCCAGAATTAAAGCCCGCCTAAGAGAAACTTACATGACAGAGCCTGCATATGTTGAGTTCAGAAAAGGGATACAGGTTGAATTTTACACCACCGACGGACGCGTTTCTTCAAAACTTACTGCAGGATATGCCATCAGCTACAATGCCAAAGAAGTTATGGAGGCGCGAAATAACGTTATAGTAACCAATGATAAAGGAGAAAAACTCAATACAGAACATTTAATCTGGGACAGAAAAGCTAACCGCATTTATTCAGATGTCTTTACTACCATTTCATCGCCAGACAAGATTATTTATGGGGAAGGCTTCGAATCAGAGGGTGATTTTTCAAAGTACCGTATCAGAAAGGTAAAAGGGATGGTTAGGGTCAACGACTAAATTCAGAGCCCTTTAAGAATAGCAGCTGCATATTGATCCCATGTTAGTGAAGCCGTGTAATCACGAACGCTGGCGGCTGAAATCGGAGCGGCAAGAAACTTTTCCATCACAGCGGCCATACTTTCTATGTTGTCGGGCTCAGCAAGGTACCCGTTTTTTCCTTCTTCAATAGCATAGGCAAAATGACCTACAGCGGTGGCAAGCACCGGTCTGGCATAATGGTAGGCCAGCGATTCCACCCCACTTGGGGTTGCATACTCATAGAATAAAACCACTGCATCGCTTAATAGAAACCATTTATGAACCTCTTCGTTGGGGATGAAACGATTCACAACAACAACACGGTCTTCGAGTTTAAATCTTTCAATCAGGGCAAGCGGATCGTAACTGCTTTCGTCTGATGCATTTCTGATGAGTATGCTTTTTATGAACCTGAATAGGGCAGATTGCATTCTTACCGGCAGGCTTTTTTCTTTTGATTTATTCCAGAACGACTCCCCTACCACCAGCAAAGAGGCATCAGGATGCTTTTGTGCAATCCTTGAAAATGCTTCAATCGCTAAATGCAAACCTTTGTATTTTCTGATAAAGCCAAAAAATAGAAATACATTTTTACGCAAACCAAGCGCCTTTTTTTCGGCGGCGATGTCGAATGTGTCCTGACTGGTGAACATGTCATACATCGGGTGAAAAAGATCATAAAATCTGCGTTCGTTTGTCCCTGTTTTTGGGCCGGAAGATACCAGCTTAATCTCTGGAAGGAAATTACTGAACTCTTCTCTGGTTAGTTTACCATGGAAAATAAATTCATCGGCCCCCAGCAGTCCATAACGGGTCAGGAATTTATCCAGCTTACCGGTTTCCTTTTGAACAACGTTATGTACATCAATTATAATTTTGATCTGGGGCTTATTTCTTTTTAATCGACGGCAAATAACACCCAGCGGCAAGCCCTGAATGGCAATCGCCCATTGAATCACCAGCAGATCGGGTTGTATCGCAGCGATGGCATCAGCCGTTCTGAACCAGCTCAGTGGATTGTTGTAATCAGGAATAACCTTAACTTTTACTGACGTTCCTGCCAGCAGATCAGCCTTTGAGCTTCTGTCAATGAAATCACGAGGGATTATGGCTGGATATTGCCTCTTCCAGCTGATCAGATGAACATCCGCCCCCAAACTGTCAAACGCTTTGCTAAGTGATACAGTAAAATTCGCAATTCCACCTTTGAACTGAGGACCGGGACCTAAAACAACCACTTTTGGTTTCACGGTTCAAAACTAAGGAATTGCGCTTTCAAAGCACCTTCAAAGATCGTTCAGGAACGCAACATGCAGATCTGAACCTTATGCTGGTCGAGCCGCTGATATCCGTAATCATAGCAATAGATTACATCTTTGCCCCTGCGATCGGGTCTGCAATGGGTGTAGAACGAGAAATCGAAACCTCTTGACTGAAGAATAATTACCGGAATTCTTGAACTATTGTTACCGCCGGCACATTCCATTAAAATCTTCCGGTTTCGCAAAAGCACCCTGTTGATGGCGCGCATCACCTGCGATTCAAGACCCCGGTGTCTGTTATGAAAGCATGTGCGGCAATCAGGAGAGCAGAATTTTTTGTCGCTTCTACCGCGAATTTTTTCCCCGCACTCATGGCAGGTTTTTAAAATTGTTACCATAATAAATGATTTAAAGAATAATGAAAGACCAAAGTAAAATACAACATCCATAAATCAAAAAATATTTTAAAATAAGTGCGTTGAAACATTTCAAAACGGATATAACCGCCTGTAAATGATTCTTATGCAGCTATTTCAAAAACCTTGTCAGACTTTCGCTTCCTCAATGACATTGATACCGGAAAAGGCGCCTTTTTTTTAATTTTTAATTCATTAACCCTTAAAAAACACAAAACATGAACAACCTTAGAAACTCTGTCCGCCTGATTGGTAATCTGGGCGGAAATCCCGAAATCAAGGATCTTGCCGGAGGCAAGAAACTGGCGAAGATTTCGCTGGCCACCACTGAAAAGTATAAAGACAGCGATGGCAACATGGTAAGCGAAACCCAGTGGCACAATCTGTCAGCCTGGGGTAAACAAGCTGAATTTGCTCAGAAGTACCTTGAAAAGGGAAACGAAATTGCCATCGAAGGCAAATTGCTCAACAGGTCATATACCGACAAGGAAGGCCAGAAAAAATACGTATCAGAAATCTCTGTTAATGAGATACTGAAAGTTGGCAATTTGAAAAAGAAAGATTAAGCATACCTGAAATTAAGGCCGATTTAGATTATAACAACCCAAAAATTAATACACGGCCAGTATACATTGAATAGTTTATGTAATTTATTAATTCAGGGGGCAGGCTTACTGCCCCTTATTTTTGCCCTATTTTGCGGTCATCCCAAACAAGGGCGCCATCAATGAGGTACTCTTCCAATCTGGATTCTCCGATTTTTACTGATACCTTATCCATTAAAAAGCGCACTTCACAACGCGATTTAGCGAGTGTTTCAGCATCGGCAGATGAATCAGTGCCTTCAAGCAAACCGGTGTGGGTAACATTGCCGTGAATGGTATCGAGGCCTGTAAGCTGAATCGTATACCATTTTTCACGGGGACCGGCATTCACAGTAACTGTATTTTTCTTCTTGTTCCAGTAAACGGTATATTCCATTTGCTTAACACCTTCAGAGAACATTTTACTTTTACCGAGAAAGGAATACCGGGCGCGGGTACCGGTATATTCGAAGCCTTTTTTACTGCGCTGAGCCGATAGTTGATTGATGGAGGCTATAAACAACGCCAATAAAATCAATAATTTTTTCATAGATTGGAATGTTTGCAAATATAACCCTTATAAGGGATTTTTAGCCAGATCAATCGCTTTCCTCACGCTTCCGGCGGCCAGAAGTTTTTCGCGCGCCTCCTCCCTTGAAATATCCAGCGCTTTGGCCAGCATGCGGCTGCCGCGATCAACCAGTTTGTTATTGCTCAGTTGCATATCCACCATTTTGTTACCCTTTACCCGGCCCAACTTAATCATTACGGAGGTAGAGATCATGTTCAGTACTAGTTTTTGGGCAGTGCCGGCTTTCATGCGGGTACTGCCCGTTACAAATTCCGGCCCCGTTACAACCTCAATCGGGTAGTCAACCAATGCGGCAAGCGGACTACCTTCATTGCAGGTAATACAGCCCGTGGTGATATGGTTTCTGCGGGCATCGCTCACCCCGCCAATCACATAGGGGGTTGTGCCACTCGCCGCTATCCCGATAACTATGTCAGATGAATTGATCTCCCATTGCTGCAAATCTGTCCAGCATTGATTTTCATCATCCTCGGCGAACTCCACTGCCTTGCGGATGGCTGTATCACCGCCTGCAATGATGCCAATCACACGGTTAAATTCAATACCAAATGTTGGCGGACATTCAGAGGCGTCAACAATACCGAGACGACCGCTTGTGCCTGCTCCTATGTAAAATAAGCGACCTCCGGACTGCATCCGTTGAAAAACAACTTCAGCTAATTGCTCTATCTGCGGGAGTTGCTGCTGCACTGATAAAGCAACTGTCTGATCTTCACGGTTTATAAGCTCAAGCAATTGAGCCAGCGGCATCAATTCCAGGTGATCGTAATGCGAATCGGCCTCGGTGGTACGTTCAGTCATTTTTACAGTGCCGGAAAACGCAGCGGATTGTATTCGTGCATCATTGCCCATAAGGTCTCATAGACATCATCAACCGAGGGTTTGGAAAAATAATCTCCATCGGAACCGTATGCGGGACGGTGGTCTTTTGCCGTCAGCGTGCGGGGTTCGGCATCCAGATAACGGAATGCCCCCTGTTTTTCCAAAACCTGCTGCAATATGTAGGCGCTTGCCCCACCCGGCACATCCTCGTCGAGTACGAGCAGCTTTCCGGTCTTTTCCAATGATTTTGAAATCAGTTCATAACGATCAAAAGGCAGCAACGTTTGCACATCAATCAGTTCAACCGATATACCTTTCTGCTCCAACTCCTGACAGGCTTCAGCAGCTATGCGGCAGCATGATCCGTAGGTAAGCAGCGTGATGTCGTTTCCACTTTTTAGTATTTCAGGAACGCCCAGCTCAATGCTGAATTCGCCCATGTTATCAGGTCTTTGCTCCTTGATTCTGTAGCCGTTCAGTGGTTCAATCACAAGTCCGGGATCATCGCCGGCCAGCAGGGTATTGTAAAATCCTGCTGCCTGTGTCATATTTCTGGGCACGCAAACAAAGATGCCACGCAGGGCATGAATAATCATTCCCATCGGCGAGCCTGAATGCCAAACTCCTTCGAGCCTGTGCCCCCTTGTTGAAATGATCAGCGGTGCCTTCTGAGCTCCTTTGGTGCGGTAACGAAGGGTAGCAAGGTCATCGCTCATGATTTGCAATGCATAAAGCAGGTAATCCAGATACTGAATCTCAGCAACAGGCCTCAGGCCGCGCATGGCAAGCCCTATGCCCTGCCCTATTATGGTCGCTTCGCGTATGCCTGTATCGCCCACCCGAATCTCGCCATATTTTTTCTGCATGCCTTCGAGGGTTTGGTTAACCCCTCCGATCTTACCGGCGTCTTCTCCAAATATGAGGAAGAACGGATTTTTTTCAAGTATGGCATCATAATTATCCCGGAGAATTTCACGGCCGTCAACCATGGCAGAATTTTCGGAATAGATAGGATCTATGGCCTTAACCGATAATGCAGACCGCTCATTTTCAGTATACAACCAGGTACTATATGCATCTTTACTTTGATCTGAATTTTTAAGCAGCCATTGTTTTAAACCGGCCTTTGAGCTGATTTCGACCCCTGACAGGTTACGCAGCGCCTTCCGTGCTGATTCAGTGATGTCGCGCAACAATGGCTCTTTGTTGGCCAGCAATCCTGCACGGATATTTTCTACTTGCTCAAGACGGCTTTCAGCGGCAATTTCACCCAAAAGCTCCGCCAGTTGATTTCGCTGTTCACGAAGCGGGGTTTGAAAGGCCTCCCAGGCAGCTTTACGGGCATCCTTCACCGCGGAGCGGGCATTCTGTTCAATGGCGTCGAGCGCCTCATTATCAGCGATTTCCGAATCCAGTATCCATTCGCGCATTTTGCGAATGCAATCGTATTCCTGCTCCCAGTCGAGCCGCTCCTTTGACTTATAGCGTTCATGTGAGCCTGAGGTAGAATGACCCTGCGGCTGGGTCAGTTCCTGAATATGAAACAATACCGGTACATGCTCTTTTCTGGAGCGCGCAACACCCTCCCGGTAAATTTTGCACAAGCCGGCATAATCCCATCCTTTGCCGGTAAAAATAAGGTATCCGGCGCTGTCAATATCGCTGCTGAATCCTTCAAGTACTTTCGAAATACTGTCTTTAGAGGTTTGCTTTTCGCGGGGAACAGAAATGCCGTAACCATCGTCCCAAACAGAGATGGCCATTGGTACCTGCAATACACCGGCTGCATTAAAGGTCTCAAAAAACAAACCTTCAGAGGTACTGGCATCTCCTATGGTGCCAAAAGCAACCTCATTGCCATTCACAGAGAATTCAGTGTAATCACGCAGCTCTTCGTTACTGCGAAAAACTTTTGAAGCATAGGCCAGCCCCAGCAATCGGGGCATCTGTCCGGCAGTGGGCGAAATATCTGCCGAAGAATTTTTTAGTTCGGTTAAACAGCGCCACTGGCCGCTCTTTTCCACTGTGCGCGTGGCGAAATGCCCGTTCATGGAGCGACCTGCCGACATCGGCTCAGCCTGTTCATCGGCATGGGCATACAACTGCGCAAAAAACTCCTGAACGGTGAGCAGCCCTGCCGCCATCATGAAGGTTTGATCACGGTAGTAGCCCGCGCGGAAATCGCCCGGCTGGAATACCTTGGCCATGGCAATCTGTGCCACTTCCTTGCCATCACCAAAAATGCCGAATTTGGCTTTTCCGGTAAGTACTTCTTTACGACCAAGTAAACTGGCTTCCCTGCTTTCACAGGCAATGCGGTAATCGTTCAATACCTCCGCCACAAGCTCTTCCCTGCTGATTCTTACCTCTCCGGTCAACGTCGCTGTATTTTTTGCTTCCATACACCTGAATTGTTCCGCAAAGATAATTCTATGTGCGTCATTTGACTTAAAACATTGCCATTGTTTTTTACTTTCACGTTGTTGCGGAGGTATGTAACGGATAGCCTCGGATTAGCAGTAAATTTTTTGATTACCATTAACCATTTTGTTAATGGTAACAGACGCCAAAAGCTATTCAGCGCCAGGCAATGCAGTGGAGTTAATTGTCGCCGAAACGCTCATTTCTATTTACAGCATTCGATTCGATCAGGGATGATCAATGGTATCCTGCTTTACAGCGCCAGTCTTACAGCATGCCCCTGCGCCTGCTTTGATATCAGCAGGTTTCATGTGACAAACCTTCCCGTCTACATCGGTGCAGGTTTTAGTGGCTTCGTCCCAGGTACAGGCTTTGCCGGTTACCGCACAAACTCCGGTTGGCTGATCAGATATACAGTAGGCCTCTTTTCCCTGTTGATGTATATCATGCGCTCCTTCGACAGCAATATGCGGGGCAATAATCAATGAAACAATTGACATCAGTTTGATCAGAATGTTCATTGATGGTCCTGAGGTATCTTTAAACGGATCTCCTACAGTATCGCCTGTAACAGATGCCTTGTGCGGTTCTGACTTTTTATAAAAAGTTTCACCGTTGATTACCACACCTTTCTCAAATGATTTTTTTGCATTGTCCCAGGCGCCACCGGCGTTCGACTGAAACATACCCATCAGAACGCCACTTACGGTAACACCGGCCAGCAATCCGCCAAGTACTTCAGGACCAAAAGCAAAGCCCACAATAAGGGGTACAATGAGCGCGATGGCTCCGGGGGCAATCATTTCACGGATTGAGGCTTTGGTACTGATAGCCACACATTTTTCGTATTCGGGTTTGGCCTTGTACTCCATAATGCCGGGAATCTCACGGAACTGACGACGGACTTCATTTACCATGTCCATGGCCGCACGACCAACTGCTGCAATGGCAAGGGATGAAAATATGAACGGAATCATACCGCCTACAAACAATCCGGCAAGTACATCCGCCTTGTAAATATCAATTGAACTAATTCCGGCTACACCAACAAAAGCTGCAAAAAGTGCCAGTGAGGTTAAGGCTGCAGAAGCAATAGCGAAACCTTTACCGGTTGCGGCAGTAGTGTTACCAACAGCATCAAGGTTATCTGTTCTGCCACGCACTTCATCAGGTAACTGGCTCATTTCAGCAATGCCACCGGCATTGTCGGCGATCGGTCCGAAAGCATCAATGGCCAATTGCATGGCAGTGGTAGCCATCATGCCGGCTGCAGCAATGGCTACTCCGTAAAGACCGGCAAATGCATAAGATCCGTAAATACCGGCAGCCAGCACCAGAATTGGCAATACCGTTGATTCCATACCGACCGAGAGACCACCGATAATATTGGTGGCATGTCCGGTTCCTGATTGCTTAACGATTGAAAGAACGGGGCGCTTGCCCATTGCAGTGTAATATTCAGTGATGATACTCATGAGGGTTCCCACTACGAGTCCCAGTATTATAGCATAGAAGACCTGGATGTTGGAAAATTCTACACCGCGAATATTCATCGAAGCGGGAAGCATCCACATAACCAGCGGATAAGCGATCACCCCTGTAAGTATGATGGATGACCAATTACCCATGTTCAATGCACCCTGAACGTTGCCTTTTTCATCCTTCACCCTTACGAACAACATCCCTACGATAGAGAAAATGATACCCAGACCTGCAATGGCCATTGGTAAAAGAATCGGTGCAATACCACCAAACTCATCATCTGAAATAATTTCGCGGCCCAAAACCATGGTTGCAAGGATGGTAGCCACGTATGATCCAAAAAGATCTGCGCCCATACCGGCAACGTCGCCCACGTTATCGCCCACATTATCGGCAATGGTGGCCGGGTTGCGTACATCGTCTTCAGGTATGCCTGCTTCCACTTTACCAACCAGGTCGGCACCTACATCAGCTGCTTTGGTGTAAATACCGCCCCCAACACGAGCAAACAACGCGATTGACTCGGCACCCAGCGAGAATCCGGCCAGTACCTCAAGCGCTTTTTCCATCTCTTTACCATTTACACCGGCACCTGCCGAGGTAACATATAATGTGTAGAATACAATAAACAATGAACCAAGGCCGAGTACAGCGAGACCTGCAACGCCCAGCCCCATTACGGAACCTCCTGTGAACGATACTTTGAGTGCCTTGGGTAGGCTGGTTCTGGCGGCCTGTGTTGTTCGAACATTAGCCTGTGTGGCGATGTTCATGCCGATATAGCCGGCCGTAGCTGAGAATACAGCTCCGATTACAAATGATAATGCGATCACAGGAGAGGAAGTTTCAACGGCAGTGCCGGACCAGGCCAGAAGTATTCCGGCAATCACCACAAAATAGGAAAGAATTTTCCATTCAGCCCTCAGAAAAGCCATAGCACCGCGTGCGATATAGCCTGATAACTCCTGCATCTTTTCATCACCGGCATCCTGCTTCTTCACCCAGGATGATTTGATAAACATTGCAATTAGTCCGACAATCCCTAAAGCCGGGATTACATAAATCATCGAATCGTTCATGTTTGTTTTGTTATTGTTTGTAAATCAGCTTGTTAACGAAATTCTTCTCCAAAACGGCCGCAAACTTAGTAAAATAATAGCAAATTCAACAAATCAGCGTTTAGAGGTCGTTTGCCTGAAAGCTTAATACCCCCATTCGTCTGTTACTACACTCATTTTCAAATGATTTACCCCCTTCGCTGTGTATCTGGCAGAACAAAATAAACTGCCGGAGGTGTCTTTTTTACACAACAGGGGTCAACAAAACTTAATCATCCATTAACTTTACACCGTATGAAAAATGAAGCGGCTCAATCAAGGGTTGTAATTGAGGCTGTTCGTCCGGTGGTTGATGGCGGCCTGTTTCCTGTGAAACGCATTCCGGGAGAAACGGTGCGCGTTGAAGCAGATGTATTTGGCGACGGGCATGACCATATCAGCGTTGGCTTACTTTACCGTAAAACCGGCAGTGGCGCAAAATGGAAAGAAACCCCCATGGTACACTGTGGCAACGATGTTTATTCAGCCTCATTCATCACAGAAAAAACCGGGCTTTATGAATTTGCTGTTCATGGCTGGATTGACCATGGCATGACCTGGCTCAATGGTTTCAGCAAAAAAGCGGCAGCGGGTGAAAACATGGAGGTGGAAATACAGATCGGGTTGTTTTTTATAGAGAAAATGGCTGCCGTAAAAAGTACCGTGCAGGGTTTTCTGTATGATACCATAAATCTGCTCAAGAACAAAGCGCATTACCGGGATGCTGTTCAGGTATTAACCGGAGAGCGAATCAGGGAGGTTTTTGAGTCAGGCACGCCACGAGAAAATATAAGTAGTTCACCTGTTTATCAGGTGCTGGTTGAAAGAAAAAAAGCCCTGTTTAGTGCCTGGTATGAATTTTTTCCGCGTTCAGCCTCCCCTGATCCCTCAAGGGCCGGCACTTTTCGCGATTGTGAACTGGTGCTGCCTTTAGTGGCCGAAATGGGGTTTGATACGATTTACTTCCCTCCTGTTCATCCGATCGGTAAATCATTCAGAAAAGGTAAAAATAACAGTACCACCGCCCTGGCCGGTGAACCGGGATCGCCCTGGGCCATCGGCAGCAGCGAAGGCGGACATAAATCCATCAACCCTGAGCTGGGCACGATCAGTGATTTTGAACGACTGGTAAAAACGGCAGGTAAACTCGGCATTGAAATAGCCCTTGATCTTGCCTTTCAGTGCGCACCCGATCATCCATACGTAAAAGAACACCCGCAGTGGTTCAGGTGGCGGCCCGACGGCACCGTGCAGTATGCTGAAAATCCGCCCAAAAAATACCAGGATGTGCTCCCCATTAACTTTGAAAATGATGACTGGAAAAATCTTTGGAACGAGCTGAAAAGTATTGTTGAATGCTGGATTGAAAAAGGTATACGGATTTTCAGGGTCGACAATCCGCATACCAAGCCATTTGTTTTCTGGCAATGGCTGCTATCGGAAATCAGAAAAAAACATCCTGAAGTAATTTTCCTATCTGAGGCATTCACCCGGCCAAAGATTATGGCACGGCTGGCTAAGGCGGGTTTTCAACAATCCTATACTTATTTTACCTGGCGCGAAACAAGGCACGAACTTGACCAGTACATGCAGGAGCTGTGTTCGAGCATTGGCCGTGAATTTTTCAGACCTAATTTCTGGCCGAATACGCCCGATATTCTCCCGTTCTATTTACAGAATACCGGTTATGCACATTCAGCCATCCGCTTGATACTTGCTTCTACCCTATCTTCAAACTACGGCATGTATGGCCCTGTATTTGAACAACTTGAAAACACACCCATGCCGGGGAAAGAGGAGTATTTCAACTCTGAAAAGTATGAGGTAAGACATTGGGACTGGCAAACCCGAACACCCTTTCACCGGCTTATTGCCCGTCTTAACCGAATCAGAAATGAGAACGAGGCCTTGCAGAACACTTTTAACTATGTTTCATGCCAGACCGATCAGGACAAATTATACGCTTACTTTAAGGCCGCGGGAGAAAACCAGCTTTTGATCATTGTAAACCTTGATCCGCAATACAAACAGAGCGGCTGGGTGAGGCTGCCCCTTGAAGCATTGCAGATCAGTGAAGGCCAGGTGCTTGAATTGGAAGATTTACTGAACAACCGCATTTATCACTGGGATAAGGAATGGAACTATGTTGAACTTAATCCGGAAGTCAGCCAGGCTCATATTTTCCGCATTAAAAAATATATCCGATAAACTATGGAAGAAGCACTTCGAATACGCGACAGCGCGCAACCGGCCATGTATGCCGAATGGCCTGATTTATTCAGACAAAACGGCTTAATTCAGCAACTTGAAAATCAGGTGTTACCAGCCTACTTAAAAAGAATGCGCTGGTTCGGCGGTAAATCGCTGAATTTTGATTCGGTGCTCATCTATCAGAACATTCCGGTTGCAGCAGGAAAAGACTTTGTGCACTACCTCCTGCTCAAGGTAAGGTATACGGATCATCCGACAGAGATTTACGCGCTGCCGCTCACCTTCAGGCTTACAACTCACATTCAGGATTTGCCTTCTGAAGCAGTGATAGCCAGACTCGAAAACACAATAGCCCCCGGTTACATCATAGATGCCATCTATGATGAAGATTTCAGGCTGGCCTTGTTTCAGCTCATGATGCACGACCGGAGTATCACCTCGGCCGGCCATTATCCGCTTTATGCAAAGGGCGGAAGATTGCTGAAGGAACACAACGGCATGGCCTTCAGCTCGAAGGTGCTGAAGGCCGAACAGAGTAATTCATCCATCATTTACAATGACCATTTTTTTCTGAAATTTTTCAGAAAACTTGAGTACGCCTTGAATCCCGACCTGGAGATTATCCGGTTTCTGACCGATCAGGATCAGTTTCACCATATACCTGCTTATGCAGGTTCAGTTGAGATCCATCATCCGGAAAAGCCGCCTGTGCTGGCTGCCATGCTGCAACGTCTGGTGCCCAATCAGGGTAATGCATGGAACTGGAACATAGAGCGTCTTGATCATTTTTACAGCCAGGTGCCGGGCGCTGGATTGCTGAGCGGGGCTCTTCCGGGCAGGCCCCGAAAACATCACATCAGCTGGGAAGAAACCCCCGAAAAACTCCGTCAGCTCATCGGGCAGGATGTTCATGAAAAAGCAGTGTTGATGGGAAAAAGAACGGCAGAACTGCACCTTGCTCTGGGCGCAGACCCTAAAAATCAGGATTTTGCCCCTGAACAGGTTGACAAAGCCGGACAAACCCTCTTTAAGGAAGTCCTGTTGAAACTGCTTGACAACAAGTTTGATCTTTTACAGCGCAACATCAGCAGAGTTCCACAGGCGTATCAGGAGGGTGCGGGCCAAATGCTCAAAGACCGCGAGAAGGTTAAAAACTTCCTGACAATTGTGCTAAGTCATCCCCCCGGGGGGAAAAGAATTAGAACCCACGGCGATTATCACCTTGGTCAGGTACTAATCTCTGAAGATGATCTGGTGATACTTGATTTCGAAGGGGAGCCCGATAAACCCCATGAACAGCGAAGAAAAAAAATTTCGCCGCTGAAAGATGTCGCCGGTATGATGCGGTCGTACCGCTATGCGGCCTATGCTTCGCTGCTTACCAGATTTGAACAGGATGATGAGTTGCGCGAAAGTCTGATTCCAGTGGCTGACCTTTGGTACCATTTTGTTAGCAGGTATTTCCTCGGTGCCTATTTGCAGAGCATGGAAGGTTCGGGATTACTGCCAAGAGATGAAGCGCTCAACGATATGTTGCAGATGTTCTCATTCGAAAAGGCGATCTATGAATTGGGGTATGAGATCAATAACCGTCCTGACTGGGCCATCATACCACTGATCAGCCTTGTGAAGTTTGTTAAATTTTATGTCAAATAATTTCCAGGAAACCTGACCCATTCATGGCAAAGTCAACCAAAGCCACCACATCGGAGAATACTTCAAAAGGTACAGCAAAAAAAACGGCTTCAAAAGAAAAGAAACCGGCACAGGAAGATCAGAAAAAGATAAAAAAAGCGTCTGCTCCCCAACATAAACAATCCAATCAGCTTGAAAACGGGTGGTTTACACTCATCACCGAACTTGATATTTATCTTTTCAAGCAGGGAAAGCATTACCGTCTTTACGAAAAATTAGGCGCTCACCCTGTTGAGCATAATGGGCTAAAGGGTACTTTTTTCGCTGTTTGGGCACCAAATGCAGCCGAGGTAGCTGTTATTGGTGATTTCAACGGATGGAATGCCAATACGCATCAGATGGGCCCCCGTTATGACCAGTCGGGAATCTGGGAGTTATTTGTTCCGGATGTGGGTCATGGTGCCCTTTATAAATTCGTAATCAAAAACAGGGATTCCGGCCAGGTACTTGAAAAATTCGATCCCTTTGCCCGTTATAATGAAGTGCCGCCCCGGCGTGCTTCTATTGTATGGGATCTGAAGTTCCAGTGGTCGTCAAAAGCATGGGATCTAAAATCAGGTAGAGGTTCGCTGCAGCGCCCATGGAGTGTTTACGAGCTGCATGCCGGATCATGGCGAAAAAAAGGCGCACAGGAAAGTGATTACCTGAGCTACCGGGAACTTGCGCAGGAGCTGGTACCCTATATCAAAGAAATGGGGTTTACACATGTTGAATTTTTGCCGCTTACTGAATATCCCTTTTCAGGTTCATGGGGTTATCAGGCAACCGGATATTTTGCGCCTACTTCACGGTTTGGAACACCGCAGGATTTTATGTACCTGATTGACAGTTTACATGAAGCCGGCATTGGTGTGATTATGGATTGGGTACCTTCTCATTTTCCGGAAGACAGTTACGCCCTGGCCAGGTTTGATGGAACGCATTTGTTTGAGCATGCAGATCCGCAAAAGGGGTTTCATCCCGATTGGAAAAGCCTGATCTTTAATTATGGCAGGTACGAAGTGCGCTCGTTTCTGATTAGTTCAGCCATGTTTTGGGCCGATCTATACAAGGTAGATGCTTTGCGTGTTGATGCCGTTGCCTCCATGCTTTACCTTGATTATTCGAGAAAGCAGGGTGAGTGGGAACCCAATATTCACGGAGGTAATGAAAACCTTGAAGCTATTTCATTTCTGAAGGAACTCAATGAAGCCATGTACAGGCATTTTCCTGAAATTCAAATGATTGCCGAAGAATCAACCTCATGGACCGGCGTTTCACGACCGGTTTACTCGGGAGGGCTTGGTTTTGGTATGAAATGGATGATGGGCTGGATGCATGATACACTGAATTATTTCGGAAAGGATCCCATTTACCGGCAATACCATCAGAACGATATTACTTTTTCGATCTATTATGCCTTCAGTGAAAACTTTATGCTGCCGCTTTCTCATGATGAAGTGGTACATGGCAAAGGATCACTGATTGCCCGTATGCCAGGTGACCAATGGCAAAAATTTGCCAATCTTCGTGCTTTGTACACCTATATGTTTACCCATCCCGGCACTAAATTGCTTTTTATGGGCGGGGAGTTCGGTCAGTATAATGAATGGAATTACCATCAAAGCCTCGACTGGCATCTGCTTGACCATGAACCGCACAGAGGCCTGATGCAACTGGTTAAAGATCTGAATAAGCTTTACGGATCAGAACCTGCCTTGTATGAAAAAGCTTTTGAAAAAGGTGGGTTTGAATGGATTGATCATAATGACAACCGAAACTCCGTAATCAGTTATATCCGGAGGGGAAACCAGCCGGATGAATGGCTGGTAATCATCTGCAACTTTACCCCTACCCCGAGGGATCATTACCGGCTGGGCGTGCCAGAGGGTGGCAGTTACAGGGTTATTTTCAATAGCGATGCGGCCCGGTACTGGGGCAGCAATTATGGGGTGGGTGCGCCCTTCGGCGACGCTCAGGGTGCGGCAGAAGAGCGGTCTGCACACGGACGAAGGTATTCGCTTGAATTACAGCTTCCGCCGCTGGGTGTAATCGTATTGAAAAAAGTGAATTGAAGCAGCCTCGGGAGCAACCGCAGCTTATTAATCAATGCGTTTGAATGAATAAACAAAACCGAGCCCGACTGTGAAAAACTGAACAGGTCCGTTTAAATCGGCTGACTCATAAGAAATAGCGCCGCCATCAAGCCTTACTTTCCAGGGCTCGAAATATGACCATGTGCGGGTAAAACCAAGTTTTACCGTCATGGCTACATGCTCCTCGAAAAAGTAGTGATAGGCAATGGCCGCCTGAAAAGTAAGCGCGCGATGGTTATAGGTATCAGGAGTGTACTGACTGTATTTTTTTATGGCTGTTGTATCGCCTGAAATATTCCGAAGATTGGTGTAGCGAACAAAAGCGTAGGAGGGGTTAGCCACAAAACTCAGCATGGAATAAGGTGTTACAAAACGGTCATAGCTGATTAATGCCCCCGGCGACCATAAGGTATAGGTGGTGGTAAGGGGTTGCGTACCGTATTGCTGACCGTCAATAATAATCGGATCGTTTAAATTAGAAGCATTTCGGCTCACCTGAAAGGCGGTATACCTGCCCGTAAGGCCTAAATTAAACCCTGCTCCCAGCCCAATCGCTGCAACCACACCCACATCTCCGATACTGAAAAAATTATCGCGCATGGCTTTTGGCTTGTTCAAAAAACCAAGGCCACCGTCGAAACGAATGGTGAAAGGAAGATGAATCTGGCTTGTTGGTCTTAACGGCAAATCATCAGCTCCCTCTTCATCCTGGGCTTTAATCTGCGTTGACAGGCAAAAAATCAGGAAAAGACCAGAAAAAAATGTCGATGGTTTTAACATTCAAATTATTCTTTCGGGGCGACCATGGCTGCATTGATGCCCATATTTGAAAACCCGCCATCGTGAAAAAGGTTCTGCATGGTAACCATGCGGGTATAGTCAGAGAACAGGGTGATGCAGTAATTAGCCAGATCAAGCGCGCTGGCATTGCCCAGGGGCGACATACTGTCGGCATAATTGAAAAATTCCCTGAAACCCGGAACACCGCTTCCGGCAGTAGTCCATGTGGGCGACTGGGAGATGGTGTTGACCCTTACTTTTTTGGCTTTTCCGTAATGGTAACCAAAGCTGCGCGCCACCGACTCAAGCATGGCCTTGGCCTCTGCCATATCGCTGTAATCAGGAAATGTGCGCTGGGCGGCAATATAACTCAAGGCAACAACAGAGCCCCATTCATTGAGCGCGTCCTGCTTAAATGCCGCCTGAAGCACCCTGTGCAATGACATGGCTGAAACATCAAGCGTTTTGTGGAAAAAGTCGTAATTCAGGTCGGTGTAAGGCCTTGCCTTGCGCACATTGGGCGACATACCAATGGAGTGCAGTATAAAGTCTATCGGGCCTCCGAGGGTATCCATTGTTTTTTCAAACAGGGTTTTCAGGTCTTCATCAGACGTGGCATCGGCAGGGATAATTTGTGCCCCGCACTTTTCTGACAGCTTATTGATTTCACCCATGCGCATCGCTATAGGCGCATTGCTCAATACGAATACAGCGCCTTCTTCGTGCGCCCTTTCAGCCACTTTCCATGCCATGCTTTGCTCATCTAACGCTCCGAAGATGATTCCTTTTTTTCCTTTGAGTAGTTGTGTCATTTTTCTGTCTGGTTATGTTTCGAGATGATGGTAATGTTGTTGTTACTCCTGCCGGTAAAAGTAAAATTTTATTTTTTTCGCAGACCAAGCAATGTTTCGGCGTTGCTGATGGCCTCTCCCGACAATTCCTTTCCGCTCAGCATTGCGGCAATCTCCTCAATCCGCTCATTGCGGTTTAAACGAACCACCTGCGTTGTGGTAATCTTCGACTTGGTAGCCTTTATTACCTTTAGGTGCTCATCGGCTTTACTGGCAATCTGAGGAAGGTGTGTTATGGCGAGCACCTGCATATCAGCCGACATTTCTTTCAGCAGGTCACCCATGGCATCGGCCAGCGCACCGGAGATTCCGGTATCAATTTCATCGAAAATTATAGTGGGCAGCGCCACTGATCTGGCAATCATTTTTTTGAGTGCCAGCATCAACCGCGACAATTCACCGCCTGAGGCCACTTTTTGTATTTCGCGCGGAGAAGCGCCCTGATTGGCTGAAAAAAGAAAGTTCACCTGATCGGCCCCATACTGCCCCGGCTGATCAAGCTGCTGAAGGATAACCTTAAGCACCGCTGAAGGCATTCCGAGCCTTGCCAGCAATTGCTCACCCTGTTTTACCAGTGCCGGAATGGCGGAAGTTCTGGCGCTGCTCAGCGAGGCCGAGAGTTTATAAACTGCCTGGCGGAGGGCCTCCGTTTCTGTTTCCCGGGCGATGATCTGCGAGCCTTGTTCAGTGTGCTGATTGAGTTTTTGCCGCAGCTGTTCACGGATGCTGATCAGTTCGTTGCTGTTTTTAACACGATGCTTGCCTAATAAATGGTTGATGCGGTCGAGACGGGCGCTGATTTGTTCAAGATTTTGAGGATCTGCGCCAGCGTTTTCACGGAATTGCGCCAACTCGTCGAGAATATCACGCATTTCAACCTGCACCGTTTGCAGGCGGCTGCTGATGTCTTCACCTTGTTTGGTATAGCGCGCCACAGGCGAAAGCAGCTGAATCAGCTGGCGAATGGCACCCAAAATATTGTGCTCGTCGCTGTCGAGCATTGCCTCTGCCCTACTGGTCTGTTTGATAATCTCTGTAGCATGGTCAAGCCGGCGAAATTCCTCTTCAAGTTTTTCTGATTCATCCGGAATTAATGCTGCAGCATCCAGTTCCTGATATTGAAACTGAAGGTAATCGAACTCGGCCGCATTGCGTGCCTCGGCTTCTCGCAATAACTCAAGCGCACGGCTGGCATCCTTCCAGTTAAGGTAGGTTTTTCGATATGATTGATACAGCTCGTGATTGCCCGCAAATGCATCGAGCAAGGCCGTTTGAAAAACCGACGACTCCAGTTGAAGATGATCGTGCTGTGAATGAATGTCAATCAGCTTTGCTGATAATTCTCTGATTTGCGTGAGGTTAACGGGTGTGTCGTTGATAAAGGCACGTGATTTTCCCGCAGCATTGAACTCCCGCCTAACAATGCAAACTTTATCGTGGTCAAGATCATGCACTTCAAAAAAAGAAGACAGGTCAAAGGCATCGGTAATAAAAGTGCCCTCTACAATACATTTTTTTGCCGGATCGCGCAGTACACCCGTATCGGCTCTTTGTCCGAGCAATAATTGCAGGGCGCCCAGCAAAATTGATTTTCCGGCTCCTGTTTCTCCTGTAATGATGGTAAGACCGGGGCCAAATTCCAATTGAAGTTCATCAATCAGCGCATAATTACTGATGCTTATTTTTCGGAGCATAGTGCAAAATTAGCGCTGCAGGCAGTTGTTAAGCACCGGCAGCAGATAAATAATCAACAAGATAAATTTTAACAATCAATAATAGTGTTTTTTTCTATTTACCTGAACTTTCTACAATGACGATTTCTTTTTCTGTTAAATCATAAGGCCTTTAAAACAACGCCGATCCTATTCGGCGCTACGGCATTGCGTTGGCTGCGGCATCGTTCGGTATGGCTGTGCGTTGGTGTTAACTGACGCCGAATGGCTATTTGGCGGTATGGCAATGCGTTGGCTGAAAACTTTTTGAAAACAGCTTTCCGGATGCTTACGGCTCAACGCCGCCATTGAATAATTTGCGCTTATTTGAAAGCGTATTATGAATAAATACAAAGTCCTGATTTGCATGATGGTACTGCTTCTGCAGGAGTTTTATATGCAGGCGCAAACCGTTAAAACCTTCAGTGAAGGCGGAGAAGCATATCTGAAGGAGATTGAAGCCTATATCGAAACGGCCGACAAGAAGATTGCCAAGGAGTTGATTGACCAGTTTGAGCCCATCTGGATGCAGCAATTCAATGCCGGCCAGCAAAGGAAAATCAGCACCATCACAAATACAATGGCCAAAAGACGTATGGCGGCCATTCCGAATTTTAAAGATTATATTAATGCGCTGATCGGATTTGCCGGTTCAGGGCAAAGTGATGAACTTTTTTCTGAATGGATGGAAACGGTTGAAAAGGCTGTCGCCAAAGGTTCGCCCGCAAAGTTCAGTCAGTACCTAATTTTTTCTGAAAATTTTTTCCGTTACCGGGCGCTTTACAAATCAGAAATTATAACCTGGTATATTGATCCCTGCGCTTACAAATTCAGTTATGATAGTATTCCCAAGCTGATCATACCAGCGACAACCGTTTACGGAAAGACCAGAACTGACAGTACAAAAATCAC
>JBIICM010000021.1:0-20638 GCA_044238875.1 Flavobacteriales bacterium | reverse complement strand
AAATGTATTTGCCCAACATTGATGATACGAGCATCGATGCCCTTCATTCTCTGGCCGAAAGCTACCCTGAAGTGTGTTTTCCGATGATGGGTATTCATCCCTGCTCAATAAAACCAGATACCTGGTCTCATCTGCTTGAAACCGCCTATCATTTTTTAAAGCGTGGAAACTATGCAGCAGTAGGCGAAATTGGCCTTGACCTTTACTGGGATAAATCTACGGCCGATATTCAGACAGAAGCGCTGAAGATTCAGTGTGAATGGGCCCTTGAATTTGGATTGCCTGTTTCACTGCACAGCCGGGAGGCCACAGCCGAGTGTATTGAGGTGATAAAACCCTATGCCGCTAAAGGATTAAGCGGGGTATTCCATTGCTTTTCCGGTTCGGCTGAAGAGGCGCAACTGATTACTGAAATGGGTTTTTACCTGGGTATTGGCGGAGTGGTTACTTTTAAGACAAGTCATTTGCCCGAAATTTTGAAACAAATAGATCCGTTGTGGCTGGTGCTTGAAACTGATGCGCCCTATCTGGCACCGGTTCCCTTCAGGGGAAAGCGAAATGAGCCCTCTTACCTGAAAATAATCTGTGACCGCATCGCTGAAATTTACCAGACCGGAGCAACCGAAATAGCCGCTCTTACTACCGATAATGCAAAAAAACTTTTTAAACATGGCGCGTAAACCTGCTTCGGTACTGGTGATTTATACAGGCGGAACCATCGGTATGGTGAAGGATGCAGCCAACGGCTCGCTGATGCCTGTTAATTTTGAACGGCTGCTGTCGAATATCCCTGAGATCAGCCGGCTGGATATTCAGATTGATATCCACACCTTTGATCAGACCATTGACTCCTCAAACATTCAACCGGCCCACTGGATTCAGATGGTGGAGGTTATTGAGCAGCATTATGAGCAATATGATGGCTTTGTTGTATTGCATGGCTCTGATACCATGGCCTTCTCAGCCTCTGCCGTGAGTTTTATGATTGAGAATCTTTCAAAACCGGTCATCTTCACCGGATCGCAGTTACCCATTGGTGTACTGCGCACCGATGCAAGAGAGAATTTCATCACTGCGCTTGAAATTGCGGCGATGAAAGAATCGGGTCGCTCAAAGGTTTCTGAAGTATGCATTTATTTTGAATACCACCTCTTAAAGGGAAACCGCACCACCAAATTCAGTTCTTCGAATTTTAATGCCTTCACAAGCGCAAATTATGCGTCGCTTGCGGAAGCCGGTGTACAGATCATTTTCAATGACAATATCCTGAGAATTTATAACGGCAAACCTACCCGGTTCCACAAGCAGTTGAATACCGATATTGCCATTCTGAAAATTTTTCCGGGCATGACACCGGCCTATTTGAAAGGTATTCTTGAAACAGATCAGCTCAAAGCGGTGGTGATGGAAACTTTCGGCTCAGGCAATGCGCCAACTGATGACTGGTTCATTGATCTGCTCGATCAGGCCATCCGCAGCAATATCATCATTGTTAATGTTACCCAATGCACCTCAGGTGCAGTTTTTCAGGGTAAATATAAAACCAGCGAAAGGCTGCAGTCAATCGGAGTGTTGAGCGGACATGATATTACCACCGAAGCGGCCCTCACAAAGCTGATGTTTTTGCTGGGTAACTATTCGGATACTGAAGAGGTAAAACAGCGCTTTTGCATTCCGCTGAAGGAGGAAATGACCTTATACGAATGGACCTGAAATGTTAGGCATTGAATCAGGCAGGAAATTATTTCTCAGGTTACACAAGGCATGGAAAAAGCTCGGACCGGGGCTGGTAACAGGCGCAAGTGATGACGACCCCTCAGGCATAACAACCTACTCACAGGCCGGAGCACAATATGGCACACAACTGCTCTGGACAGCCTTGTTCACCTATCCGCTCATGGTAAACATTCAGGAGATGTGCGCCCGCATAGGTCTTGTTACCGGCGAAGGTCTAACTGCAAATATCCGAAAACACTATCCTGCCTGGATTTTATATCTGATCGTTGCTTTAAGTGCGCCCACCATCATGCTGAACATCGGTGCAAATATTGCCGGCATGGGTGCTGTGGGCAATATGCTTTTTCCGCAGATCCCTGATTATTTGTTTTCGGTATTGTTTACCGGCATCATGATGTATTCGTTTATTTTCTGGAATTACAATAAAATCGCCATGGTACTCAAATGGCTATGCATTTCGCTATTATCGTATATTCTCATACCATTTGTCGCCGGTGGTGTTAACTGGCCTGAAGTATTAAAAAGCATGTTTATCCCCGGCATCGAGATCAGCCGTGATTATTTGTTTATGCTGGTGGCCATACTCGGAACCACCATTTCGCCTTACCTGTTTTTCTGGCAGGCCAGCATGGAGGTTGAAGAAAAAGTTGACCGGCGGCTGATTGTTGACAAGCAGATCATCAGCGAAATGAAAAGCGATGTGAAAGGGGGCATGTTTTTTACCAATCTTGTGTTTTTCTTCATCATACTTTCTGCGGCGGCTGTATTGAACACACAGGGGGTAACCAATATTCAAACGGTGGATGATGCTGCCCGTGCGCTTAAACCACTTGCCGGAAACCTTGCCTATGTATTGTTTGCCGTTGGGGTAATCGGAACAGGTTTTCTGGCGATACCGGTTCTTTCTGGCGCTCTTAGTTACATGATGTCAGAAACATTTGGCTGGACAGAAGGGTTGAACAAGAAATTTCATCAGGCCAAAGGGTTTTATGTTACCATGATTATCTCATTGCTTACCGGATTATCTATCAACCTTTTCGGCATCAGCCCCATTCAGGCACTGATTTACACTGCCGTTTTATACGGAATAACAGCACCGGTGCTTATTGGTCTTATTCTGCATATGTGCAACAAACCAACAGTGATGCAGCAATATACCAACGGATTAAAGTCAAATCTGGTCGGTGGAATCACCCTGCTGCTGATGATCAGCAGCTCATTTTTTCTTTTGTATTACACGCTGGCAAACTGAGCGTTTACCAGCCGAGCAACCAGGCAAATATCAGCGGAGCAACAATGGTAGCGTCTGATTCAACGATGTATTTGGGGGTATTGATATCCAGTTTGCCCCATGTAATTTTCTCATTTGGCACAGCTCCCGAATACGATCCGTAAGAGGTGGTTGAATCTGAAATCTGACAGAAATATGACCAGAAAGGCACATCATGCCATTCAAGATCCTGGTACATCATCGGCACAACACAAATCGGGAAGTCACCGGCAATGCCGCCGCCAATCTGGAAAAACCCGACGCCCTTACCGGCAGAATTTTTTCTGTACCAGTCTGACAGCCAAACCATGTATTCTATGCCCGACTTCATGGTAGAGGCATTCAACTCGCCTTTGATTACATAGGAGGCAAAAATATTTCCCATGGTTGAGTCTTCCCAGCCCGGTACAATAATCGGGAGATTACGTTCGGCGGCAGCAATCATCCAGGAGTCTTTCGGGTCAATTTCATAATACTGCTGCATTTCACCTGAAAGCAGCATTTTATACATGTACTCATGCGGGAAATATCGCTCTCCAGCGTCCTGTGCACCTTTCCACTGTTTGTAGATATGCTGCTGAATGCGCCTGAACGCTTCCTCCTCCGGAATACACGTATCGGTTACCCTGTTAAAGCCGTTTTCAAGCAGGTCCCACTCATCCTGCGGACTCAGGTCACGGTAATGCGGCACCCGTTTGTAATGGCTGTGCGCCACAAGGTTCATGATGTCTTCTTCAAGGTTGGCGCCTGTGCAAGAAATAATGTCAACCTTACCCTGCCTGATGATCTCAGCCAGCGATTTGCCCAGCTCAGCGGTACTCATGGCCCCCGCCAGGGTAATCATCATTTTACCGCCGGCAGTAAGATGCGCTTCATAACCTTTGGCAGCATCCACAAGCGCCGCTGCGTTAAAATGCAGATAATGCTTTTCAATGAATTGCGAAACAGGGCCTTTACTCATGATTGTAATTTAATGTTGTCAGCAAATATAAGCCTTCTTCTTCAGGCAGTTGATGTTCAGTACTACTAATTAATATCAAAACACTGTTATTCTGGCGCTTACGGGCCGACCGGAGGGGAAGTTATCGGATTAAGGGGTCAATTATTTCCGGAATGGGGGGATAAGGGTTTAGGGATAGCCGGCTGCGGTATTAATCTGAATGAAACAGCTAAAGATCTAATTTTCAAAAGATAAAGGCGTCTCGTTGGTTCCGCTTTTTTGGGTGCCCCAACCATTAATCGCTAAATTCGGCGAAATATTGCTATTGCAATAACTAAATATCGCGTAATTTAGAGAATAGAAAAAACGAATATGCAGACCATAATTCATCGAGTACTTGAAAATAAGATGCTTAAGCTTCAAAAAAGCAATAAGGTAGTGATGTTGTTTGGCACACGGCGATAAAATTGAAAACAGTAATCCTTCGGCATATCGGAACAGCTCGAACTGAGCAGGAAAAATCTGATTTGCTGTCTCTTGCCTACTATTACATAGGGCCTGCTGAAAAAGCCAGATCGCGCAGCAGCATCGCCAGATGCGAGGCGACAAGGCGAAGCTGTATATTGAATACTGCGAGCCGCGGGCAACGAAGCAGATGGTGTATTTCTGGCTAACGAAATGATTAAGATTTTAAAAGGTCATCTGCACAGGAATTAAACAAACAGCCCTAAAAGCCTTGCATTTAAATCGTCTCAAACGGTTATTAAACTACTTAAATTAAATTCATTGAGTGTTTTTCAGTAGGCCCTACAAAAAAAATAACCAAGCAAATATTACTTTTTGACGATCAACAGGCTGGTAAGATTCTTTAAAAGCGGACTGGTGTTTTTACCTTTAAATTTGCAAGAAATGTAACAATCCATATACGCCATAAGCCAGTTTCTGTGGCTCTAAAAGAGCAGGAAGCTGACAAAAGTTGAGGCTTTCATTTCCGGTTCCATTATGAAAATTCATGGCAGAAGCTCAGTTGCCCTAATATCCAATTTCACTGGCCCAGATATCCATTGTTTTTATCCCTCTCAAAATTCATCCCAATATAGCTTTTGTATATTTAACTGGGGGTAGTTGAAATACCTGTTCATTTCAGCAAGGGTAAATTTGATCTGGTTTGGATTCAGCAGGTAAATCAGCAGATCATAGGTTTCATTTGATACCCCGAGGATTTCTTCATTGATGGCTTCGGTATAATTTACGGCACAGCCATAAAGTCCGGATGCTACAGCAACTCCCATATTGAAACAAAGTACCTCATGGATTTTTAGTGAATATTTTAAAATTCTTGAGAAAAAAGATGGCCAATCTTGTTTCCGTATTTCAAATAACAAGGCACGCCGTTCTGGCATTGCTTTTTGTAACAGGGCTGTCCGGCTGAATAGTCCCACCGTATCAATTTCATAGTTTAACATAAAATCTCCATGAAAAATAACCTGTAAATCTGCTCCCATTTTCAAGGCTGCAAGTGAAGCATGTATCTGCTGTAATAAATAATTTCTGTAGGATCCGGTTACGAATTTCTCTGCCTTCCAGCTCTTATAATCGGGCTCAAGCTGGTAAAGATCATGCAGGTTATCCAGCAGTATTTTCGCCGGATTTATCATTGAATAATTTTGCCCCATTTGCTAAAGTGGTTGCGGTAATTTTAATCAGGCTGTTTATCTGTATTTGGCGGGGCAACATCTTCAGTGGCCTTCGATAGCTTATTTTGCATAATCTCCAGGTATTCAATTAGGTCTTTTTCCTGATCCCGCAATTTTGCGGCCCAATTATACCGCTGCTTTTCTATGGCTTTATTTTTCTCCTGCTGAATCTTTATCAGCTTTAATTCAGCTTCATCAATTTTGGCTTTAAGCTCGTTTGCGTCCATTATATAGATTATTGTTTACAGTTTGTTTGAGGGTACAAAGAGCAAACATAAAACCGTATTATGTATACGGAAAGAAATTTTTTATAATTTTCCTGAAAAAAATTTCGTGAATCATAGCAAAAGTGCCTTCGGGCGTTACAAGGTAATCGACAGTCTGCTGCGCAATACCAGACGCAAATTTCCCGACATGGAAGCCATCATCGGGTCCTGCTTCGAGCAACTTGATTTCATGCCCTCACCGGAGACCATTCAGAAAGATCTGGCAAATATGCGTTTGCCCCCTCCAGAAGGGTTCAGTGCTCCCATTCGCTATTCCAGGTTAGAAAAGGGATATTATTATGATGATCCCAACTATTCCATTCAGGGGGTCTCGCTTCGGAGGGAAGAGCTTGATGCGATTGGTGAAGCGCTGGAAATCATCCGTTCAATTGGTGGTTCCCGCATTAGTGATAAATTTAATCATGCCGTAGAGAAACTATTTTCGGCCACCCTTGAAGGGGAAAATACCCTGACGAAGCAGCCACCTGTTTTGCAAACTATGTTGCCCCCGGTTTCAAGGGGATTCGAACATTTTGACCTGCTTTATAAGGCCTGCAAAGATCAATATGCGGTTTCGTTTATTCATTTTTCTTATAAAAAAAGGAAGTTCAATCATATCCTGCTTCACCCATTTCTGATCAAGGAATTTGATAACCACTGGTATGTGATCGGATATTCTGAGTCGCATGATGAGGTAAGAACGTTTGGGCTTGACCGCATATCAGAACCCATATTGATCAGCAAAAAATTCATTATCACAGATGAAGTTGTAACAAAAGGGTATCTGAATGATGTGTACGGGGTGTTTCCGATACCCCTTAAAAGAAAGGAGAAAATTAAGATTCATGTCAGCCAGCTGGGCACGCATTATTTTCAGGCGTATCCGTTGCATGAAAGTCAGAAGATAAAAAAGGAAAACCATGGCACCTCCAACATTACCTTTGAGTTGATCCCTTCCATTGAACTGGCCCGTTATTTTCTTTCACAGGGCAGGCATGTTGAAATTGTCTATCCTAAATGGTTCATTAAATTCACACAGAAACTTACCACATGATTAAAAAGGCTCCCAAAACTTATCTGGCTTCATTTGATGCTGGAAATCAAACCAAAATGAATCCGAAAATATTCCGGGTATTGCTTGGCGAAAACTATACCCGTATCGATTTTGGTTATGTGGCGCCCTGGCTCTATATACGGGGAGGGTGGATTCGCATTGCCCCTGAAACCTTTATTCAGGTAAAAGGATCCGAGAAACGGTACCGCCTTACCGATGCGAAAAACATACCCATCTATCCAGCACATCATCATTTCTCTTCCACCGCCGACTGGTGTGTGTTCAGTCTGTTTTTTGAACCAATTCCCATTAAAGATGCCGTGATTGACCTCATCGAAGCAGAAAACCCCAGCGATACAGACTTTAACTATTATAACATCAAACTAAGTTATAACCCTGAACTGTTTATTGAGAGCAGCTACTAATTGCCAGGCTAACTTCATCCGGGTGAGAACTTCCGGTTAAAGAAATTGTTTATCTTTCTTTAAATCCTCATAGAATTTAATGGTACCGGATAAAGGCTTACTATATTTGGCCACGATGAAATTCAAACTGCTCCTGCTGTTGTTGGCTATCATGCTATCGAACAATAGCGCCATTGCACAAAAACTATCGCTTTCAGCGCCGGTTGCCGTTGAAAATATAAATACAGAAGGCTTTACTCTTTCGTGGGAACTAACCCAAGCGGCTGATGAGGCCTGGGTCACCTGGTCGGCCAACCATGCGCCCCATGCGGGAAAAACAATGCTGGGCGAGGGGCAAAAGAATTTCAGGTGGGTATTCGGTGAGGGTGAGCCGGCTCGGTTTTACAGGGTTCAATTTTTTGCAGTAGGCGGAAGAGATACCTTCAGCACAGTGCCCACCCTTTTTTCAACCCAATCTATGTCATCAGGAGAAGTATTGGTTTATTTCAACCATGAAGTGGATAAAGCGGTAGCCACCCAAACCCCGGCCAGATACCTTAACAGGTTGGTGGATGATACGCTGATTGCATACCTGAACAGGGCAAAAGAAACGATTGATATTGCCATATACAATGCTTCCGCCTCAAACAGCCTTTCAAATATTGCCGCAGCCTTGAACAATGCCCATGCACGTGGTGTACAGGTGAGAATTGTTTACGACAGCGAATCATCAAACACGCTCATGCCCAATGTTTCGGCGCAGATCGGTAAAATTGAAAGTAAAACAGGTTTTGCATACGGCATTATGCACAATAAATTTGTGGTGATTGATGCCGATGCAGAAGATCCTGACCGTGCGCTGGTATGGACGGGTTCAACCAATTGGTCGGTTGATCAGCTCAACGGGCCGGATGAAAACAATGTGATCATCCTTCGTGATCAGGCACTGGCAAGGGCATACAAAATTGAGTTTGAAGAAATGTTCGGATCTTCTGGGGCTCAGCCAAACGCAGCCAATTCGAAATTTGGTCCGGAGAAGACGGATAATACCCCTCATGAGTTTAATATCGGCGGACGCCGTGTCAGAGCCTATTTTAGTCCGTCTGACGGCACCAACGCACAGATTATCGGGGTAATCAACTCAGCCAATGCAGATCTGGCCTTTGCTTCAATGATCATTACCCGTAATGACATCGCCAATGCGATTTCAACCCGTATCATTCAGGGAGTTACAGAGGTTTACGGCATTACTGAAGATTCTGCTGCCAGTCAGCCGGCTCCACAGATCTGGCGTCAGCTGAAAGACGCCTTATGGTTCGACAGGATGACCAGCAACAATGGATTTAGTGGTATCATGCACCATAAATTCGTATTGGCTGATGCCACGGCCTCCGGTTCAGATCCGCAGCTGTTAACCGGATCGCACAACTGGAGTAACAATGCCGAATTAAGAAATGATGAGAACACCCTGATCGTTCATGATGCTGATATTGTTAACCAGTTTTATCAGGCTTTCTCATGGATGTTCAAGCGATATACAGGCAGAAATGTAAGCATCAGTAAAGGCAGCATGCCCGAAAGTAACTGGCAGGTTTTTCCTAACCCTGCAGGAGCACAACTTTTTATTTTGGTTCCTGAAACAGCCTCAACTGTTGTTTCATTGCGCCTCACTGACCTGAACGGTCGTGTGATTAAAACAAAACAGCAAGCAGCCACCCTTCAGCCAGTTGAGTTCCCCTTGGAGGGTATAGCCGATGGCGTTTATTTTCTGGTGGCAGATACGCAGACAAAAAAGGCTGTTTTCAGGATTGTGGTGAGCCCCTGAATCAGGGTTTCAACGGTCGCATCAGGATCAGATAAACAGCAAAATGGTCACTGTAACCTCCGTCATATCGGCCACCAACAAAGGTTCTCCAGGGATATCCGTCAAAATTACCATCCTGCTGTCTCACAAAGGGTTTGTTGAAAATTCTTGATTTGCTAAAGGTAAACCCCTCGTTTTCGTGCAAAAATCCCTGGGTGATGATCAGCTGGTCAAAAAGGTTCCAGGCATCCTGATAAGCCAGCGTGCCGATGCCATCCTTATAAAAACCATACATTGTATTGAACATTTCTCTGGGTTTTAACTTGTCTTTTGATCCCCTGGCGCGCAAACCGACAGTAATACTTTTGTTCACCGGATCATCGTTCAGATCGCCCATATAAACGATCTTGGCCTGAGGTTCTGCCGTTAGTATTGAGTCAATAATGCGCCGTCCGGCCTGAGCGGCGAGCATGCGTAAAGGGGCACTGGCCTTTTCTCCACCCCTTCTTGATGGCCAGTGGGCAACCATAACATGTATTCTTTCTCCCCCCAGTTTACCGGTTACCAGCAACTGGTCACGTGTTCTGAAACTCGTGTCAGCAGGGTTTGTAAGTCTGATGCTGCGCGATGATTCCACAGTAAAGAAATTCTTACGGTAAATCAGCCCAACATCCACACCCCTCCGGTCGGGTCCGTCATAATGAACGATCCCGAAATTCTTTTCCTTCAGTCCGGGCTGCGCAATCAGGTCTTCAACCACCCTGCGGTTCTCTATTTCTGCCAGACCAATCAGCAATGCACCGTCTGCACTGGCATCTGTTCCCAGCTGATTTATAACCTGACTCATATGTGTGAGTTTTTCCCGATAACGCTCATTTGTCCACCGGTTGCCGCCTTCAGGAAGAAATTCCTCATCGTTTACAGCCGGGTCATTTTCGGTGTCATACAAATTCTCCACATTATAGAACCCGATGCATGCCACCTCGTATTTCTTTGATTTATCCTGTGCATTTAACAGTCCGCTTAATGAAATAAGCAGTAAGCCTATCATCAGTTTGTTTATTGGGTTCATGATTATCCTTTCTTTCAACGTTGCGAAAAATACATATATTAAAATTGCTGCCCGATTTTTTATGTTAAGCCCGTGTTAAATGAATGCTTAAAAATTGTATTCTTGCAGGAGGGCTGTCCCATAATCCTATATTTACAGCCCGAAAATTGTTTTTGTGAGGTTCATAAAATTTCTTGCCTTACCGGTTTTGGTGGTATTTTCAGGTCAGGCCATCTCTCAGCAGGACACGTTGTTGAAACCTGATTCAAGTAACATCAACCGTATTCCTTTATTCAGTGTGAGCGGAGATGACGCTGATTCAGACCGTGGGGGTCAGGATGTGTCGGGCTTACTTCAGTCATCACGTGATTTGTATGCAAATACTGCCGGTTTCCACTTTGGAACAGCAAGATTCAGAATAAGGGGATACAGTACCGAAAATTTTGATGTGCTGATCAATGGTGTAAGACTGAATGATGTGGAAACCGGGCTGGCTACCTTCGCCAACTGGGGCGGTTTGAATGATGTAACCCGTTTTCAGGAGATGCGGCCCTACTTGCAGGAAAGTCGCTACACCTTTTCAGGTGTCGGCGGATACTCTCACATAGAAGCCCGCGCCGGCAATATGCGTCCCGGATCATCCATTTCTTATGCCAGCTCAAACCGTATTTTCAGGCACCGCCTTATGTTTACCCATTCAACAGGCTACAATGAAAAAGGTTGGGCCTTCACCGTTTCAGGCTCAAGAAGATGGGCGGAAGAAGGTTTTGTGGAAGGTACTTTTTTCGATGCCTGGAGTTACTTCGCGGCGGCTGAAAAGAAGTTTAATAGCCGCCATAGTCTAAACCTGATTGCATTTGGAGCCCCAATCACCCAGGGGCGTCAGGGATTTGCGACGCAGGAGGCCTATGACCTGGCAGGATCAAATTTTTATAACCCCAACTGGGGATACCAGAACGGCAAAAAACGAAATGCAAGGGTGAGTACCAACCACATGCCGGCTTTTATTCTGAGTCATATCTTTAAGCCCGATGAGAAAACGAAAGTTACAGCCTCTCTGTACTACTCTTTTGGTCGCAACGGCTATACTAATCTGAACTGGTATGAAGCAGCCGATCCCCGGCCTGACTATTACCGTTATCTGCCCAGCTATTACACTGAAACCGACCCTGGTCTTGCAGCATCCTTCACCAATAACTGGCAAACCGATGTAAACACACGACAGCTAAACTGGGATCAGTTTTATTTCGCCAACTCAAAAAACCTTTATCAGGTCAGTAATCCCGATGGTCAGTCTGGTCAGGTACTGACTGGTAACAGGTCAAAATATGTGCTCGAGGAATCCGTTATCGATCGCCGGCAGGGTGGCCTTACGTTGCTGGGATCCAGATCTTTGAATGAGCGAATGAAGGTTTCGGCAGGCATGAATGGGCTCTTTTACAGAAGTCGCAACTACAAGGTAATGAACGACTTACTGGGCGGCGATTTCTGGCTTGATGTAGATCAGTTTGCAGAGCGCGATTTTGCTGATCCGAATGCGGCAGAGAATGACCTGAACAATCCGAATAACGTGATTTATAAGGGTGATAGGTTTGGTTTTGATTACAACATTCATCAGCATCAGTATATGGGCTTTGCCCAGTTTGAATATACTACAAAATCATGGGAAGCCTACCTTTCCGCCAATCTCTCAAACACCAGCTTCTGGCGGGAGGGTAATATGTTAAACGGTAGATTTCCTGCCACTTCATTCGGTAATGCTGATAAACAAAATTATACTAACGGAGGAGCAAAGGCTGGTTTTACTTGGAAAATAAACGGCCGACATTATCTTTATGCGAACATGGCCTATTATAACCGTGCGCCCCTGTCGAGAGATGCTTTTCTTTCACCACGAACAAGGCCGGATCTGGTACCCGGTTTAAAAAGTGAAACGGTGGCATCCTACGACCTGAATTACCAGATAAGATACCCGCGTTTCAAATTGCGCATCAGCTGGTTCCATACTGAATTCAGCAATCAGGTTTGGTACCGTAATTTTTACCATGATGAATTCAGAAACCTTGTCAACTATACAATGACAGGTTTGGGGCAGCTAAATCAGGGTCTTGAATTTGCTGCAGAACATAGTGTTTACGGACCGTTTACCGTTCAACTGGTGGCTTCACGCGGTATTTACGTTTACAATTCAAGGCCAACAGCCACTATCGTCAGAGACAACTCTGCTCAGCTGCTTGCTGAAAACAGGGTGATTTATTTAAAAAACTACAGGGTAGGGGGGATGCCCCAAACAGCAGTAAACCTTGGCGTTCGCTACAGCGGCCGTAAAGGTTGGTGGGGCGGGATATATGTGAATTATTTCGATGACATTTATGCCGAACCCAATCCTGACAGGCGAAGTGCTGATGCCATTAAAAAGTTTGTTGTTTCTGACCCTCAATGGGATCAGATGCTCACACAGGAAAAATTTGATCCGGCAGTTACTGTTGATTTATCCCTTGGGAAATCATTCAGATTTGGCAGTAATATACTGAATGTAAGCCTTAACGTAAACAATGCCTTCAATAACCAACAGTTTGTTGTGTCTGCATTTGAGCAGCTTCGTTACGATCCTGATAATATCAATAAGTTTCCGCAAAAGCTGGTTTACAATCTTGGCGCCATCTATAACCTTGTTATCTCTTACAGATTCTAAAAAATCACTCAAATGAAAAGATTCCGGCATTTTATTTTCTTCATACTGGGTTCTGTTCTTCTCTTCTTTACAGCCTGTAAAAAAGAATACGATACCCCTCCGCAAAAAACATTGCCTGTTGGAAGCGTATTAACCATTGCCGAACTCAGGGCATTGTATGTAACCAAAACAGTAAAAATCACCGGTGACTCATCAGTTTATGCAGTTGTCACCGCGGATGAACGCAGCGGCAATCTTTACAAGAACATTTTCATTGAAGACAATACAGGAGCAATAAATGTGCGACTGCTCAATGCCGGCGGCCTCTATGAAGGTGATTCCATTCGTATTTACTTGAAAAACTGCTACATCAGTAAATACAATGGCATGATCCAACTCGATTCGGTGAGTGCAGATAACAATGTTATCAAGCAGGCCACCGGAAAAAAACGTGTTCCCATTGAGGCTACTATTGATCAGTTGCCCGGTTTACAGGCGCGGTTGGTTAAAATTAGTAACGCAGAGTTCACTGCTGCTGACCTTGGTAAAACCTGGGCAGATGCTGTAAATCAGACAACCCAGAACCGCACCCTTACTGACTGTAATGGTAAAACAGTTATCGTCAGAACAAGCGGATATGCCAGCTTCGCCAATCAGGTTGTGCCCCAGGGCAATGGTTCACTGGTGGCTGTGGTAAGTGAGTTTAACGGTGATATGCAGTTGTATATACGAAATCCTGCAGAACTTGACATGCAGGCTGACAGATGTACAGGAGGCGGGCCGGTAAAACCTGTGGCTACAGTGCAGGAAGCATTTGACAATGCCGGCAACAATACTGATTTTGCAGCTCCGGGCTGGTTGAATATCGCCACCACCGGAACGCGCTACTGGAGAGGAAGGGTTTTTAACAACACTGAAAAATATGTGCAAATCGGATCTTTCCAGTCAACAGATGCCGCTAACCTTAGCTGGCTGATAACACCTCCGGTTATCGCAAGTTCGACCAAGAAACTCTCTTTCAAATCAGCTGTAGCTTTTTGGACACATAACTCACTTGAAGTCATGATAAGTACAAATTTTGACGGCATTAATCCAGCAAGTGCAACATGGACAAACATTTCAGCGAACCTTGCGGGCCAGACAAGCGGAAACTATGCATGGGTGAATTCAAACGATATTGATCTGACTGGTTATTTACCACAGGGTTATACCGGAAATTTTTTCATCGCATTCAGGTACACAGGCGGTGCACCTGAAGGAAAAACAGGCACATCTGCATTGGATGATATTTACATCAGAGACTAAAACCAATAAACCAACAACTCATGAAAAATAAATTTACAATCTTTTGTATGCTCGCTGCGCTACTTTTCGCAGGTAGCATTTCTTCACAGGTAATTATTACCAACAGTTTTGAAGTATGGTCTAACGGAAAACCGGAAGGTTGGCAGGGATCAACAACTAGCCTTGGCAAAGACTCAATTTCACAGGTAACAACCGGCACGGTGTATGGAACCTCCGCTGTTCAATTGCAAAATCGCTCAAATAGCCATAAAAGATTTTCTTCAAATGTGGTGAGCGTTGAAGAGGGCGTTGAATATCGTTTTAAATATTTTGTAAGGGGTAAAGGTGATATACGGGTTGGGTTGTTCGATAATGATTTAGGCAATGCTGATTTCGGCTATAAGTATAGTGCGTATTCGAATGTGAACAGTCAGGACTGGATTGAAGTTAATCAGTCGATAATTGCAGATACAACCACTGTTAATGCACAATTTATTTTTTCAATCAAAAGCACAAATGCAGCAAATAACCACCTGCAAATTGACAGTGTGGCCATTACTTCTGCATCGGTTGAGCCTGTAAAAATCTATGCGATTCAGTTTACCTCCGAAGCAGCAGGTGACTCACCCCTGAAAGGAAATAGTGTTACCACCGGCGGAATTATAACAGCCGTGAAACCCAATCCTAACGGAGGATATTACCTGCAATCCGGAGAGGGCGCCTGGAATGGAATATTTGTTTACGATCCTGCAAGAAGCGCAACAGCAGCTGTCGGCGATAGTATAACCATTACAGGTACTGTAGAGGAATATTTTGGTGTAACCCAGCTATCGCAGGTGAGCGGATTCAATAAAGTTTCTTCTGGCAACACACTGCCGGCAGCCCATACTGCTACAACAGCAGTGCTGGGCACAGAGCAGTATGAAGGAGTGCTGGTAAAGGCTATGAATGCTGAGGCAACCTCTATACCGAATAACTTCAAGGTATGGCCGGCCAACGACGGGTCTGGCCAGCTGCTTGTTGATACGCTTCTGTTCCGCTATACGCCGGTTGTGGGGCGCCGCTATAATATCACCGGTATCATCACCTTTGCATTCGGCAATTTCAGAATTCTTCCCAGAGGCTTATCTGATGTAGTGGAGATTCCACTTGGCATTGAAGAAGGCGCGCAGGCCATGCAGTGGAGTATATTTCCCAATCCCTCAGAAGGTGTTGTTCATTTCAGTTGTTATGCCGGTCAAAAAGAGGAGGGTATGATCCGTGTGATGGACAGTGCCGGCAAATTGCTGGGCCTTGTGAACGTTTCACTGAGTCAAGGTCAGAATACCATTGATCTGAGCCGCTTGGTAAATGGTTCGGGAGTTTATTTTGTGCAATATCAGTCAGGTCGTTCAACAACCACCCGCTTATTTACAGTTAAATAATCAACAATCAATTCATTAAAACAGGCATTTGGTTATCCGGATGCCTGTTTTTTTTGCCTTATAGCATTCTTGAGCAAACTAACTTCCCGCTGCAATTCCATAACGGTTTCTGACAGCTCTTCTTTGCTAAGATTGGGTTCGGGTAGTTCATTACTGATATAATGAACAAACTTCCATACTTCCTTTACCGCGTTGATGTCAATTTCATAAGGCTCATAGGCAGGGTTTGTGGAGCATAGTAAAAGAGTCCCTGACTTCTCTATACGGTTATATACAGTCTTGAAAACAATGCCTTCGTCAGCGGTGACCAATATGTATGGCTGTCCGTTTTGAATAAAATTCCAGTTTTGCAGATACTCTCCGGTAACCCATGAGCCATCGGCAACAGGGGGCATAGAGTCGCCAATAATCGGAAAAGTGCGGTATTTTCGGTTGGGCGACAGAAACGGCAATTGAAATGTTGGTAATACTGCGATGTATTCAGGATCTGCATAGCCCGCGGTATAACCCGCTCGGGCTTTTATCGGAACCAACTCAATGTTTTCCTGATTGTTCCGGTCAACTGTTGTAGCAATTACACGCAGCGAGGTTCCTGCAAGATCAAAAGTATTATTTGATTCCGGATGGTTTTCATCGGGCTTCAGCTCCTTTCTGATCAGACTGTCAATCGCGATATGGTAAAAATCGGCCAGTTTCAGCAGGTTCTCAAAATTAGGCTCTGCCGAACCATTCTCGTAACCGCTCAGGGTAGTTCTTTTGATAGATAATGTTAGGGCAACCTCTTCCTGTGAAAGGCCGCGCATTTTTCTAAGTAGCTTCAGATTATGTGCTGCAAACATGCCGGAAATATCGTCAAAAAATGTTTGCGACCAAAACTATGGCAAAATATTGACGGATTTATCAACAAGCTTGTCTATAACTAAGCGTGTCAAAATGCTTAGCTTAACATTTGAATCAGCCCGTATTTGTAACTTTGAACTGGGGACAGCGGGTGCTGTCCCCGGGCAGAAAAACCCTTAATCCCCGCGTTCAAGCGCTATTTAACATCAGTTACCTGTATCCTTCAATGAGAATCCCGAGAACCTCCTGTGCCGCAAGCGGGATGCGCGTTCCCGGGCCAAAAATCGCTGAAACACCCTGGTCAAATAGAAACTGATAATCCTGCTGAGGGATGACGCCCCCTGCAACAATAACAATATCTTCCCGCCCTGCGTTTTTCAGTGCTTCGATCACCTGCGGAATCAGGGTTTTATGACCAGCCGCCAGTGAAGAGATGCCCAGCACATGCACATCATTCTCCAGGGCTTGTTTTGCAACTTCAGCCGGGGTCTGAAACAGGGGGCCGATGTCAACATCAAATCCAATATCGGCAAAACCGGTTGAAATAACCTTTGCGCCGCGGTCATGACCATCCTGTCCCATTTTGGCCACCAAGATCCGCGGACGACGCCCTGCCATTTCCGCGAAGTTATCAGCCATTTGCCTGGCTTTTTCAAGTTCAGTATTGTCTTTCACCTCATTGGAGTATATGCCTGATATGGGTCTGATGGTTGCCTGATAACGCCCGTAAACATTTTCAAGAGCCAGTGATATTTCACCAAGCGTGGCACGGTTGCGGGCTGCCTCAACAGATAATTCAAGCAGATTTCCATGGCCTTTCATGGCTGCTTCACGAATGGCATCAAGCGATTTTTGAACCTTTTCCTGATCGCGGTTTTTTCGCACATTGTCAAGCCGCTTTATCTGACTTTCACGCACTTTTGTATTGTCAACCTCAAGTATATCAAGCGGCTGCTCGTTTTCAGTGGTGAAACGGTTCACCCCTGTAATTACTTCCTTTCCCGCGTCAATACGCGCCTGTTTTTTGGCAGCGGCCTCTTCAATGCGCATTTTGGGCAATCCGGTTTCTATGGCTTTGGCCATACCGCCGAGTTGTTCAACTTCTTCAATCAGGTGCCAGGCTTTTTCAGCTAGCTTCTGGGTTAAATATTCTACATAATACGAACCTGACCAGGGGTCAACACTTTTGGTGATTCCTGTTTCATATTGCAGAAACAGCTGTGTATTACGGGCGATTCTCGCAGAGGCATCGGTTGGCAGCGCAATGGCTTCATCAAGGGCATTGGTATGCAGGCTTTGCGTGCCGCCCATTGCCGCCGCCAGGGCTTCAATGCATGTGCGTGTAATGTTATTGTAAGGGTCCTGCTCGGTGAGGCTCCATCCGCTCGTCTGGCAATGGGTTCTCAGCATCAGCGACTTCTCCGACGATGGTGCGAACTGGCTGATCAGTTTGGCCCATAGCATTCTTCCGGCGCGCATCTTGGCGATTTCCATAAAATGGTTCATGCCAATGCCCCAGAAGAAGGAAAGACGGGGGGCGAAATCATCAATTTTGAGCCCGGCAGCAAGCCCTGTCCTGACATATTCAAGTCCGTCACAGATGGTGTATGCCAGTTCGATGTCGGCTGTTGCGCCGGCTTCATGCATGTGATAGCCACTGATGCTGATGCTATTGAATTTAGGCATCCGCTTCGATGCATAGGCGAAGATATCGGCTATGATGCGCATGCTTGGCCCCGGAGGGTAGATATAGGTATTGCGCACCATGAACTCCTTGAGGATGTCGTTTTGAATTGTCCCGGACAGCATTTCCTGCGACACGCCCTGTTCTTCGGCTGCCACAATGTAAAATGCCATCACAGGCAACACGGCCCCGTTCATGGTCATTGAAACGCTCATCTGATCAAGGGGTATCTGATCAAAAAGGATTTTCATGTCCTCTACCGTATCAATTGCAACGCCTGCTTTCCCAACATCGCCGACAACACGCTCATGGTCGCTGTCATAGCCCCGGTGGGTAGCAAGGTCGAAGGCGACACTCAGGCCTTTCTGTCCGGCAGCGAGATTGCGCCGGTAAAAAGCGTTACTCTCCTCTGCTGTTGAAAAGCCTGCATACTGTCTGATGGTCCAAGGCCTGTTCAGGTACATGCTGGCATAGGGACCCCTCAGAAATGGGGTCAGGCCGGCTCCGAAGCCGATATGGTCAGTGTGAAGTATGTCTTCTTTTCTGTAAACGGATTTAATGGCGATATTTTCAGGACTCACCCATGGATCACGGGCGGGGTCGTTTGCGGAAATATCGGAAAAACCAATCTTCAGACTCGAGAAATCAGGTCTTTTCATGGCGTAAATATACTATACCCTATCCCTTTGAGTATCCATAAATTTATCAGTATGATTTTGATTTTTTTGAGATAACAGATCAAGGTTTCACAAAAGGATTGAAACGTTTTTCATGGTCAATCGTGGTGGAGGTACCATGGCCCGGATAAACCTTCGTTTCATCGGGCAGCGTATAAAGCCGCTGTCTGATGCTTTGCTCCAGCTGGGGGTAATTCCCGCCAGGCAGGTCTGTCCTGCCGATGCTTTCATGAAACAACACATCTCCGGCAATGAGAATTTTTTCTTCGGCGCAGAACAGGCAGATTTCACCGGGAGAATGCCCCGGGGTGAATAATACCTGCAATGTATGTCCGTCAAGGTCAACGGCGGATCCATCCAACAGGGTGTGTTTTGTTTCAGGCTGCTGATCAGATCTAATACCCCACATCATACCGTATTGCGGCACGGCGTCAAGCAGGGACTGTTCAAGCGGATGTATCTCAGGTGTGAGACCCCAGCGCTGATGCACAAACGGATTACCCAAAACATGGTCTATATGGCAATGGGTATTGATCAGGCGGACAGGATTCAGCTTGTTTTCCTGAATAAAGGTCGCCAAGGTCATTTCTTCTTCTTTTCCGTAACAACCCGGGTCAATGATGAGGCAGTTGCCGGTATCCGTCCATAGCAGATATGTATTTTCCTGAAACGGATTGAAGGTGAAAGAAGTTACATTTAACATAAATCGTACGGTGTGAAGCGCTGAAATAATTTCTGATAGACAGTAATACTATCTGTAAGGTCAAAACTGGCTTATTTGTCTGAGTAATGGCCCATGGCGGAGATAACCAGAACCGTTACAACTTCTTCCTCCACTTTGTAAATCAATCTGTCTCTCCTGTTAATTCTTCTGGACCAAAATCCTGTTAATTCATGTTTTAATTGTTCAGGCTGGCCTTCTCCTTTATATGGATGTATAGAAAGTTCAAACAGGATTTTTTGCAATTTGATAATGATTGCTTTATTTCCAGATCTGTAATGTTGCCTCAGATGCGACTCTGCTAATTTTTCTATTTTAACCCGATACTTTCCCATACGTTCTCGGGATCAATTTCTTTGTATTGGCCTCTTTTTTCAGCAGCCTTGATTTTCTTAACAAACTTGGGATCATAATGGGCCGAGGACAAATCGGTATGAAATTCCACAAAGGGAAGAGTGCGCATCAATTCAATAAATGCCTTCGCCTGTTTCGTAGATTCTTTGATTGTAACAGTTACCATATTTTCCGATTTAACAATTACAAAAGTACTGATTTCCCGTGATGAAAACAACGAAAAACAGCTCGGATTGTCTGGTAGTCGACCATCCAGCAAAAAACTGGGTTGAGTGAACGTTAATTAAAATTGAATTCAGTGAAAGTTCTATCTCATAGGTAATTCCTCAATTTGTAATTTTACCAATTCAGTGCGTACAACCGGACCTGGAATATTCATATGGATTGCCCTCTTGCTTGCTTTGCAAGGGAAGGCTCAGTTTTATGCCGGATCTCAGATGGAATTCGGTAAAAACCGCATTCAGTACCATCCTTTTGATTGGTCGTTTTACAGGTATGAGCGTTTCGACGTATTTTTTTATGCCGGTGGAAAGGAGAACGCCCTTCAGGTGGCGCAAAACACCGCTGCATGGCTGCCAAAGCTTGAGCAACGCTTCAATTACGGACTTGAAACCCGCCTTCAGATACTGATATTTAACAGGCTCTCCGACCTGAAACAGTCGAACCTGGGAACCGGGCTTGAATCTGCGCAAAGTCTTGGCGGAACAGCACGGCAGCACGGCAATAAAATTTTGCTATTCATGGAGGATGGGAACAC
>JBIICM010000148.1:0-6219 GCA_044238875.1 Flavobacteriales bacterium | reverse complement strand
CTGGTCCAGCAGCGGGTTGATTTCCCTGAGATCACGCTCGGCTTTGCTGCCAAGTATTTTTCCAAACAGGGAGGCGATGGTCTTAATCATGTCGGATTTACATTTAATTCAGGCGCGCAAAATTACTTAAATTCATGAGCGGCAGCGCACACTATTGAATCATCGGCAGCCTGAAAGATGAAAATATATGGAAAAGTATCAGGCATTCACTGCTGCTAAAGTATTGATTATTATTGCAGGAAATTCCATAACTATGTATAGCGACAGATTTCAGGCACATGACTATTTCCAGATTGACGATCTGCTCACAGATGAACAAAAACTGATCAGAGATACCGTGAGGGCCTGGGTAAAAAAAGAAGTGAGCCCTATCATTGAGCAACAAGCGCAAAAAGCTGAATTCCCTTTGCATCTTATCAGGGGCCTTGGAGAGATCGGAGCCTTTGGTCCATATATACCGGTTGAATATGGCGGAGGGGGCATGGATCAGATTACCTATGGCCTGATCATGCAGGAAATTGAACGCGGTGATTCAGGCATCCGCTCAACGGCATCCGTTCAGAGTTCACTGGTTATGTACCCTATATACAAATATGGCAGCGAGGAGCAGCGAAGGAAATATTTGCCCAAACTGGCTACCGGTGAGCTGATGGGGTGTTTCGGATTGACAGAACCCGATGCCGGTTCAGATCCCGGCAGCATGCTCACCAATATCAAAGCCCGGGGTGACCATTTTGTGCTGAACGGTTCAAAAATGTGGATCTCAAATGCACCTTTTGCCGATATAGCCATTGTATGGGCCAAAGATGAGCAAGGCAAAATACGCGGACTGATCGCTGAAAGGGGCATGGAAGGGTTTACCACGCCCGAAACACATGACAAGTGGTCATTAAGGGCTTCTGCCACCGGAGAACTGGTGTTCGACAATGTTATGATACCCCGGGAAAATATACTGCCTGACATTGAAGGTCTAAAGGGCCCGCTGGGCTGTCTGAATTCAGCCCGTTACGGTATTGCCTGGGGTGTAATCGGCGCGGCAATGGATTGTTATGACAGTGCGCTGCGTTATGCCATGGAGCGCCGCCAGTTTGGTAAACCATTGGGGGCTTTTCAGCTTCAGCAGAAAAAACTTGCCGAAATGCTCACAGAAATCACAAAGGCACAGCTGCTTGCATGGCGACTCGGGGTTTTACGAAATGAGGGCAAAGCTACACCCGCACAAATTTCCATGGCCAAACGGAACAATGTGCACATGGCGCTGCAAACGGCAAGAGAGGCAAGACAAATACACGGCGCGATGGGCATAACAGGTGAATATCCGATTATGCGTCACATGATGAACCTCGAATCAGTTATCACCTATGAGGGTACCCATGATATTCACCTGCTGATTACCGGAATGGACATCACGGGAGAAAATGCTTTTAAGTAAAAAGAGGCAGAAGTAATCTACAAATCAAACCCATGGCCTATTTTTGAAGATGAAAAATTAGTAAAAGAAGTAGGTGAAACTCCCTTGATCTTAGGTTCACTGAGGTTTGGATATAATTTTTAAACTCCAAACCAGGTGGTTAGTTTGGATGAAAAACAAAAGAACCTCTTATTGGAGTAACTGTTTGTACGCAACGGTGAAGATGGTTTTGCCGTGTGTTTCTCCTTCATTTTTTCTTTTTTGATCAATGAAACACCTGTTTAGATAAATGGGTATCCCTGATTGGTGGAGCTGTTTATTTTTGTTGGGTCAACATAACACAATTAACAGGCAATGGTTTATAGCTGCAAAAAGTTACTTTTTTTCATCATCACAGGTATTGGTCTTTTTACCTTGCTGTTTTCAGCAAAAAACGCCCATGGTCAAACGGCGTTTAATTGCGCCTATACAGAAAGTACCGAAATACGGCCCTATCAGAGTATAGGTGTTACAGGCAACGGCTCGTTTGCCTGGAGTCCCGCTTCGCTGTGGGACAATGCCAGCTCAGGAAATTCGATTTTTTTTACCGGAGGTGTTAATTTCAATTTCAACGGAAATATATATTCTACTTGCGGCTACAGTGCGAATGGCTATATATGGTTCGGCAGCGGGCCTGTTCCGGGGGCTGGAACACCCGATGTTTTATCGGTACCAAGTTTAGGGGCAAATAACTTTGGTGTTATTGCGGGGTTTGCATGCGATCTGTACCAGCATCCAAGTCTTTCTGCATTTCCTGTGCCTCCCAACGGGGGCTTCGGTCCGCGCCTGATCCAATATAACACATTTGGGTCTTCCCCCAACCGCTATGTGGCGATCGAGTTCATCGGTTTCTATCCGAAAGTAAACGGCTGCGGTGGAGCGCCTGATCATCACCGCGTTGATTTCCAAATCAGACTCTATGAAAACAACCCTGCCGGAACACATCCGAACCGGATTGAAATTCATCACCGCGACCAGTCGGCATTCTGCAATGATCGGCCCTACAGTTTCCAGGTAGGCATCAGGGGAGCCAATCCTCAGGATTTTCTTTGCAGAAAACAGGACAGTGGCAACCTAACCGCAAACTCCTCATCCCCGGGAACCGCAAATACTGATCGCATCAATTTTCTGGCGGGAGACCATGTGGCAACCGGCGGTTTGGTTTTCATTTACGATTACAATGTCAAGCCACAGATTTTCCCGAATCCGATCGCGGTAAATAACTGTCCTTCAACTTCTGTCTTACTTACCTCTTCGATTCAATCAAACATACGCTGGTACAGAGATAATGTGCCGCTGCAGGGGCCTGAAGCAACAGCGCAGACCTACTCAGCAACAGTGACCGGATCTTATAAGGTGGTGATTGAAGATCCCCTTTGCCCCCGATCATCTGACCCGGTAGATGTGACCATACTGCCCTGCGGTACACAGCCCCCGGTTATCCAAACAGACCCCTCCGGACGGACCGCATGCAGCGGACAGCAAATCACCCTTTCGGTGAGCGCCTCCGGTACGCCTTTACTGCAATACCGCTGGAGAAAAAATGGGGTAGAGATTCCCGGGGCAAACCAGTCACAGTTGGTCATACCTGCTGCAGGATTTGCCGATGCAGGCAATTATGACGTTATTGTTAGTAACAGCGGCGGAGCCGACACCTCCCAGATTGCCGTGATTGCCTTACATCCGCAGGTGAGTACGCAGGTTTCTGTTGCCGCTCCGGGTTTCAGTGACCTGTGCAACGGCCCTGTTCAACTTCAGACGGAAACAGGACTTACCGATATCACGTGGTCTGACGGAAGCACAGGCGTAACCAGCATCACGGTAAGCGCTCAGGGTAATTACTCCCTCACAGCAAAAGACCCCAATGGCTGCCAGGTTGTATCAAATTCCATCACCATCACGAATTCTCCTCCCCCTCAGATTGAAGTCAACCCTCCCGGGCCTGTTTTTTTATGCAATGGTCAGGTGAACCTTAACGGCCCTGTCGGTTTCAGCAATTACATGTGGTCTGACGGAAGCAACGAAATCAGTCTGAAGGTCAGTATCCCCGGCACATATACTCTTGAGGCTACGGCTGCGAATGGCTGTCGCGGCAAATCTGCTCCGGTTGAGGTACGCAATGCCAATACCGGCACCCTGAAGATCAGCTACGACGACAGCGTAATCTGCACCGGAAGCCAGATCAGCCTTTCCGCAACACCGGGATTTTCTGGCTATAGCTGGAGCAATGGGGAGAATGGTCAGAACATTCAAATAAATGGCGGAGGATCATACTGGGTAAGTGCTGTCGATGCTTCAGGTTGCCTTACAAAGTCGGATACCGTTGAAATCGGAGAAGAAAAGAAACCGATCGCCGAATTTTCCTATAATCAGGGAAACGGCTATACTATTTTCTTTGAAAACACAAGTTCAAACGGCCGTTCATGGATTTGGGACTTTGGAAACGGTGCCGGCAGTAACCTTACAAATCCTTCCCATACCTTTCCGTTTGATGATACTTATCCGGTAAAACTTATCGCCATTAATAGTTGCGGATCAGATACACTGCTGATTAATGTGCTTGTAAAAAAACTGGTTGGAATTGAGGATCCCGAAGGCGGATGGTTTGATATATTACCCAATCCTTCACAAACTGAACTCTTCATAAGGATTAAAAAATACCAGACGAAAAATATCTCCATATCTTTGTTTTCAGAAGGCGGACAACTGATCTGGAAGTTTGAAGGAATGATTCATGCCGATTTGGTCGAAGTGCCGCAATGGATTAATTTAGATGCGGGAATTTATCTGGTTAGGGTCAATACCGATGATGGCCAACAGGTTAAAAAAATCATCAAGTCATAATTGAAATGTTCAGCACATTCCTGAAAAAGAGCTTTTTGTCATTTTTTTTAGTTTCCCTTCAGGGATTGCTAAATGCCCAAACGCCTTTCAACTGCACCTACCTGAGCTCGGTCGAAAGCGCGCCTTACAACTCAATAGGCATTTTTGGGAATGGCTCATTCTCTACCAATTTATGGGACAATGCGGCCTTTACCAATACAATATTCATCACAGGTGGATTTAACTTCAATGGCAATAACTATAATTCATGCAGCGTACACTCCGATGGCTATATCTGGTTCGGAACAGGAGGAGCACCGGCTTCGGGCGCATCCACCAATAATATTCTTGCCCTTCCCAGCCTGGGATTAGGCAACGGAGGGGTAATCGCTGCCTTTGCCCGTGACCTTAACCAGCACCCGTCGCTCGCTGCAATACCCGTTCCTCCTCCAAGCGGCCCCTTTAGCAGCCGTCCATTGGTTCAATGGCGATCATTCGGATCTTCACCTAACAGGTACACCGCCATTGAATACATTGGGTTCTTCCCTAAGGTTACTGGCTGCGGCGGAGCGCCCGACCATCACCGCGTTGATTTTCAGATCCGCCTTTATGAAAACAATCCTGCCGGATTGCACCCCAACCGCATAGAAATTTATCACCGCGACCAGTCACCTTTCTGCAACGACCAGCCCTATAGCTTTCAGGTCGGAATCCGTGGCATCAACCCGCAGGATTATTCTTGCTGGACACAACCAAGCGGAGATCTGACACCAACATCAGCTGTACCCGGCATCTCTCCTTCCGACAAAATCAATTTTCTGGCCGGTGACAACGTAGGTCCGGGGGTTAAATTCATTTTCGACTATAAACCAAGTCCTGTTATTGCGCCGGGTCCAACGAGCAATACCTGCCCTTCAACAAGCGTAAACCTAAGTACCACATTTAACGGCAATCTTCGCTGGTACAAGGATAACAACCCTGTAAGCGGACCTGAGGGAGCCGGAAAGACTTTTACTGCCACATCTTCAGGCTCTTACAAGGTTGTGCATACGGCCGGAAATTGTAACTACGAGTCTTTACCTGTGAATGTAACAATTACTTCATGCGGGGTTCAGCCACCGGTGATCAATACAGAACCCCAGAGTCTGTTGGTATGCCGGGGCAAGCCGGCCGTGTTTACGGTAAGCGCCTCCGGCAATCCTGTTCTGTCTTATGCGTGGAGAAAAAATACAATACCTGTTTCCGGCGCCGACCAGCCATCATATACCATTGCCGCCGCTGAACTGCAGGATACCGGTAATTATGATGTGGTTGTCAGTAACAGTGATGGCTCTGTTACCTCCACAACGGTAACACTTACCGTACTTGAAGTAACAACCCCTCTCATCGAGCATCGCTGACCATTAAGGCGTACCGGAGCAATCAAAACCTAATGCTTTGATTGCTATATTTGCTTAATAAATCCGGTATTCTATGAATTCTCTTCCATCGCCTGACTTTTTCAGGATTTTATGTCTTTGCCTGGTAACCATTTCTGCGCTGAACGCTCAGGCGCCCGATGGAACGAGCTCTGCCAATTATGTTTTCAGCACCATAGGGCAGCAAACCGATGCCGGGTCGAACTCGTTTACAAGCGACCTGAACGGCAATACCTATGCGATGCCCGGCACTGTGCTCAGGGGGCCCAACAAGCAAAACGAAAATTCGGGTTCTTATTTCCAGATCTGCTACCCCGACCCCTCCTGCAGCTATGCGCCCATCGGGTTTGACTTTTACTTTATGGGTACCTGGGCGAGGGAGTTCATCATCAATACAGAAGGGATTTTCGGTCTTCCGGCAAAAGTAAACGGACAGGCAAACACAGAAATTAATGGCGGCTGCAAGCGGATCGGAGAGCTTGACCAGACCCCTACAGGCGCTGAAACACGCATTGCCCCCTTTACAGG
>JBIICM010000147.1:0-6257 GCA_044238875.1 Flavobacteriales bacterium | reverse complement strand
ACTGCTGCCTTGCAGGGCTTTTCGCGCAGTGCGAACCATGGTCGGATATACGCATACAGCCGCTACCTGCGGAACACCCGGCAAATGATCGTGTGGGTGCATGGCTTTGTAACAGAGCTGACGAACTTTACCCTCCGAGTCTTTACCTTCGAGGGTAGTAAGGTCAATCATACGCATGGCAAGCTTAAGAGCAGAAACTTTACTTTCCTTTTTTATGCTTCTGGTTTGGAACCTTGCACAACGTTCTTCTACGCCAACCTGATCAATTGCCGGGGATTCAAAGGGCTGATAACGTAACGAAGTTCTTGCCATGTTTGTAGTAATTTGAATCAATCAAAAATATAAAAGCCGGCTTATTTGCGCAAATGAATGGCAAAGGCGATTAAACATCCTGTGCAATTGGCTGCTGCATCCAGTAAATCGGCGCTGCGGTCGATATAAAAGGCTCCCTGCAGTACCTCCATCAATCCGCCATAGAGCATAATGGCCAGCGTAACCGCCAATCCACCTTTGAAGCTTTTTTCCAGAACCGCCTTGTGCCAGCGCAGGTATAACCAGCAGAGCAGCCCAAATACAAACAGATGACTGAACTTATCGAAATTAACAATGTTTACTTCAGGCAGATCTTTACCTGGCAGCAGGCAGAGAACTGTTACAACAGCAGTCCAGATAAACGAAGGAACTGCATACCTCCACATTAGTGGCCGATGAGCTCGCGGTATACCTGAGCCGACAATAACTTGCTTGCGGCAGAAGCATCGGCAAGCCGCACCTTAATGATCCAGCCTTCACCATAAGGATCTGAGTTGATCGTTTCAGGCGAAGCGTTAAGGGTCTCATTGAGTTCAAGAATTTCACCTGACACCGGCATATAAAGATCTGAAACAGTTTTTACAGCTTCAACAGAACCGAATACGGCTCCCTCGGATACACTTTCGCCTACGGTGTCAACTTCAACATAAACAATATCGCCAAGTTCGCCCTGGGCAAAATCGGTGATGCCAACGATGGCAGTATCGCCATCAATTTTAATCCATTCGTGGTCTTTGGTGTAAAGGAGTTGATCAGGAATTAACATGCTGTAAATTTTGCGTCAAACGTACATCAAACAAAATAAATCACCAAGCAACTGATAAAAATCTATGTTTATTGATTCAGCGTAAAGCGCAGGCTCAATCCGAAATTGGTGTTGGATGTGGGGAACTGGTTTGAAATGAATGGTCTGTTCATCATCCTGTCGAAGAAAAAACGAACTGTGAACCGGGTGTTAATCACGTAATCGGCAGTTAGTTTAATGGTGATATTGCGTTGCCCGGCTGAAAGAATCGGATCAAAAAGTGTAGCCCCTTCGATGGGTATTTTTCTGACCACCGTTTTATTGGTTCTAACCGAAATATCGCAGCGTACATTCAGGTCGCTTTTTATTTTCTTGGTTGAACCAACGATCTTAAAGGGTAATTCCACATTGTTGATGATGTAACCACTGCCAATGGTGAGCTCGCGACCGGTTACCTCGGTAAGCTGTGAGTTTTGCATACTCAGTGAAAGGTCGCGGTTACGGCGGATTTCAAATTTGGTAATCAGGCTGTTTTTCCAGGTCATGTCAATACCTGCAAGCGGGCCGAGCTGCTCTGAGATAGAGGCCATCAGCACGTTGAGCGGTGGTATTACGTTGCCCGTCTGGTCGATACTGTTAGGATCCTGAATAGATAAAAGGTTGGTAGTGAATGATGCTATGTTAAAGGTAGAGCGGAAGGCATGTGAAAGCGAAATGGTTTTGAAGTACTTCTTGAAGAACTCCATTTTTGTTAGCCCATCGTAGGTAATCCTCCAGTTCGGTCTGGGAATGGAAGGAAACAGTGTGGTTTCCATCCGCGCAGGATCCATACCGCCATAAGTTGCAAGAAAGGCGTAAATCATAACATCCTGATGGGTGCTGCCATAGCCGGTCGGGTACTGGGTATTGGGATCAATGGGATTGTTACTCAGCCGCTGGGCAACCTGACGCCGGTTTTGCAGAAATTTATTGAAATTCGTACTTGAGTGCAGGTTATTGTCGGGGCGTTCAAATGCCGAAGCCCAGGTATTGATTGACGTGCTGAAATTGCCCGTGCGCAAGGTACTCAGCTCCTGAAATGAATTGCTCAGTTCATTATAACGGTAAATGGTGCTGAAATTTTCTGAAAAGTTCCGGTTGGCGTTAACATTGATCCTAAAGCCCGGCAAAGGTTCAATGGTAGCGTTCCATGTAAGGTTTTGCGTGAGGGTTTGGGTGTAGGCATTGTTAAATGCGGTTGATTTCGTCATAGCGCCCCTTTCAACCATCATAGCGCGTATGTCTTTCTGGCTGCCGAGCACAAAGCCCATGGTGGGTGTTTTACTTGCCCAGTCGCGCCCTACGTTTCTCGAATTGTTAACATAACCGGGCAGCATGGTGCCGTTGGTTTCGGTAAAGGTTACCGATACGTTCTTAAGCATCATCAAAAATTTGGCAGCCTGAGCAAGTACCTGATCAAATGGGGTTTCCTTTTTCTCTGTGGAATCTTTCTTCTCTCCGGCCTTTTTCTTCTGGGCTTTCTTTTTCTTGTCGCTTGCCGTAGGTGGTTTGCGCTGATTTACTTTTTTAAGATACGGCACCTTGTTGTATAATTGGGTCAGATTGCCTTGTCCGCTGAGATTAATCGTTCCTGAATTCTGAATAATATTTCCGAAAGGGTTCTGCGCAAATTTTTCAGGGTTGATCGAATCACGCACCAGTGGAGCTGCTACCCAACTGTAGGTTGAGGCATAGGAGGCGGAAGATGAAATCCAGTTAAGCACCGGAATTTTAGAGAAGGGTAGGGTATAGGAGGCATTGATGGAATGTTGGTAATTAACGTTTCTTCCGCCCCGCATGAGATTTTTCTTCACTGAATCGCGCTTGGCTGGGGTATTGAGCTCACCGGGCTCTTCATCAATCCTGCTTTGATTCACAGCATTGAAATCAACCTGCAGGGCTTTTGTAATCGGATATTTGATGTTGTAGGTTCGGTTCCAGGTGAATGATTTGAAATAGGTGGGCTCAATCACCAGAAAATCTTCCTCAGCAATGTTGCGCAGCTTCTGTGCATTATAATCCCTGGCAATGTCAGATCTGAAAGTAATGTTTGAAGGCAGGAAGTTCAGGTTAATGTCCTTGATCAGATCAAAGGCTTTTGTTTTGCTGAAAATTTTGGCGTCCTTAAAAGGTTCGAAACTGAGCGGTTTGGGTGCGAAATTATAGCCCAGCCCTACATCATAGTTTTTAGTGTAATTGTATTCAAGTTGGGGTGAGCGTTGCAGGTTATCGGAGAAAGCATAGGTGAAGTCGAAGTTTTCAATATCGTAAATATGTTGCTTGCCGCTGCCGCTGCGGTTTTTCCGCACATTGGTAAAGTTAAAGCTTCTTCTTTTCTGGTAGGTCTGTGAAAGGTTGCGCAGCGCAGTCCGGTCTGCATCAGTGGCCTGATAATCCAAGCTGGTGCGGAATTTTACGTCGGCATCAAGCGGATTGAATTGCGGATTGCTGAAACTCTCCCCGAATTCGTAATACAAGGGGAGTGAAATACCCCAGGTTTTTGGAAAGAATTTCCCCAGTTCAAGGTTGCTGATCAGGCTGTAGGAGGTATTGTTGGCCCTGCTGCGGTCAATGGGTTTTTTCTCAATGCTGCCAAATCCGAACGTATTGAAACTTCCGGCAAGGGCCAGATTGCCCAGATCGGCCAGCTTGGCTGTAACCCTTGAATTACCTGCCCAGCCTCCGGCCTCAAAATAATCTGACAACCGCAGCTCATTCACCCAAACCTCTGCACAGGCAACAGCTCCATCGTCAGGCCAGGGGTTGTCTTCATCGTTCTGCGGATTGCGGATACCGATCATAATGGTTTTCAGTCCGCTGATCTGCGGCACCCCGAGTATTGTGATGCGGCTGCCGGGTACGGCCGGATCTGATGAATAATAGGCCTCGTTAACTTTCAGGTTGGGGTTGGAGATCATCTCCTGGTTGCGCTTCACCTTGGCATTTACAAGGGCTTCAAGGTCAAAGTCGAAACTGTTGTTCCATACGGTTTCAGGGTTGGTAGCACCGTCAGGACAACGTTTCAGCGGAATTTCATATTCGTAGTAATTGTTCGAGAAATCTGTTCCAAGCCTGATAAAACAGGTGATTTGATTATCGGGCCAAGCATTGCCGCTCATTGACTCGGCATGCACTTCCATTTTAATTTTTTTGTAAGCCCTGATGTCGAGGTTGGTAGTTTTGAACACAGCCCTTGCATCACCGTCGTTAAGGTTGCAAACACGCATCTGAAGCGCCTGCTCATTGAGCTGCTGCAGGTTGGTTGTAGTAACATCTACTTCGCGTCTGATCTTGGGAGGTAAAACATAGTTTACCGGTGTTTTGGCGCCGTTTTCCTCAATATTTACGGTTGATACCTGAAATTGGGTATTCAGATCCTCTCCTATATAAACGCCCGGATCTTTCAGGCTGTAATTATACCGTCGCCATTCAGCCCTAACCAGTTCAAGCCTTGCCATTCGTGTTACAACCTCTTCCTGCCAGTTGTGGAAAAACATCCTGATGAACCTGATTGAGCGGAAGTCGCTGATTGATCCTACCTTCTGGGTATAATTCCTGATGGGTACACGAAACTGATACCAGGCAACTTCGATGGGTTTACCATTGGCCAGCGTGCCCTTTCCGTTTACCTTGTCAATGATATAATTCTGGCCAACCACCATATCCTGGGGGCGCAGACTGATCCGATACTGGAAATAGGCTTCGGAGGTGCTCAGTGTATTATCGCGGTTAATATCCTCTATGTTTGGGAGCGGCGACTGTGCTGTTGGATAAGGCTCTACAGGGTCATCACCCAAACGGGAATTGTTTTCAAGCCCATTATACCGGGTATAGCGTGTGAGGATATCTGCCTGCTGCGCATCCCAGAACTCTGTATTTCTGAAAAACCGGTAATCATCGTTAGAGGGGTCATCTCTGAAGCGGTTAAAGGCTTCGGGCGTGAGTATTGTTTGCAGCTGAGCCAGATAATCCTGAAAGAAAACCCGCTCTGAATCATTGGGCAGGCCATCCATACCAACATCCTGTAAAGGCCTTGACGGCGGATTATTATCGAAGGCGTTTACGAGGGGCGGTGCCGTAGGATATTTACCCCAGGTGGAATAGGCAAAATTCTTATTATCAGGCGTTACCGGAAGGCCATTTTCGAAGGCCTGATGACCGTCGCGCAAAACGTCTTCTGAAATATTCCCGATGTTGAGATAGAAATCTCCGCCCGTACCTGAATTAATGGCAGTGCCCGGCCCCAGTCCGTCAGCAAACGGATCCATCATCCAGAATTCGATATAATCAATGTTGGCCGATTCGAAGTCGGTAGTTTCAATCCTGCGCATTACGCCGCCCCAGCGTGAACGCGGACTCTTCAGTGTGCCATCCTGATTCAGGCCTCTTGCATAAGCACCATCGCCTGTAACAAAATTATAGGGGCCTCGCACTTTGGGATTGAAATGCAGATCAAGTACCGGCATTAGCTGAACCTGTCCGTTGGGTCTGGCCTTGTTGGGAAAAATTTCGGTCTCGACTATCTGCCGCATGAAGTTGTTACTCTGCATGGGCGAATCTTGTATATGTTGAGGCGTCGTGCTTCCGTTTCTGGCAAAAAGGGGATCAATGGTGTACCAGTTCACCATGGCGCGGTTGTAATTATAGGCGCGGTCATCAAACAGATCTCCTTCTCTGAAAAGTGATGGCTGATTAGACGGGGTGGAGGCTAAAAACCAGTTTCCGAAGTTTCTGATGTCAATTGATGACTCAGCTCCTTCAAAGTCATCAATATAGGATAGACCAGACTTGCCAATGATCCTCGAATGGCCGGGAATCAATTTGGCAAATTCCCAGTTGGCGGTGATGTTCGACATCTCCTTGGTGCTGTAAAGCGGCAGACGGTCAATCAACTGTGTCAACCAGCGGGCGTCAGTCTGGTAGTTACCGTCAATCCCCATAATGGTGTTGGAAATGGGTTCGTCACCAATATTGATCTTTTGGGTCAGCGGGCGCTCGGTCAGGTTCATCACAGTGCCGCCGAGGTTGAAGTTCTTTGAAAATTTATAATCGAAATGCGCACCGATGAGCCTTTTACTTTGTATGGCAAACAGGGTGTTGGTTTCCATTGAGATGTTGATGGGCGTTTGGGAATTCAGCAAGCCCTGATTAATTATCCGCA
>JBIICM010000020.1:0-20888 GCA_044238875.1 Flavobacteriales bacterium | reverse complement strand
AAGGTTTACCCTGTGATGTTTGCTATTCGCTCGAAGAAAATCACTGGAACGGCAGGGTTACCCTGCAATGGAACATTAAAGATATTCGGTTGTAAAAAACCTCCCTTTACTGATATAAATCAGCTGCTGAACTGATGCTAGTCATTTTTTCGCTCCTGATTACCTTATAATTTTGATACTTGTAAAACAAAACAAGCCCGGATGCAGGCTTCCTGACCAGGTCTGACATCCGAGTTAATAGGCACCCGGATGCAGGCTTCCTAACCAGGTCTGACATCCGGGTTAATAATTTCTGAGTGCGGCAGCAATGCAGGCAATACTGATGGCAGAAGCTCCCGCTTCATGAAGCGTTCGGGCGCAGGATTCAAGTGTTGCACCGGTTGTAACCACATCATCAACCAGCAGTATTCTGCGTCCGGAAACTTCTGCTGGCCGACCGACGCGATAAATTCCTGCAGCATTTTCCCATCGCCCATACCTTGACTTTCGCGTTTGTGTTGTGTTGTTCCTGATCTTTTCAAGCCCTTCAGGGATCATTTCACACCCCATTACCTGAGCAAGCCCCTCGGCAAAAACCTCACTCTGATTAAATCCTCTTATCCTGAGCTTTTCAGGTGAAAGGGGCACAGGGATTATACAATCTTCCTTACTGAAGGCCTCCACGCGTATCAGTTCCCTGCCATACATTCGACCCAGTTCACGTCCCAGTTCGGCAGCGCCTTTGTACTTTAGCTGATGCAGTATGCGCTGCACCCTACCGTCTTTTCTGAAAAAGTAAAATGCTGCGGCGGCATGCAGCGGTACCCTGCCCCAAAATAACTGTTCAACAGGGTTTTCCCTATAACGGTGGTAATGTGTGCGTGGCAACCTGTAACGACAGTTGAAACAAATCATTGATTCCCGGGCGTTTAACGGTTGTTCGCAGGCGGAGCAGAGATTAGGAAAAAACAAATGCAATAATTCACGGATCATAATAAATCTTTCTTTACATCTGCCCCGGGAGCAAAGCGAAACAGTATGGTTTAAGGTACTTTAATAACTAATTTAAATCATCTGATTTTCTCAAAGGTAATATTTTTCGGGATAAGGTCTAAAATAAAATTTTGATTTTAATGAGGCAAAAGGAAGTCAGGGACTATGTTCAGACTTTGGCGAAAAAAAATATCTTTGCGGGGCATTAACAAAATCTTATCATGGAGCAAACTAAACCCTCAGCTGAAAACCCGCAAAAAGAAAAAAAGGGCGGGGCGCTGATCATCGTATTGTTCATACTTGTAGCCGTATTAGCAGGTTTATCAGGTTATCTGTTCTTCCAGATGAACGAGTTGAATGAACAGGCGATAAACTGGCAGAATGAAAAAATTAAAAACGAGCAGAACCTTGATGAGTTTGCCCTGCAGTTGCAGCAACTTACCGCCAGGTACGACAGTCTTATGCGCACCCATGAAGGCATGAAACAGGAGCTGGAAGCTGAACGCAACAAAGTTGTGGTGCTGATGGCCGATTATCAGGCACTCAAGCGTGCAAACACCGACCCGATCACAGGCCCTGATGGCGCATCACTCAGGGCCCGTTTAGAAGAACTGCAGCAAAGGTATGACGAAGCAGAATCAATCATTGCCAAACTTAAATCAGAAAACCAGGAGCTGAGCGATGAAAATTTCAGAAATGCAAAAAAACTTGAGGAAACTTCTGCCCAAAATGATAAGCTTACACAGGAGAATAGTAAACTCAATAAAACAGTTGAGATTGCAAAACGCCTTAAAACCTATGATGTTTATGCAGATGCCGTAAAGGTTTCAGGAACCAAGGAAAAGGCAACCACCAAAGCCGGCAAAGCCGACAGGATTCGGGTTTGCTTCACCATTTTGGATAATCAACTGGCCGACAAGCAGGAGAAATACCTGTATGTAGTTATCTCTGACCCTAATGGAAAAACTTTCACGGAGGGCGATTCAAAAATCACCCTGATGAACGGAAATGAGATCGCATACAGCATTAAAAAGAACTTTTTCTATGATAATAAGGTCATGCAACTTTGTCTGCCATATACTGTCAAGCAATCTGAAAAGCTAACACCCGGTGAATACAAAGCTGAAATTTATTGCGATGGCGTTTTGATAGGCTATTCTGAGTTTGTGTTGAAATAAACCTTGTCTTAAGCCCCATCCCGGAGTTTAACTGAAATACACCGGTAATTTGAAGATTGCAGTTATTGACATCGGGACGAACACCTTCAAACTCATGATCAGCAGGGTGAAGGAATCGGGTGAGGTCAGCCTGATTGACAAGGAGAAGATTCCTGTTAAACTTGGAGAAGGTGGTTTCCATAATGGAATTATATCTGAGCAGGCCTTCTTGCGCGGCATGAATGCCCTAAAATCACTCAAACAGAAAATTGACCGTTTTGAGGTACATGAAATACTTGCCTTTGCCACCTCGGCTGTAAGAAGCAGCCAGAACGGAAAAGATTTTATAAAAAAGGTTAAGGAAGAAACTGGCATCAACATACAGGTAATCAGCGGAGAGAGAGAAGCAGCGTTGATTTACCGGGGTGTTAGGCGCGCCCTCGACATTGGACAGGAAAAAGTCCTTATCATGGATATTGGCGGAGGCAGCACTGAATTTATCATTGCTGATAGCACCCGCATTTGGTGGAAACACAGTTTCGACCTTGGCGCCTCCCGTCTGCTCAATGAAATCAACCCGTCTGACCCCATCAATCGTGATGAAATCAGAAAGTTGAAAGATTACCTGCGCGAACAACTTGCACTGCTTTGGGCTGCCTGTGAGATTCATCCGGTAAAAACACTGATTGGCTCCTCCGGAAGTTTTGACTCTTTGGCTGAAATGATCTGGCACCGTTTTCATACCGTTGAAAACCCACTCGTCAAAACAGAGTACCATTTCAACCAGCGGCATTTCGAGCAGATTTACAAGATTTTGCTTGACTCAACCATCGAAAAACGGTTCAGGATGAAAGGGCTTGCTCCCATGCGTGTTGAAATGATTGTAATGGCAGTAATTCTGATCAAATTTGTTTACAAAAAACTCGAATTGAATCAGATGAGACTCTCTACTTACTCGCTTAAAGAAGGTATTTTATACGATTATCTCGAGGAAAAACAGCATGGCACGGATACTAATCGTGGATGACGAACGCGCCATCCGCAATACACTGAAAGAAATTCTCGAATACGAAAATCATCAGGCTGAAGAGGCCGCTGATGGTGCAGAAGGACTCGAAAAAATTAAAAAAAACACCTACGACCTAATTCTTTGCGATATTAAAATGCCGCGCATGGATGGCGCTGAATTGCTCGGCGAGATCATCAAATCGGGCATTGAGACCCCTGTTGTGATGATCTCAGGGCACGGTACCATTGAAAATGCGGTTGAGTGCATCAAAAAAGGCGCTTACGATTTTATCTCCAAACCCCTCGACCTGAACCGCCTGATGATTACCCTGCGTAATGCGCTTGATCGTTCCTCTTTGGTGGAAGAAACAAGGGTACTCCGCAAGAAAGTGAACGGAACACTTGAAATGGTGGGCCATTCAGCAGCCATGGAAAAGGTAAAGGAAATGATCGAAAAGGTTGCCCCTACCGATGCACGGGTGCTGATCACCGGCCCGAATGGAACGGGTAAAGAACTTGTTGCCAGATGGATACACGCAAAAAGCAACCGCAGTCAGGCACCGCTTATTGAAGTAAACTGTGCGGCCATTCCTTCTGAATTAATTGAGAGTGAGTTGTTCGGGCATGAAAAAGGTGCCTTTACATCCGCTGTCAAACAACGCAAAGGCCAGTTCGAACTTGCTCATGGCGGTACTTTGTTCCTTGATGAAATTGGAGATATGAGCCTTTCAGCTCAGGCAAAAGTACTCAGGGCTTTACAGGAAAATAAGATAACCCGCGTAGGCGGGGAAAAGGAAATTCCTGTTGACGTCAGGATCATTGCTGCAACCAACAAGAACCTGAGGGCGGAAATCAACAAGGGCAATTTTCGTGAAGACCTGTATCACCGACTCAGCGTAATTGTAATTCAGGTGCCGGCTCTTAGTGATCGGCTTGATGACATACCTGAGCTTGCCACATATTTTTTACAACTGATCTGCAACGAATATGGCATACCTGTGAAAAAGCTTGGAGCAGAAGCCATTAATTTACTCAGGCAGCACGATTGGACTGGTAATATCAGGGAGTTCAGAAACGTTATTGAACGGCTGATTATTCTTTCGGGCAATGAAATTACAGCAAAAGATGTACAAACATTTGCCTTACCACCGAAAACAATATGAAACTGCTATACTTTAAAAAAAGAGTGGCGGGATTAATCTGCGGCCTCCTGATCTGGGCCGGCGCCCATGCTCAGGTTAACCAGATGCGCCCCGGACTGCAGTCTGTTACTGACGGCGACAATAAAATGAAGGTGCTCGACTGGTATGGTGCGTTATCAGATTACACCACAGCTATAGCTGTTGATCCCTCTTTTGCCGATGCTTATTACAAACGCAGTATAGTGCTCATAAAATTAGATCGGCTTGCCGAGGCGCTTGATGATCAGAACAAGGCATTACAGCTTAATCCGCGGGTGGCTCAGCTGTATGATAAACGTGCCCAACTCAAAATGCTGGTTGAAGATTACGGTGGCGCGCAACTTGACCTGAATCAGGCACTTCAGTTACAGCCTGAAAAGTACGAACTTTATAACCTGCTCGCACAGGCACACATTGCAGAAGGAAAATTTCCGGAGGCGATTGAAGACTATAATGCGCTGATCAGAAAAAATCCGGGTGATACGTTGGCGTATCTCTTCAGGGCGCTTGCTCACCTGAACAACAATGACCTGAAAGCAGCAAAAAAGGATCTTGATTTTGCTCTTCCGCAACTGCAGAATAACGCCATTGCCCACGATATACAAGGGCTTTGGCTGATGCAGTCGGGTAAAACCCGCGAAGCTATTCGTTCATTTGACCGTGCCATCAGTCTGAATCCTGAATTTGCCCTGATCTGGTATAACAGGGGGCTCGCCAAAAAAGCTACAGGCGACAAAGCAGGTGCAGCAAGCGATTTTGAAAGGGCAACGCAACTCGACCAGAAGCTAACCGATGCATGGTTTAACCTGGCCAATACCCGCAAACAAATGGGTCAGCTCGACAGCTCACTGGCCACCTACAGCCGGCTGATCAACCTGAATGAAGACCTTACCGAGGCCTTTCTCTACAGGGGGTTGAACCGTAAATTGCTGGGTGATTATCAGGGCGCCCTCGAAGACTTTAACGCCGCCATTAATATCAATCCCTCGGATGCAGAAGCCTATAATAACCGCGGCAACATTCGCATGCTCTTTGGTGATTATGCCACCGCCATCAACGACTATTCAAGATCCATTCAGTTAAAGGAAGCCTACGGAATAGCTTATTATAACAGGGGTGTAGCCCGTATTATGACCGCCCGGAAAGCAGACGCCTGTGATGATTTCAAAGAAGCGCTTCGACTGGGTTATTCGGAAGCAGCTGATGCGCTTGATGACTTTTGCAGAGGCCGTTAAAGCTTTGCTCTATTAACCCAACATGGCTGCAACCAAAAATATTCGCTGGTACAAAGTATTCAACAGCCCTGATGAAGCGCGGAATCGTGTGCCGCTCAACCGCACCGTAAGGGTTGATATTGATAACCTTGTTCTTTGTCTTGTGCACGCGCCGGAAGGTTTTTTTGCTGTGGATGACAAATGTCCGCATCAGGGACTGCCGATTTCGCGGGGTGGGATCTGTGAGAATGGCCATGTTGTCTGTCCATTTCACCGTTTTGCGTGGAACCTCAAAACAGGCAGAGAAAGCAGGGGCGTGGAAGCCAACATCCATTTATATCCGGTTTCACTAAAAGCGGAAGGTCTTTTTATTGGTGTTGAGCAGACAAAACGCTGGTGGCGAAAATGGCTATGATTAATTGCCGAAATAAATTGTAAATCCCAAACTGGCATTTACAAGCAAGCCATCATAGCCCAGCTCATTATGGCTTGAATTCAAATCAAAAGTTACCTGCTGATAAACATGGCGCACCCTGCAAAAATCCAGATAAAGCCTGAAACGTTCTGAAAGGCGGTACTGCGGCATCACTCCTGCCGTAAAGTTGAGCATGCTTCCACTTTTACCATTATCGTTGAAAAGATGAGACCCTCCGAAACCACCATATACAAGAAAGGTTATTCGCTTTGAAAAATCCCTGAAATTTAGCAGTGCCCCGGCATCAACAACACCCTGAAAAGTCATCCGCAAATAATTTGAGGTGAATGGCAAACTTTTATCATCTTTTGCATTGGTTATCTGATCGTAACCCATAAAAAGCTTGCAACCAAATTTATCGTTCAGCATCTTACGGAATGCAAAACCTCCATGAAACAGTCCTATAGTGGCAGAACGGTATCCGTTGGTGTAAGGTCTGACAGCATTTGATGAACCGAAACCAAGTTCAATGTAAGTACCTGCGTTATTACGCTGAGCATATAGCATCTCAGCAGTAAAAAAAAATGCAAAAAAGCATACCAATATGCGGGCAAAAAAAGGCTTCAAAACTGTAAGTTGATGATTGTTAGTTTTTTATAATATAGTTATGCAAAGATAATAGTTTTCACTCAGCCTGCCTTCAACGGTGATAAATTGACAATGATTATTGAAATCTGTCTTTGGGTATCTAAATCTCGAAAATTATTCAATAATTCGCAGCATGAAATTAAAGAGCCGGTTATTTAATCTTTCAACATTCTGGCTCAATGTTAGCAAACTGGCTACCGGCAGCATCCTGGCGCAAATTTCAGGGGTCTTGCTGGCTCCGGTAATCCTGCGCATGTTCGATGCAAAAGATATCGGGATGCTCAACCTGTTTAACCAGGTAACTGCCTTCTTTATTGTTTTTTCAGTGCTTCGCCTCGACCGTGCAATTGTTTTGGCAAAAGCCGCTGAAACACATCGGATTCTTGAAACCGGTCAGTCTATCATTCTGTTTTTCACCATACTTATTACACTGATTACTGTTCCATTTTCAGGATACTGGTTTAGCCTGATGGAATTAAATTATCCGGGTATTTTTATTCTTGCCTTGCCATTTGCCTTTGTTTTGCAATCAACCATCAACCTTCACAAAGCAGCCGGCAACGTTTATATGCTTTACGGTATAATGGCCTCTGCAACCGTAGTGCAGGCGTTAGCAATTAACTTATTGAAAATATTTTTTGGGGTTAGTCTTGGAAGAGGCCCTGCCTGGCTGATTCTGGCTGAACTCAGCGGTTACCTGCTTACCCTGTTATATTTGCTCCGGGCGCTTTTCAAAAAAACAGGATTCAGGTTCCGTTTTGCCCGAATCAGGGAGATTAAAGAGATGCTGGCATCTAAGGTTGCCTTCATCTGGTATGATGTTCCGGCCGCCCTGCTCAACTTTTTTTCTTCATCAGTGGCTGTTTTTCTCCTGGCCTGGCTGTATGATACACGGGTGGTCGGGTATTATGCACTGGGCTATTCTATGTTGAGATTGCCCATGAACCTGCTCGGAAAGGCCATCGGAGATGTTTTCTATAAAAATTCAGCCGATCAGGCCGCAGATCCTGAAAAGCTTCGCAAAAGCGCCTCCAATGTGGTGATTCAACTCTTCACATTCGGCATTCTTCCCATGGCCGCCATCTTCTTTTTTGGCGATGTAATCTTTTCCTTCGCTTTTGGCAAACACTGGATCACAGCAGGAAAATATTCCCAGATATTCAGTTCATGGACCCTCATCTGGTTCATCTCTTCACCGATCAGCAATCTCTATTATATACTGAAACTTCAACACCGGTTTACCCTGGTGATGTTCACCAGCCTGTTGCTCAGAGGCGGTGCCATCCTGTTTGGTTCTCTGTTAGGTGATATCTGGCAGACACTGATTTTATACAGCATTGTAAGCATCCTTGTTTATGGCTATCAGGTAGTTTTTCTGCTGGGAAAACTGCATGTGAAACCTTTACTCTTTATGAAAAATCTCTGGTTAAGCTGCAGGTTTGCCCTTGTTCCGCTATTGATCATGATTTTGCTTAACTTTATTTCTCCGGCTACACCCGTCATGCTCATGATCCTCATTCCGGTGATGGCGCTGGCCATGGCTTACCGCTGGATATACAAACCCAGGCTGAACTATTGAACCCCAACGCTCCTACACTGCTGTTTCTCTCTCCCACCCCGGTATTCGACATACAGGGGAAATCGGGAAAAGAGGTGGTATCGCTCAGCCTGCATGCATTTTCCAAATATTTTAAATTGGAACTGCTTGCGCCCGGACAAGACCCTCAGATTCAGAACCTACGTTTCCATCCGCTTCGTGACGCCTGGTTTCAGCGTTTGAAATCATTACCCTTGGTGGGACATCTATTCAATTATTTTTATTTCGTTTACCTCTGGTGGAAGGTTAAAAGTATTGTAAGCAAACAGCAAATTAAGCCGGATGTGATTTACATGGCCGGACCCTGGATGTCGCTCATTGGATCTTCACTGAATAGAAATAAGAAGGCCCTTCTTGTAAACCGGTATTATGGCACCTCTATTCCGCTCCACTACCCCAAAAACCTGAAAAACAGATTGCGGTACGCTCTGAAGATCAGGGGTTATCGCCAGTCAGGCGATCTGGTAATCATGACCAACGATGGTACGCGCGGGGAAGAATTTCTGAGAAACCTGGGCTGTCCGCCGGAGAAAATTCGTTTCTGGGCCAATGGGATACATTTCCTGGAAAATTCAATTGATCGCGAACAAGCGCGAAAACTAGCGGCTGCACGTTGGGCCATCCCATCCGGAAGTCCACTCCTGCTTACCGTGAGCAGACTTGCCAGCTGGAAAAGGGTTGACAGAGCCATTTTGCTGCTCGAACAAATAATACCCTCCCATCCCAAGGCTTTGTTACTGGTTGCCGGAGATGGTGAGCAAAGAAACACGCTTGAACAACTCGTTCAAAAAAAAGGACTTACCGGTCATGTATTATTTACCGGAAGTCTTTCGCGGGAAGATCTGAACCTGGTTTACCCCGCTTCGGATGTATTTATTTCGCTGTATGAACATTCGAATGCAGGGAATCCGCTTTTTGAATCGATGGTTCATGGCTGCTGCGTTTATACTTACGGGAGCCCTGAGGTTCGAGAATACCTGGATGATGCTTCCGCTGTACTGATCAAACCGGGAGCGCCGGATGCCGATGCGCTTGCAGACATATTGAACAATCCGCAAAAAAGAATCGCCATTGGAAAAAAAGCCCGTGAAAAAGTATCCGATAAACTGCAAAGTTGGGATGAGCGGATCAATATGGAGTTACAGGAGATTGTATATGCTTTGCAACAAAAAATTGCCGGAAAGCCATGATCAGACATCTGGCCTATTACCTGCTTCCGCTCAATGTACTGCTGGATGTGCTGCTGGGATTTTTCGAAGGCGGCGGCCCACTGCCCTATCTGCGTGCATTGTGGATGTCGCTGCTGATTATCTGGGCCCTTGGAAAATTCGGGCGTAGTCACCGGCACTATAAACTATTGCTTCTCTTCGGCGTCTATTGCATCGTGAATATTGCGCTGAGCACCGATGTGATCCGTTCACTCAACATCAGTCTGAAAGTGCTGATTCCCATGTTGTCGTTCGTGCTGGGGTTCAACCTGTTTCGCAACCTGGATGAGATCCGGAAATTAAACCGTTCCATTCTTGCTGTTTACGCCATCCTGATTGCCAATTATCTCATCAGCCAAACTTTGGGCATCGGAACTGCAGCATACACCGGCGGTAACGAGTTCCTCGTCGGAAATATGGACGACAACTGGAATGTGGTTACCTATGCCGTGTTGCTGTCACCCCTGATGCTGTACTTTCAGCAGAGCGGACTCAGCGGACGCTGGTTAATTCTTGGTGGTGCCTTTATGAATACCCTGTTGGTAATTGTTTCTCTCAAGCGCATTGCCATCCTGGGCCTGGTCACGGGAACCTTTATTCGTTTTTTGTTGCTTCCGCGCATCCTGCCAGCCATCAGGGTACTTTCGGGCGCTCTGCTACTGGCCATGCTGGCCCTTCCCTTTTATGAAGACCTCATCATGAAAAGGCTGCAGGCCCGAAGCGACCGCTTTGAATATGGCGCTCTGGAAAGAGAAAACCGCTACCAGGAAACAGGTTATGTATGGGAAGAGGTTTTTTCATTCGAAAACCCGGTTAAAAGCATTTTCGGACTTGAAGGTTTTAATTCGGTGGGCAATTATGCAGGAGGTCGTTTTGGAAACCGCAATCTGCATGTTGACTATAACCTGATCGTGAATACCATCGGGCTGGCGGGATTCATTTTGTATTTCCTGCCATTTATGCAATTCTACCGGATGTTTCGTTTGAAGTATCAAAGTGCCCGCCTGACCGAAGGATCTAAAAAACAATTTCGGGCCACTTTTTTCATGCTGTTAATCACCCCCTTTATTACCTCATTCGCCGGACAGATGTATCACATCAGCTACCGGATGCTCGTTTTTGTATACCTTGGCGCCATATTGGGAACCTTGTACCAGTTGTCGGATGCGCGTACTCGTAGTTTGCAGCGCTAATTCAGGAGGCATCAGTCCTTTCGTGGCCGATCAGGTTGAGCACCTGCGTATGGAAGGCATCCATATAGAGGTATTTGGTATTCAGGGCAAAGGCATCCACGGCTACCTGAGCAATCTTCCAGCTTTGCGCAAAAAAATCAAAAATTTTAAGCCTGATCTTGTGCATGCGCACTCCGGAATGAGCGCCCTGCTTGCTGTTTTGCAAAGAAAGGTGCCAGTGATGGTAACCTTTCATGGCACCGATGTTAACCATCCGGCCTTGCGCCGTTATAGCCGTCTGGCCATGTTGCTCTCGAAAAAACAGGTGGTTGTGTCTGCACACATGGCTGCACTGCTGGGGAAACCCGAACTGGAAGTGGTTCCCTGCGGGGTCGATACCGGCTTGTTTTACCCGATCAACAGGGAAGATGCGGCCTCCAGGATGGGACTGGAACCGGGGAAAATTCATTTGCTGTTTGCCTCTTCCTTTAAGAATCCAGTAAAAAACCACCCCCTTGCTCAGGCAGCCATGCAGACTTACGGAAATCCCCATGCAGTGCTGCATCCTTTGTCGGGAATGAACCGGCAGGAAGTGGCCCTGATGATGAACGCCTGCCACGCCTGCCTGATGACCTCTGTTACTGAAGGCTCCCCGCAATTTATCAAGGAGGCATTGGCTTGCGGCACTCCGGTGGTGACCACGAATGTGGGTGATGTGGCAGAGACCATCGGCTCCACTGCGGGCTGTTTTATTTGCAATGCAGATGCAAAAAGCCTGGCGGAAGGCATTGCAGCAGCAGTGGCATTTACCGGGAAAACCAAAGGCCCCGACCGTATCCGTGAAGCCGGACTTGAGGCGCAGGACATTGCCCGGAAACTGCATTCAATTTATCGCAACATACTCAGGAAATGACCAGCGGAAAACCTTATCATTTCCTTTTCTTTCTGGGCCATCCGGCACATTTTCACATGTTCAGGCCCATGATCGGCGAGTTGCGCGCCCAGGGGCACCGGGTAAGTATCATCGTCAGACCCAAGGATGTATTGATGGATCTGCTGAAATCCAGCGGACTCCCCTATCTTGAAGTACCCGGCGGAAGCCGCAGACCCGGCCTGAGAGGCATTGTCGCCAACCTCAGGCAGAAAGCCGCCTGTCTCTACCGGTATTGCAAGGAAAACCCACCGGACATCATGCTCGGAACCTCGGCAGAAATCGCCTGGGTGGGCCGCCTGATGGGCATCCCATCGCTGGTGTTCAGCGAAGATGATGCCGCCGTGATCCCCTATTTTGCATGGCTGGCATACCCCTTTGCATCGGCGGTGATCTCCCCGGAGGGCTGCAACAACGGCAGATGGCAAAAAAAGACCATTGCCTATCCGGGATACCAGAAACTGGCTTACCTGCACCCTGACCGTTTCATTCCGGATATCCGGAAGGTTTTAAAATACATTCCGGAAAATGAACCCTACAGCCTGCTCCGCTTTTCAGGCCTGCTGGCCCATCACGACAGGAATGCAGGAGGATTCAATACCGGGGTTGCATTGAAGACCATTGAGATACTTTCTGAAAAAGGGAAAGTGTTCATCAGCTCGGAAAAACCGCTGGATCCGGTACTTGAACCGTACAGACTGCAAATCGATCCGGCCGATATGCACCATGTACTCGCCCATGCCGCATTGTTCGCCGGCGACAGCCAGAGCATGACCGTAGAAGCTGCACTTTTGGGAGTTCCTGCATTCAGACTTAGCAGTTTTAAAGGACGAATCAATGTGCTTGAAGAACTTGAACATCAATACGGCCTTACCCGCGCATTTGACCCGGAACATGCCGACCTGTTACTGAAAGCACTGAATGACTTTACCTTCAGCGATGAAAACAAGGAAGGACTGCGGAAAAAGAGGGAAAAATTGCTGGCGGAGAAATGTGATGTAACCACTTTTTATTTACAGACTGCCTTTCGGTTTTTAGAACAGTAGCCAGTGAATCTATGCTTCAGAAGCGACTTAGCCAAAATTAACAGAATAGCCTATCTTTGTGGAAGAAAATGGATCTGATCAGTCCCGCGCCACTGGTGCAACACTTGTCCCCTTCGCAAAACGGCATTCAGGATTTTTCATGGGATGAAGTCCTGGAGAAGTTCGGGCATCCGGATCTGCCTCGTCAGCGGTTTATCCTCAGCAGGCCAATGCAAAAGCCTGATTCTGGCCGGGATGCTTGTCTGGTAGCTGCTGTTTACCGGATGAATGATGCCGGGTATATCAATAAAAACCTGGAAGCAATCAACGAGAACCTCCCGGATGGATCTTACCTGCTGGGCTGTTTTGAATCTTTCAGGGCCAGAAGGGTCAGGAAGAAAATTTACAGCCTGCCGCTCCTTCGTCACCTGGTTTTGGTCTGGGAGTTCGTTTTTCTTCGCGCACTTCCGAGAATCGGTGGAATCAACAGAGTCTATTTCTTTTTCAGTAAAGGAAAAGACCGTCTGCTTTCAAAAGCTGAAATGCTGGGGCGGCTGGTTTGCTGCGGCTTCGAAATTGTGGATTACCGCCCGCATGGCGGATTGATCTGGTTTCTTGTGCGCAAATCAGGCTCGCCGGCCTATGACCACAATGCCAGTTACGGGCCTGTATTTGCCATGCCCAGAATCGGAAAAAACGGGAAAATCATCCACGTATATAAACTGCGGACGATGCACCCTTATTCTGAATACCTGCACGACTACGTGGTGAGGCGACATGGCTATGCACAAACCGGAAAACCGGCAGAAGATTTCAGGCTGACTCCCTGGGGTAAAGTATTCAGAAAATACTGGCTTGACGAAATTCCGCAATTGCTAAATCTTTTGAAAGGTGATTTAAAGCTTGTGGGTGTAAGGCCGGTTGGAAAAAGATACTTTGAAGATATTCCGGCTGATTTACGCGCTCTCCGGCTGAAACAGAAACCCGGTTGTATTCCGCCTTATGTGGCTTTAAACATGAAATCGGATGTTCAAAGTGTGCAGGAAGCCGAGCGCATTTACCTGAAAGACAGGGAGCTCCGGCCATGGAGCACCGATCTGCGCTATTTTTTAATGGCGTTGTCCAATATCATCATGAGAAAAAAACGGAGTGCATGAAAAAGCCTTTTACGATTCCCTTTGTATTGATCCTGATTGTGCTTGTTCATTTTTTTCAGGCCTGTGTGCCTCGTCGCAACATGGTATATTTTCAGCAGGATGGAAAAATAAAGGTTCCTGATTCAAATCTTAACTACAGTCCAAGGCTGAAAGCCGATGATCTGCTGACAATTTTTGTTACCGCCAAAGACCCGGCAACTGCTGCACCGTTTAATCCATTTCCGGAGGGCACCAATACCCAGCCACCGAATTATACCAACGGCGTGGCTTCACGCTATGGCTATCTGATTGATACAGATGGCGGTATTGATTTTCCTGTTTTGGGGCGTTTAAAACTGGCCGGACTAACCCGTTCAGAAGCGGCTTCCCTCATCCGACAACAACTGGCTCCCTATCTGCAGGATCCGATCGTAACACTCCGGATATTAAATTTCAAGGTAACGGTACTGGGCGACGTGCGCAATCCCGGGACATTTACGGTACCCAATGAACGCCTCTCCCTGCCAGAAGCGCTTGGACTTGCCGGCGACCTGAATATGACCGGCATTCGTACCAATGTACTTGTGATCCGCGAAGAAAATGGAGAAAAAAGCACTTACCGGGTGAATCTCACTTCCGATGAGTTGTTCAGTTCTCCAGTTTATTACCTGCAGCAGAATGATGTTATTTATGTCGAACCCAACCAGGCCCAGCGCAATGCTTCTGCTATCAACAACCGCGCAGGTATTCTGATTTCTCTTGCATCCCTGATTATCACCACTGTAATACTCATTGTAAAATAAATGGTTCATTCTGACTATCTGCAGGACCAACAATGGGATCCGGCTAAATCCGAGGCTCCCATAAAGGAGGTGCTCCTCAAGTACCTTACCCGATGGCCCTGGTTTCTGGCCGGAATGATACTGGCTCTTGGTGGAGGTTTCAGCTACCTGTATCTCGCAATTCCAAAGTATGAAGCACAAGCCACCATACTCATCCGTGATGATTCAAAGGGCGGTGGAGGCCTGAATGAACTGGTAGCCTTTGAAGACCTTGGTATCCTTACCCGAAAAAGCAACCTGGAAAATGAGATCGAAATCCTGAAATCCCGCACCATCATGTTGCGGGTTGTGCATGAACTCGGACTGAACTTCAGGTATTACACTGAAAAACAACCGCGCAACAAGGAGCTGTTTAATTCGCTGCCGTTTACAATTGCAATGGCCGATTCCGCTCAGGAAACAATTTCCTCCCTTTTTTACCTTGAGCAACTTTCGGCGGATCAATTCCTTATCACCGACCTAAAGGGAAGGAATCCCATAAAAATAAAAGCTGGCGTGCCGTTTAAATCAGAGGCCGGACTGATGATCATCAGGAATAATATCGGCGGGCGAAATGCCCCTTCTGGTCGTGTACTGGTGCAAACCGAATCGGCTGAAAAAACGGCAACTGCCTATGCTGCCCGGCTGAAGATTGAGCCGGCGGATGCCAAATCAAACGTCATCCGCATTAAACTAAAAGATCCTGTTCAGGCAAAAGCGGTTGATATCCTGCAATCTTTGATCCGACAATACCGCATTGATGCTATAGAGGATAAAAATCAGGTTTCGATGAATACTTCCGCATTTATTAACGAACGCATTCAGTTTATCACAGGTGAACTGGCCGAGGTTGAAAGCAATGTTCAAAATTATAAAACAGGGAATAAACTTGTTGATTTAACCTCAGCATCGGGTATCATACTTGAATCAGAAGCTGCCGTGGAAAGAGACATTATTCAGGCCGGCATTCAGAAACAACTTGCAGGGTATGTGCTCGACTATCTCAGCAGCGCCAATACTTCGGGCGGGCTGCTGCCGGCTAACCTCGGCCTGAGTGATGCCCCTGTTGCTGTTATGATTGCTGAATACAACAAGCTTGTGCTGGAAAGAAGCCGTGTTTTGAAAAACTCGAGTGAAAACAATCCGATTGCAGCGCAGATCCAGGAACAAATCATAAACCTTAAAACCGGAATCGGCGCAGCACTAAAAAATCTAGTACAAACGCAGGCATTGAAAGAAAAAAATCTGCGTGATCAGGCTGCTGTGATCGGAAAAAAAATTACATCCGTGCCGCGATTTGAAAGAGAGTTCAGGGAAATTCAACGCCAGCAGCAGATCAAAGAATCTTTATACCTGTATTTGCTGCAGAAGCGAGAGGAAACCGCCATTGCACTGGCTGTTACCATATCAAATGCAAAAGTGATAGATCCCGCCAAAGGCTCAGGAGAAATTGTAAGTCCCGACCGGAAGGTGGTGTTCTCCATTTCGATTTTATTAGGCTTGCTGCTGCCGGCCGGCCTTATTTACATGCGCAACCTTTTAGACACCAAAGTGCATGGCCGGAAGGATCTTGCACGCTCTGATATCCCTATTCTGGGAGAAATTCCGAATTCGGGAGATAATGAAAAGCTCGTTGTGAAACCGGAAGATCGTTCCGGTATTTCTGAGGCATTCCGCTCATTGAGGACAAACATATCCTTTATGCTCAATCGCAACCTGGGCAAGGCTCCTGTGGTCTTCATTACCTCAACCCTGGCCAAAGAAGGAAAAACGTTTCTGGCCATCAACCTGGCGGCAATAACCGCTGCCACAGGGAAAAGGGTATTACTGGCCGGGCTCGACCTGCGTACCCCGCGGATTCTCGAGTACCTTAATATGCCAGCAAGTAAAGGCATCACCAATCATCTGATTGATGCCTCCTCCAAAATAGAAGACTTCATTTTGCCGGTTTCCGAAACAAACAACCTTTATGTGCTGCCTTCCGGTGACATTCCTCCCAACCCTGCTGAACTGCTGCTCAGCGAGAGACTGGGAGAAATTTTCGGGGTGTTGCGCAATCATTTTGACTACATTGTGGTGGATACTGCGCCGGCAGGTTTGGTAACCGATACCATCCTGGCCTCCGGACAGGCTGATGTAATCATTTACGTACTTAGGGCAGGCCTAACAGACAAAAACACATTAAGCATACCGGAAACCCTTTTCAGGGAAAAGAAACTACCCAATATGGCCTACCTGATCAATGATGCCAGGCATTCGGGAACATACGGCTATGCTTATGGCTACGGCTATGGATTAGAAGAGAAAAAAGTTTGGTGGAGGCGCAGCTTGAAAAAAATGAAATGATCAGTCAGTTGTAAATGATTATCTTTAACTGGCTCAACAATGCACAATACCAATGCAGTTAAGAAATAACATAACGAAACCGGCTATACTGTTTCTGCTTATGCTTTCGGCCCTGCTCTTCTGGCAATCATGTACGGGCATTTTGGTTAAGCGCCGCTACCGAGATGGCTATTATTTCAGCGGAACAGGCTACCCACCAAGTAATCTTGTTAAAAAAACATCCGGGCAAACGCAAAATTCAGGCGCCGCTGCTGCCGGAAATTCTGAAAATAGCCGGCAGGATGTTTCAATTACTGACACCGCAAAAATGCCCGGTAAAACGCTGGCGATTGAGCAAAACCAAAAAAGAATCATTAAACACACACATCATTTCAACGGCCACCAGCAACCGGTCGGTAATGTATTAACCTATGCACCTGCAGTAAAAAAAGATGACCAGCAATCTTCTGGTGAAAAAGGTGCTTACCGGTTATTTGGTTTGTTGGCAGGCTTGCTGCCGATTACCCTGCTGATCACTAAATTTCCATTTAGAAAATTATCTGAATGGGCGGCCAGGAACATTTGGACATCCCGGTTTTTAATCACCATTTCTTCCATTCTGTTGGGCCTTGGTGCTTATTTGGGAGGAGGCCTCATGGCCCAAAAGCATGTTCAGCTTCCTGCGTTTACCTACTACAGCGCAATGGCAGCCTTTATGGCCACCCTCTTTTTGTACCCTGCAAAGCATGGCCTGATACGGTCAAGAAACTACCCACTCAGGAAACTGGCCGACACCTTACTTTTATTTTCCGGCCTCACCATGATCTGCTTTCAGGGTCAGTTTCTTATTCATACGGCAGCTCCGGCAGAAGCCGGCATGGTGGGTCAACTTTTTTTTGAGTTGGGCCGGATGATGCTGGAAAAGTTTAATGCGCTCTTCAACATTTCACCACAGATCAGTCGTTTCTGGCTGGTGGTTTTTCAGATTATTCTCACCCTGCTTATTCTGGCGGCTGCTTTATTTTTACTCTTCCTGGTTGCCGCCATTTCATGCAATCTTTCCTGCTCAGGAAACGAAGGCCTGGCCTTGGTAGTCGCTATCGGAGGAGCCGCTCTTGTCGTACTCCTTTCCACACTTGGCATAAGAGCACTGTTCATTTATTTCAGGCAACTGCGCCAGGATCAGCCCTACGAGGAAGCGCGCCATCAGGGTTAAGGTCTAAAGCAGCAAGCGTTTGATGATTTCTTCGGTTTGATCAGGGAAGGCAACCTTTATCTGCCATTCATCAATGAGCCATTGCTTCAGCTGCGTAAGTAATTGTTTATTGAAGTGGAACCCAACAGGCACACCCATTGCTTTTAGGGCAGCGGCATTGCAATATTGCTCATATTGGCCCTGTATGGGTATAACAAATAGTTTTTTACCCAAAAAAAGCGCTTCTGCCGGTGCCTCAAAACCAGCTCCGCAAAGTAGCCCGCTGCAACTTTCAAGACTTTGCATAAAGCGGTCGTTTCGGACCGGAAAGATGCTCACATTTTCATTCGCTACATCAAACCGGGCAGTTTTCGAAAACACCTCCCAGCGTATATCCGGAATCTGGTGCAAAAGATTTACTATTTCCTTGTCACCGGTAGCCGGCAGGTAAACGGTGATGTAGCCCAACTGCCGGGGTTTTAGTTGCCTTACCTCCGATCTTATAACAGGCGTGTAAATGTTTTCATCGTACTGTTTAAAATGAAATCCGATGGCACGATCGGTAGGGGCGTAATGCTTTAGAACAAGACCTCCAATACCTGAAAAACCGGGAGGTTTAGGCGCATTTTTATTGATAACGGCTGCCTGATGTGAAAATGCAACCAGAGGAACGCCCCGCAGGCGGGCAGCCCTTGCACTGATGAATTCAAAATCATTCAACACAAGATCGTATTGCCCAACGGGGAATTGTCTGATCTCTTTGTATAACCTAAACGGATTAATGGTGAGCAATGTTTTCAGGTATGAAATTCCGCCGTGGCGGTCGTATTCCATACTCAAACCCCGGCTGGTGTATTTAACTTCAAATGGAAGTTCAACATTTGAGTTATTTCCGCTCAAAAAAACATCTACTTCCGCATACTTTTTGAGGATGGGAACCACTTCTCTCGCTCTGCTTACATGCCCGTTTCCGGTTCCCTGTATGGCGTAAAGTATCCTCAAGGCGCGGCCGTGTTGAGCGTTAAAATTATTTCAGCATGATGCCTGATTTCGGATTCAGTTTCTTTTTTCGAAAGTTTTTTTACCCGGGCTTTTGTTTCCGGCAAATGCTGGTAAATGCTCCAGTTGCGATTGTTGTATTCAAGCGCAGTTAGGTTCTCAACCCAGTCGCCTGAGTTCAGATAAAGCACCGAGCCCTTTTCCTTATTAATTATGCGCTGTTGCGGCTGGTGTATATGACCACATATTACAAAATCGTACCCTTGCTCAATTGCGTGGGTAGCAGCAATTTCTTCAAAGTCGCCGATGTATTTTACAGCCTTTTTAACGCCTGCTTTTATGTTTTTTGACAAGGAGATTTTTTCTCTTCCAAATTTTTCAAGCGCCCAGTTTACCGCTCTGTTAAGGAGTATAAGGTAATCATAGGAGATACCGCCAATTCTTGCCAGCCATTTTCCTTTTCTAACAGATAGATCAAAAATGTCGCCGTGAAATATCCAGGCTTTCTTACCATCAATTTTTAACACCAGTTTATCGGCCAGTGTAAAATCGCCCATACTGAAATCGCTGAATCTGCGCAGTACTTCATCATGGTTGCCTGTCAGATAGTACACACTGGTGCCCGTGCTGATAAGACGCATAATTTGGGTGAGTACACCATGGTGTGATTTGGGCCAGTAACGTTTGCTGAATTGCCAACCGTCAATAATATCTCCATTCAAAACAAGAATTGAGGGCTTGATACTTTTAAGATATTGTTCCAGTTCTGTGGCATGGCACCCAAAAGTGCCCAGGTGAACATCAGAAATCACAACAACATCAACCGAACGCCGGTCAGGAATTTCCATGCAGTGTTTTGGTCAAAGTAAACATCACTGTTTTAACTCAGTATAAACAGAAGCTTAAGAAAACGTTCAGTTTGTTTGAATTTTATGCAAACATGTAATGCTGCTACATAACCCATTTCCTCAATATTGCGCCGGGGTATCGTTTACCGTGTAACTGAAACAGATTTCTTCAAGATAGAAAATAATTTCCATTATAGGCTTGTTCGGGAAGGCCGATAAAAAGTGCAATAAATTTTCAACGCGAAAAGCAGGGGTTTCTTTTGTAACAAGGTCAAGCTTTCCTTTTTGCATCAAAGTTAACAAGCAAAAGGAGGGCTGCTACTCAGATCAAACCGAAGCGGTAAGTTCAAGCACTGTTATTTCAGGTTTGATGCCCACCCGGCCCAGGTAACCGATAAAACCAAGGCCTCGGTTTACGTAGATATGCTGTTTGCCCGCATCGTAAAGGCCTGCCCATTGACGGTAAATCCATTGTGACGGACTCCATTTGAAACCGGGAATTTCAATGCCAAACTGAAATCCATGGGTGTGCCCTGAAAGGGTCAGGTCAATATCCGGATGACTCTTAACAACCTGCGCCTCCCAGTGAGAGGGGTCATGTGTGAGCAACAGGTTAACAGGCAATTCCGGTAAATTCTCTTTGGCCTTCCGGATGTCTCCCTTCCTTGGAAAACGCATCGCCCCACCCCAGTTTTCAACCCCCAGCAATCCAATCTGATCTCCATTCCTTTCCAAAACCCGATGCTCATTGAGCAATAAATCCCAGTTCATCTCACGGTGAATGGCTTTCAGTCGGTTAAGGTTGGCCTCCTTGGCTTCAGGGCTGTCCCAAATAACATAATCACCGTAATCATGATTGCCCAGGATGGAGTATATGCCCAGCGGCGCCGACAGCTGTTTCCAGACTTCAATGAACGGTTCGGCTTCAGAGGCGCGGTCATTTACCAGATCGCCCGTAAAAACAATCAGGTCAGGCTGCTCCTGCATGATCAGTTCAACCGCTTTTTTGAAGGGCTCATCCGACACAAAACTCCCG
>JBIICM010000146.1:0-6420 GCA_044238875.1 Flavobacteriales bacterium | reverse complement strand
AACCATCGGCCTGCCGACTACCTCCGATGCCGTAAGGAAGGTGAGTGACGGCTCTGACTTTTACCTGATGGTTATGGATAATCTCGCCCAGAATCTTTTGTATGGCACTTTTTTAGGCGTGAACGGTACCATTTATGTAGGCGATCATGTTGACGGCGGCACCAGTCGTTTCGACCCCAGAGGGGTGATCTATCAATCGGTTTGCGCCGGATGCGGTGGTAATGATTTATTTCCCACCACACCGGGGGCTTGGTCAAGAACAAACAACAGCACAAATTGCAACAATGCCCTGATAAAGTTCGACTTTGAATACCCGATAACGATTGCGGCCTTCAGCTATGAGCCTCCGGTTCCGTCGTGTGATCCCATCACTGTTTTGTTTACCAATTACAGCACCAATGCCGAGTCATACCAGTGGCTCATCAACGGGCAACCGGTGAGCACCGCAAAAGACCTCTCGCATACGTTTAATTCATCCGGCAATTACATTATTACGCTGATAGCTATCAATCCAAACACCTGTAACATCAGTGATACCGTTTCACGAAATCTGGTGATAACAGTGCCCGATATTGTTGCTGCCGATGTTACCTATGAAAAATACGGAACCTGCGATGGGGTTGATGTATTGCTGAAAGGTTCAGGAGCGGATGTATTGAAATGGATTTTCCCGGGTGGTGGGAATTCGGAAAATCCCTCTCAGGTGATTAAAGTGCCATACAATGATACCATTCAGGTAAAACTTGTTGTTTACGAAGGTTTATGCACCGATACCGCAACAGTTACAGAAATACTCAAAGGGTTTTCTGATTTTTACAAGCAAAACGATGCCAATGTTTTTTCGCCCAATAGCGATGGCATTAACGACTGCTTTAGTCCGGCTCTGCAAATTCAGCCCGACCCATACGATAAAGCGTATCTGGCATGTTCTGAGTTGTATGTGCATAACCGCTGGGGAGAGCTTGTTTTTGACAGTCCGAAATCAATTGGAAATGGCTGCTGGGCCGGACAAACCACCTCCGGAGCGTTATTACCTGAAGGGGTATATTTTTACCGCTATATATTCGAAGGAAAGGAGTATCCGGGCGTTGTGCATTTGAGATTGAACTAGATGTAACCGGCGCCCTTCGACAAGCTCAGGGTGCGTATCGCCGGCTGTAAAACGGCCACTAATTATTATTGGCTCTTGGAGACAAACTGCCCAATAGACTGATATAATTCATCGAGAAGCTCACCGTTTTTTGCTGATTAGCCACGAAAATATTTACCTTCGTTTCGTAATATTCAAGAAATGAAGCAATTTTTGCCTAAACTTTTAATTTGTCTTCTGTTTGTTTCTGCTGAAATTTTAGCGCATGATGCGGGAAAAAACAATGGGTTTGTTCCCAACATGGGGCAATGGGACAGCAGGGTTTTATACCGGATGCCGATTCCAAACGGGGCGATGTTCCTCGAAAAGGATGGTTTCAGTTATACGTTTTACGATGGCACTCATCTTTCAACGTTGCATGACCACCAAACACCTGAGCATCCAATCCCCGAAAAAATCAAGACGCACACCCTCCGGTTAAAACTTGAGGGCGCTTCACAGCAGGTAATGCCGCAACCTGATGAACCTTCGCTTACCAAATACAACTATTTTATCGGAAACGATTCCAGGCGCTGGGCGAGTGGCTTGAGTGCTTACGGTTCGGTTACCTATCCGGAGGTATATCCGGGCACAACGATGAAATTGTATGTTCATGAAAATCAGGTGAAGTACGATTTCATCCTTAAGCCAGGAGCCGACATCACTCAAATCCGCATGAACTATCAGGGGGCAGAGCGGATTTTTATTCGTGACGGAAAACTCATACTAAAAACCAGTCTGGGTGAAGTTACAGAGCAGGCTCCCGTAGCCTGGCAAAGCAATGGCGTGCAGAAATTTCCGGTTGAGTGCAAATTTCAATTGCTTGAAGATGGCACAGTAGGCTTTCAGGCAGAAAGTCTTGATCCGCAGCTTGAGTTGGTGATTGACCCTCAGGTAGTTTTTGCCACCTATTCGGGTTCAGTTGACGACAACTGGGGCTTTACCTCAACCAACGACAATGCTGGTAATGGTTATGCGGCGGGTATTGTATTCGGGGTTAATTTTCAGACCACACCCGGCGCTGCGCAGGAAAACTTTGGTGGAGGTCAGGTAGACATTGGCATCATAAAATTTAATGCCACCGGAACCCAGGCATTGTATGTAACCTATCTGGGAGGTAATAATCTTGAGTTTCCGCATAGTATCATTGTGAATGAATACAATGAGCTGATCATGTTCGGTACTACCGGGTCAAGCGATTTTCCGACAACATCAGGTGCCTATTCTTCAACATTTAGTGGTGGAACCGCAACATCTTTCGCCGGACTTACCTTGTCAGCGGGTTCCGATATTTTCATCTGCCGATTGTCTGTAAATGGTGAAAACCTGCTGGGCTCTACACTCTTGGGAGGTAGCAGAAATGATGGCTTAAACAATGCACCCGGCATTAATCTTTCAAGAAATTATGCTGATGAAATAAGGGGTGCTTTATGGGTGGATGCCAATAACAACATTTATGTTGGCACAAGCACATTAAGTCAGGATTTCCCAGGCACGAGCGGTAGTTTTCAGCCGAATTACGGCGGCGGCGGTCAGGATGGAATCATCATTAAAATGAACGGTAATCTTTCTAAACTTCTCTGGGCAAGTTATTTAGGCGGATCTTCAAACGACGGAATATTTTATCTGACTGTTGACAAAACGGAGGCCGTAATTGTTACGGGAGGCACCCAGTCTTCCAACTTTCCGGTAAGCGGGGGAGCCTGGCAGGCCGCATTCGGTGGCGGCCCTGAACCTGACGGTTTTGTTACAAAAATTGATTCATCAGGCAAACAGTTACTGGCCTCTACCTATGTAGGATCACCTGACTATGATCAGTCTTATATTGTGGGTACAGACATTACCAATCACATTTACCTTTTTGGACAAACAAGTGCCTCAGGTCTTGAGTTTGTAGTCAATTCACCCATCGGCATTGCAGGGGGCAATCAGTTCATCATTAAACTTGAACCTGATCTGAAAAAAGTTGTTTGGAGCACCACCTTCGGTAAGGCGCAGGGCCGCCCCGACATCTCTCCAACCGCTTTGCTGGTAGATGTTTGCGACAAGATTTATGTGAGCGGCTGGGGCGGCTCGCTGAATAAATCATTTAATGCCCCGATGAACGGGCTTATCACCACCCCCGGAGCGGTGAAAACCGTAACCGATGGCAATGATTTTTATTTATATGTAATTAACAATCAGGCAACCGCAGTTGATTACGCCTCTTTTTATGGCGGAGATCTGAGCCGTGACCATGTAGATGGAGGCACTTCAAGGTTCGACCGTAAGGGGGTTATTTATCAAGCCATCTGTGCAGGTTGCGGAGGAGGCTTTGATGATTTACCTGTAACTCCAGGCGCTTATTCTGCTACGAACAATTCTATCAACTGTAATAACGCGTTGTTCAAATTTGATTTTGAGTCACCAATTGTTATTTCCTCCTTCGTTTTGGCTGATACCAGCGGTGTTAACTTATCTGTTCCGGTTGGCTGCGCCCCCTTTATTGTGCAGTTCAAAAATACCAGTATCAATGCAACAGCATTTAAATGGAAAGTTAACGGGGCAGAGGTTTCTACAACCAAAGATCTTACAAGGGTATTTAATACCAGCGGAAAGTATGAGATCACACTGATTGCAAGCTCCTCCTCATCGTGCAACATTTCTGATACCAGTTCAATGACCATCACAATTCTCGATGCCATTGAGGGCAAACTAACTGATCTTAATGCCTGCAAAGGTCAGCAGGTAACCCTGGGTCCCGATGGTTTTGATGATCCCTATTATACTTTTACCTGGACACCCTCACAGGGACTTGACAATCCGGCCGGCCGTAAACCAAAGATTACGGCTACAGCTGAAACAACCTATAAACTTGTAATCAGTATTGGCAGCTGCACTGACACCCTTCTTCAGAAGGTTAAAATATCCGGAAGTAAATCAGAATTGCCGGCACGAAATATTTGTCAGGCTGATACAGTTTTGATTGGCCCGGAGGGACAACCACCTTCAAATGCCACATTCAGCTGGACGCCATCAGGATCACTTTCAAATCCAACTGTTTTTAAACCTAAAGCCTTTCCCTCAGCCAGCACAACCTATACAATGCTGCTAACAAAGGCCGGCGAGGTATGTGCCGACACCCTCACGCAGCGCGTAAACGTAGGCAAGGGAACAAAAACCGTTTTGCCGCAGGCCAATGTTTGTTTTGGTGATAGTGTTCAGCTAGGCCCCCAGCAGCCTTTGCAGGACGTGATTTCGCAAAACTGGATTCCGGTTACCGGCATAAGCAATTCAACGCTACAAAATCCAAAAGCCTTTGGTGAAACAAGCAGGCAATATCTGCTTATTCTGAAAAAAAGCAGTTGTAATGATACACTGGAGCAAAAGATGGAGGTAATTGGGCAGCCGCTGGAGGCTTTTCCGCTCATTACAGCCTGTAAAGGCGACTCGGTAAGTATTGGCTTCAAAAACCCGCTTCCGGGAAGTGGAATTGGATATGCCTGGAGTCCGCCGCAATTGGTGAACAATCCCGGCAAATACAATCCTAAGGTTCTTGCCACGGGCGATCTGCAGTTTACCTTGATTATCAGCTGGCCAATCAATGGCTGTAAAGACACCCTCACCTCAAATGTGAAGGGAATCATCGAACAGTTTGATGCAGGCCCTGATGTTAATGCCTGTAAAGGTAAGCCGGTATTGATTGGGGTACCTGATTTGAGCAGCCAATATACTTATCAGTGGTCACCGGCAGGCCCGGCTGTTAGTCCTGACAAGGCCGCAACTCAGGTAACTGTTGAAAATCCTACCTTGTTCAAGCTATTACGCATCCCGGCTGGAAGTACCATTGGCTGCCGGGCTGTTGATTCGCTGTTTGTGAATCTGTCGGAGAATCCCGTTGCTGCTTTCGGTTATGTGGTTGAACCCGAATGTAACAACCTCGCCATACAACTGATTGACTCAAGCCAGAGTGCGGATCAGCTCAACTGGTTCTTTGCCAATGGGTTAAGCAGTACGGAAGTCAATCCCGTCGTCCGGCTTTCATATGGTGATACGCTGGGTGTTTTGCAGGTAGCCATCAGCGGAGCCTGCCGTGATAGCCTCTCGATCAATGAAAAGATGAAGATGCTGAGCGATTATTACAAAGAGCAGGATGTCAATGTATTTTCTCCAAACGGTGACGGCATCAATGAATGCTTCAGCCCTGCCTTACAGCCGGGAATGACTGCATCAGCGCCACCCGACACCACCTTTTTGGAATGTTCATCCCTTTCAGTTTTTAACCGTTGGGGTGAATTAATATTCGACAGTATGAATGATAAAGTTCAGGCCTGCTGGAATGGTAAAACAAAAGATGGAGCAGAACTGCCTGAAGGCGTTTACTTTTACCGCTATGTGTTTAAAGAAACGAATCGTTCAGGTTTTGTTACACTGCGGCGCAATGGTGAGTAATGACTGATGGCTGGATGATATTGGCGCTTAACGGATAGATAATCTCTGATAAACTCTTGAGGAATATTTTTTGCTCTTTGATTTTTACAGCGTTTTTTAATGCAAACGCTCAGCAGCTTATTTCGCTAAATACAAGGCTGGAATTTTTAACGGCAGTTTCAAATTGCGTCGGAAGTCCTGATCAATGCCCAACCTGGGGCATTACACTTGCCCCCTTTTCAGGAAAGTATTTTCTGGGTATTCATGAAATGAGCTATGCCAATTCAGGTGAGGCTATTTCAGCTAAGTTAAACGCACCGCTGGTTTCCGGCACTGCTTACACCTACAGCGTAATGGCAGCCATTGCGCCCATCACGGTTTGGGGCGGCGCTTCAAATGGAGATCGGAACGGTGTTATTTATATTTATGGCGGCACGGCCAGCTGCGCCACTACTCAGCTAATAGATTCCATCAGGCTATTTACGCCGGCCGACAGAAACAAATGGCGGCAGTTCACTTTCAACTTTACAGCTACCGCCAATCACACCCATCTGTCATATTTTACCAGAAGGGTTACAACAGGAGGTTTTTCTGCATTTTCCTATATGGTTTTAGATGATGCCATCCGCTTTGATTTTGGGGATGCACCTGATAGTTACAAAACACTGCTTGCGTCAGACGGCGCCCGCCACCAGCTGTTTGGACCAGATCTTTCTCCTTTGATTGGTTCAGTAGTTGACTGGGAAGAGGAGGGTTTTCCGGGAAATTCATTAACAGGCGACGATAACAGTGAGAGCACAGATGACGAAGATGGCTTTACATCATTACCTGATTTGAGTCAATCTCAAAATCAGTATAGCCTTAACAACATCAAGGTTAAA
>JBIICM010000145.1:0-6451 GCA_044238875.1 Flavobacteriales bacterium | reverse complement strand
CCGTGGACTCACGGTTGGATCGCTGAAGCATAGCTTCAGTCCAACCGGAGCCCGCGACCCCGCCTGATTTTAATGCAAGAGCTATCATTTGCTTCCGATCCTTCCGGGCCTTTAATTGCTTTTCCAGCTTCATCGCTTCAGCCCGGGAGTTTACATTAATAAGTACTGCTAACATCCAGGGTGCGAAAGCACGTGTTGATTTCTCCATTCCGGCGTTATGCCTTGCCAGCCGGGTGATAAAATCCTGCGTTTGCCCTGTATACAAACGCCCCGTTTTTTCGGAGTATAGAATGTACACGAAGTAAGACATAAAAAAAGGCTGCAAAAGCAGCCTGAAGAGCGAAAGACGGGATTCGAACCCGCGACCCCGACCTTGGCAAGGTCGTGCTCTACCAACTGAGCTACTTTCGCGTTTTTTTATTGAACGGATGGCAAAAGTAATATAAAATGCTTTTTCAAAAAAAAATATTTTTAAAATCATCCGCCAGAAAGGCGCTTAATCTCATTTAACCGCAGCAATGCCTCAACCGGAGTGAGCGAATTAATGTCAATTTCATTGAGTTTCTCCCTGATCTGACTCAATACCGGATCGTCAAGCTGAAAGAAACTCAGCTGCATAGACCCACTTGCCGCTGCGGCTGCAGCTATTTTTTTACCACCCTTCTCCGATTTGCGGTGAAAGGCTTCAAGTTCTTTCAGCATTTCTGCGGCACGCTCAATTATTTGCTTGGGCATGCCGGCCATACGGGCAACATGGATACCAAAACTATGATTGCTGCCACCTTCCTTTAGCTTGCGGAGAAATAAAACTCGGTTGCCCACTTCCTTAACGGTTACGTTGTAATTGCGTATGCGGGAAAAGCGCTCAGCCATATCATTCAGCTCATGGTAATGGGTGGCAAAGAGTGTTTTTGCTCTGTTTTGCGGTTGTTCATGCAAATACTCCGCAATAGCCCAGGCGATCGAAATACCATCATAGGTGCTGGTACCCCGGCCAATCTCGTCAAGAAGAATCAGACTGCCCCGGCTCAGGTTGTTCATGATGGCTGCAGTCTCATTCATTTCCACCATAAATGTTGATTCGCCCGAACTGATGTTGTCAGAGGCGCCCACCCTTGTGAATATTTTATCAACCAGCCCTATGCTGGCAGCAGATGCAGGAACAAAACAGCCCATTTGGGCCATGATACAAATCAGGGCTGTTTGTCTTAATAGCGCCGATTTTCCTGACATGTTGGGACCGGTGATCATCATGATCTGAACATCATCCGGATCAAGCCTTACTGAATTGCTTACATAAGCCTCACCCGCCGGTAGCTGCTGCTCAATCACAGGATGACGCCCTTCCTCGATACTGATTGTATATGAATCATTGACCGCAGGTTTGCAATAATTGTTTTTTTCGGCCAGGATGGCAAAACCGAGCAGGCAGTCAAGCTGGGCAAGTAGGGCAGCATTGTGCTGTATGGGCTGAATATACAGGCAAAGATCAGTAACCAGCTCCTGGTATAGCTGCTCTTCGAGTTGCGTTATTTTTTCCTCGGCCCCGAGAATTTTCTCTTCAAAAGTTTTGATCTCTGGAGTGATATAACGCTCAGCGTTGACCAGGGTTTGCTTTCTTATCCAGGAATTGGGCACCTTATCTTTATGTGCGTTTGTAACCTCCAGATAGTAACCAAATACATTGTTATATCCGATTTTGAGCGAACTGATGCCGGTTTGTTCTGTTTCGCGCTGCTGAATAGCAGCCAGATATTCCTTGCCTGAACGTTTTATCTCCCGTAGTTCATCAAGTTCAGCGCTGACACCGGAAGCAATAACATCACCTTTTTGCAGCTGTGCAGGTGGTTCAGGCATAATTTCACGCGCTATGCGCTGACTGATTCCGGCGCATGGATTCATTTGTTCACCGAAAGTTCGCAGAAGTTTATCCGAAGAAGCTTCACATATTTCGCGAATAGGTACAATGGCCTGCAGTGCCTTCTGCAGCTGAATGATTTCACGTGGTTGTATCCTGTTGACAGCTGCCTTCCCGATGAGCCTTTCAAGGTCGCCAATCTGCTTTAGCTGCATTGATAAGGCATCCCGCATCTCAGGCGTATTTAATAACAGTTCAACCAGCGAAAGACGCTCGCGGATAAGGGTAAGTGACCTCAGGGGCAGCGAAAGCCAGCGACGCAGCATGCGCGCACCCATTGGAGTGATTGTTTGGTTGAGGATATCGTAGAGCGTTATGGCCTGCTCGTTGGCTGAACCAAAAAGTTCAAGATTGCGCACGGTAAATGCATCAAGCCACATGTGACTTTCTTCTTCAATACGCGAAATAGAACTGATATGACCGGTACGGTCGTGATTGGTTTCCCGCAGATAGTGAAGGCAGGCTCCTGCTGCAATTACAGCCATTGGCATTTTTTCAATGCCGTAACCTTTCAGTGAAAGCGTATTAAATTGCTTAAGCAGGGTTTCTTCTGCATATTCGTGCTGAAAAACCCATTCTTCCAGCACGTATTGAAAGAAGCGTTCCCCGAACTGGGCCTTCACCAAAGCCGATTGCTGCCGGGAGACCAGAATTTCACCGGGTTGAAAATTCCTGATCAGCTGCCAGATGTATTCAAGATTACCACGGGCCACCAGAAACTCTCCGGTGGAATGATCAAGAAATGCTACTCCGGCTTGTTCCTCCTGTATAAAAATGGCGGCCAGATAGGCATTAGAGCGATGATCAAGGAGCTTGTCAGAACTTACCAGACCGGGTGTAACCAGCTCGGTAACCCCCCTTTTTACGATAGTTTTGGTTTGCTTAGGATCTTCCAGCTGATCACAGATGGCAACTCTGTAACCAGCTCTTACCAGCTTGGGCAGGTAATTGTCAAGTGCATGATGCGGAAAACCTGCAAGCTCAACCGATGAGGCTGCTCCGTTGGCCCTTTTGGTTAATACAATCCCTAATATACCTGAAGTGGTAACAGCATCCTGGCCAAAGGTTTCATAAAAATCACCAACCCTGAACAATAGTAATGCATCAGGATATTTGGCCTTGATGGCATTGTACTGCTTCATCAGCGGTGTTTCTGTAACCGCTGCAACTGTATCTGACCGCGAAGTTTTCAAGGGAACTATTTTCCAAAAGTACGCGCTTATCCTATACCCAATTTAATTTTCAGTTATCTTTTTTTAACAAAGTCGCATACCTCATTTATGTAAGGTTTTAAAGTATTCAATACAAAATTGAATGCTATCCCGGCGTTCTTAAGAGGTAACCCCTTTAACATTCAGAAAAATAGCCTGTAAGGTTTGTGCACGGTTTGAACCAACCGCCCGGAATATGTGGCGTATAGGGTTTACACGGAATACAGCAGTGATTTATTGAAACAAAACTACCCGAAAATGCAAACTGAACAAGTCACCTGGACAACTGAAAATGGCTGGTCCTGCGATCCTGAAAAGAAAAGTGTCCTAAATCCGCAGTTCTTACTGATTTTTTCCGCCGGAAGAATGTTGCAGAACGCAGCGCTTCTGACTGATATAAGGAAAATGTATCCGGATGCCAGGCTGATCGGATGTTCTACTTCCGGTGAAATTGCCTCCACCCGGGTGGAAGATGATTCTGTATCGCTCACCGCCGTTCGTTTAGAAAGATCAATCCCACAATTTGCAACGGTTAAAATAACCGAGGCGAGTGCCAGTTATGAGGCCGGAAGGGAGTTGGTATCTCAATTGCCCCATTATGACCTACGGCATGTGTTTGTATTGTCTGATGGCTTGCAGGTAAATGGCTCTGAACTCGTGAAAGGATTACGCGATGCCTTGCCTGAAAGTGTTTCTGTTACAGGCGGACTGGCAGGTGATGGAACTGATTTCAAACAAACCTATGTGATCAGTGCCGAGGGAAAAGCTGAAAGCAATTTGATCACTGCCATCGGCTTTTACGGTAACCATGTCCATATCGGATATGGCTCTTTCGGAGGCTGGGATTCATTTGGACTGGAGCGCCTTGTTACACGCAGTGAAAAAAATATTCTTTACGAGATAGATCATCAGCCGGCACTGGCATTGTATAAAAATTTCCTGGGTGAAAAAGCGGCGGAGCTGCCTTCCTCAGGCTTACTGTTTCCGCTAAGTATGCGGGTAAATAAACATGATCAGCCGGTGGTAAGAACCATACTTGCAGTAAATGAGGCTGACCAGAGTATCACCTTCGCCGGAGACATACCCGAAGGTTCAATGGTTCAGCTGATGAAAGCCAATACCAACCGACTCATTATGGGAGCGGGCAAAGCGGCCGGAATCAGTTTGAACGGAACACCAATGCGTAAACCTGATCTGGCTATTCTGATCAGTTGTGTAGGCCGAAAGCTCGTGCTCAAACAAATGGTGGAAGAAGAACTGGAAGGCGTCAGGGAGGTATTTGGAAACAGCACAACCATGGCAGGTTTTTATTCCTACGGAGAGATATCACCGTTTTCAGCTGAAGCCCGCTGTGAACTGCACAATCAAACCATGACCATTACCACTTTCTATGAAATCTGATTCAGCCGATAATTTTCACCGGCTGCTTAAAAGGCAGATTTCAAGGACTTTGCCAGATAGTCTGGCAGCCGATCCGCGCCTGAAAGATTTTCTGGCTTCGGTTTCAGCTGCCTATGAAGATCTGGAGGCTGAAAAACTTCGGTTTGAGCGCACACTTGAAATCAGTTCGGAAGAATTATCCACAGTTAACAAGAAGCTGAGTCAGCTGAACAATGAACTTGAGGTAAAAGTGGCCGGCCGCACCGAAGAACTCGAAAAAATCAATGCACAGCTATTGCAGGAAATCCATGAGCGGCATGTCAGGGAAAAGAAAATGCAGGGGGCAGAACTTGAACTCAGGCATATCAAACAGGCCTTGCTTGAGGCCCAGCATTTCGCCAGCCTCGGATCATTCGAAATTGATTTTTCAAACAATTTCAGCGTTTTCACCCAACAGGCTGCCGACTTACTCGGACTGAGCGTAGAGGAGTTGTCTGAAATGGATGTTCTGTTAAAGAACCTCCGTAAAAACGTTGAAAAGACAGACCTCTCAAGAATTGATGAAGTATGGACTGAGGCCATGAAAAACCAAACGGGCTTCAGACTTGATTTCAGACTGAACCATCCCTCGGGGGAACGCTTGTACCTCGACTGGATTGTAAAGGCCCAGTATGACAGTGATGGTAAGTTGTTGAAAGTTTCAGGCACCCTGCAGGATGTTACCGAAAGAATTAAAAACGAAGAAACGATAAAGGCTTATGCAGGCAATCTTGAAAAAATAAACCGCGAACTGGATCAGTTTGCCTATATCGTTTCACATGATCTGAAAGCACCGCTCAGGGCCATGTTCAACTTGTCGGAATGGATTGAAGAGGATCTGACAGGCAAGATAGATACTGAAAGTGCAAAGAATTTTCAATTGCTGCGCAGCCGTATAAAGCGGATGGAATCGCTGATTGATGGCATTCTTCAGTATTCAAGAGCCGGCAGAATTAAAGCTGAAATACAACCTATTGATTTGTCCGGCTTTATTCAGGATATCATTGCGAACCTCGCACCCCCTGAAAAATTCAAAATTTCTGTACAACATGAAATGCCTGTAATCGCCATCGAAAAAATCGCCATGGAACAGGTCTTCTCAAATTTCATCAGCAATGCCATCAAGTACAATACCGCTGCAGAACCTGAGATAAGCATCAGTTATGCCGATCAGGGGCAGGATCATTTATTTTGTGTGGCCGATAATGGCCCTGGCATTGAGCCGCAATTCCACGAAAAAGTTTTCCAGATTTTCCAGACCCTTCAATCGCGCGATGTAATTGAAAGTACCGGCGTGGGGTTAGCCATTGTTAAAAAAATCATTGAAGAAAAGGGCGGTAAAACCTGGGTTGAAAGTGAACCCGGCAATGGTGCCCGGTTCTTGTTCACCCTACCCAAACAGCTGTCCTGAAAATATTCATAAACCATTCAATCACTGATAATCAAACTACCATGACCGAAAAAACAATCAATATTCTGCTTGTCGAAGATGATGAGGTGGATGTGATGAACGTAAAAAGGGCGTTTCAGAAAAACAACCTGACCAATCCGCTGCACCATGCCGGTAACGGCGTAGAGGCGCTCAGCTATCTGAGAGGCGAAAACGGATACCCGGTCATTACGGCCCCACGCATTATTCTGTTGGATCTGAACATGCCTAAAATGGGCGGAATTGAATTCCTTCAAAACCTGCGATCAGATGAGAACCTGAAAAAAATCAGTGTGTTCGTTATGACCACCTCCAATGAAGATGAAGATAAGGTGAATGCCTATAACCTTGGTGTAGCAGGATATATTCTGAAACCAATCTCAATGGAAAGCTTTGTAAGCGCCGTGGCTATTCTCAAAAACTACTGGACGCTTTGCGAATACCCTTTTTAACAGTAAAAAATATCCGCTAATC
>JBIICM010000144.1:0-6475 GCA_044238875.1 Flavobacteriales bacterium | reverse complement strand
CTGAGAATGGGTAACATATTTGCAGCCGCCTTCAATGAATCATGAAAAACTATTACTGATCCGCTTCGGCAATACTTTAAAACATTAGCGCGGCATTGTTCCGAATTGATATCTGCATCATAGTCGCCCGAAAGCACATCCCACATAATTACCTTAAACCGGCTATTGACGCTGATGTATTGCAGTGGCTTCATCCGGCCATAAGGCGGTCTGAAAAATCGGCCCTTAACCAATGCTTCACATTGGGCAATATCATTCATATATTTCGCTGTTGGCGTCTTAAATCCGTTCAGGTGATGAAAAGTATGATTGGCCGTCAGATGGCCTTCATCTATGATACGTTTATACAGATCAGGATATTTGCGCACGTTATCGCCTATGCAGAAAAAGGTGGCCTTCACGCCCGTTTCTTTCAGTATTTTCAGAACCTCCGGTGTTACCTCCGGAACCGGGCCATCGTCAAAAGTGAGGTAAACTTGATTTATTGCCGGATTTACACGCCAGATGGCACGGGGATACAGTAAGCGCATTAAAAAAGAAGGCCTTACAGGTATCCGCACCGTTTATCCGCCAAGATCAGGTTTTATCATACTCACAGGTCTCGATGACTCAAGCTTTTCAAAGAGCGGCGAAAGCTCTTTTACAAGTTGATCGCGCTTGGCTCTCCGGGCCACCTGCAGCATGAAATTAAATATTGACATGTTGCGGTCAGCCTCCTGACTGTACTCATTGTAAATTTGTTTTTTCTGTCTGAAATAATACATCGTTTCCTGATTGAGTATCTCGGCGTAACGTTTAAGAATTTTATCCCCTTTAGCGGCGGCCCCTGCCTTGTAGTAATTATCAGCCAGGTTAATGACAAAGAAATTATAAGGTACATTTCTCTCCGGCAATACCTCAAAAGCAAGATCGAGTACTTTTAGTGCCGAGTCTTTGCGTCCCTTTTCAAGCAGCGAAGAAGCGAGCCTGTCGAAAGTGCTGCGCAGGTTCATGGTCATACGCAGGTTGTTCTCATCCATAAAAAGCAGGTTTTTATCTACCCCACCCCATTTGAACTTCTCCATTACATTTTTATACATCAGATCAGTTTCTACCCTGCCGTAATTGTCTCCGCCCCTTGATGTAGCTGGCGGATTTTTCACCGGCACTAACCTGTACGCAAGGCCTTCAAGCTGGAAGTAATCCTGCAGGCCCAGGTAGCTGTCGTCGCCCACAGTGATGGCAAAATATACCGGCCTTTTCCAGTTGTTGTGCGCCAGCAGGTCGAGAATCATGAGGTCAGCCTTCAATACATACTGCCTATCAATGGTAAAATCAATACTTTTAACCACCTCGCCGGCAAGATCGCCAGGCACGGTGCCGTTTTTCAGTACCGTGGCACTGTCAACCGGAATGCTGAACTTGTTGGATGGGAAATAATCAAAATTCCGGTCATCGTACCTGAACTTTAGATTGGGGTCCTCTGAAGCCACAAAACTGATCATTTCCCTGATGTCCTGAAACCCCTGGAGGCCTTTATCGGCAATGATAATTTGTTCACGCTTTCCCTGACGGTACTGCTCAGGTTTAAAGGAAACAGGAACGGGATCTGAATCATACGCTTTACGCCTGATCTGATCAATATACCAGTCAGTATTCAATAAGCTGAGATTTACAACCCTTACATCCGTGCGTATGCCCTCCACTTCCTGGGCGTACCAGAGCGGGAAGGTGTCATTATCGCCATTTGTAAACAAAATAGCATTTGGGGCGCACGAATTCAGGTAATTGGCAGCATAGTCGCGCGCAGTAAAGCGGTCTGAGCGGTCGTGGTCGTCCCATCCCTCCTTGGCCATAATACCGGGAACGGCTAACAGGGAAACGACTGTAACCAAAGCGGCCGACAGATTAGCCGGGGCATATTTCCTGAGCAGATCAATCAAACCGGCAACGCCCAATCCAATCCAGATGGCAAACGCATAAAATGAAGCGGCGAATCCGTAATCGCGTTCACGTGGTTCATTTGTGTACTGATTAAGGAATAAAATAATTGCGATGCCGGTAAAAAAGAAAAAGAGCATGACAACCAGAAAATCACGCCGTTCTTTCCTGTATTGATAAACCAAACCTATCAGGCCAAGCAGTAACGGAAGAAAATAAAAAGAATTATTAGCCCGGTTGGATGCCAGCGAAGGTGGCAGATCATTCTGTGAACCCAGTCTGGCTTCATCAAGAGCCGCTATCCCTGACTTCCACCCACCCTCAGCAGTTGGGGTGCCTTGACCTTGTATGTCGTTGACCCGCCCCACATAATTCCAGGCAAAATAGCGGAAATACATAAAGCCCAACTGATAACGGAAGAAGTACTTCAGGTTTTGTCCGAATGAAGGTTTGCGTTGATTCTTAGGGTCATTCTTAATTTCCGCCCAGTTTTTATATCCCCTGATATGTGAAGGCTGGCTGCTCCACATCCTGGGGAAGATGGTACAGTATGCTTTGTCGTAATTTGGTTCCTGATTGTCCTTTGGGGTTGACACCACAATATATTTTCCTGATGCGCGATCGGGAGCATACACTGTATTGCCATCCTTGTAAGGTGTTTCATTGTCGAGCGGAGCATTGTAATACTGACCATAAACAAGGGGGCGTGTACCATATTGCTCCCGGTTAAGATACGACAGGAGGGTGAAAACATTCTCCGGGTTGTTTTCATCCATCGGAGTATCAGCTGAAGAGCGGATGATGATCATTCCATAACTGGCGTAACCTATCAGCATTACCGTGATACATATAGTAAGCGTATTGGCAAGACGGAAATTATCTTTCTTCACCAGCATGAAATAAGCCAGGATACCTATCCCTACAATACCGATCAACATGCCCGAAATCAGCAGAATCAGCAGTGCAAGGCTTATGAATGCGGGCATCTCCTTTTGATCGCGGCTAAACTTCAGCGAAAGAACGATCAAAACGATCAATGAAAGAATATAAACGATGGCACCAGAGCCAAAACCCATACCGAGACTGTTGGTAAACAGCAGTTCAAACCAGGCGGCTGTTCCCACTACTTTGGGGATGAATGCAAATTGCACAAAACCCAGTAATAGCATACCGATCAGAGCAGTAATCAACACCCCGCTGCCTGTTTTTCTGTATCTGCGGAAATAAAAGATATACGCCAAGGCAGGAATGGCCAAAAGGTTGAGCAAGTGAACCCCAATACTCAGGCCCATCAAATATGCAATCAAAACAATGTAGCGGTCGGCATAGGGCTGATCAGCGATTTCTTCCCACTTGAGCATGGCCCAGAAAACGATAGCCGTAAAAAGGGATGATGTTGCGTAAACCTCACCTTCAACCGCTGAAAACCAGAATGTATCTGAGAAAGTATAGGCAAGGGCACCAACCAGACCGGAGCCAAAAACAGCAAGGTTCTCAGCAAGGCCGGCCGGATTTTTACCTTTTGTAAAGATTTTTCGCGCCAGGTGGGTAATGCTCCAGAACAGAAATAAAATGGTTAAGGCGCTGGCCAGGGCCGAAAACAAATTCATCATCATGGCCACCTTAGAGGTATCGCCCATGGCAAAGAGGGTGGCAACCCGGCCAAGGATCATAAACAGAGGGGCACCAGGCGGGTGGCCGATCTGTAGTTTATAGGCGGTGGCTATAAATTCACCGCAATCCCAAAAACTGGCTGTAGGTTCTATGGTTGACCCGTAGGTATACATGGCAATTGCAAAGGCAACCCAACCAAGCAGATTGTTAAGGAGCTTATAACTATTCGCCGGCTTGCTTTTTGCCGTGTTTTCCTTTGGGGCTTCTTTGCCCTCTTTCTGTTTTGATTGCATCATGATAACAAGTATCCGAAGGTGTAAAGTCTTGTAAAAGCTTTTATTCGAAGCCACGAAAATAGGAAAGCCAAACCTAATTATCCCGGTGCAGGCAAATATCTTTCACACATTTGATTGGTAATATTTTGATTTACAGTTTTTTAATAAATGTTAGATGAAAAAGCAAATGTTGTTTGGTTTTAATAAGGATTTTCTAATTTTGCAGCTCATCATTGTGTCCGATGGTGTAACTGGCAACACGTCTGATTTTGGTTCAGAAGAGTCTAGGTTCGACCCCTAGTCGGACAACCAAACCCCGGAATACCCGGGGTTTTTTCATTTATACCGGATACATCGCCTTCTGACCCGGCTTTCCGGTAATTTATCCTGTTTGGCACAACACTATTTGCAAAATTGCGTTACATTTTTGCTTAACCAGACAGGTCGCTGTTCAGAAAGAGGCCTGAAAAAATGAGCCTATGAACCCAACAAAGCACTTACTCATTGCATCGGTCATTATCGCATCCTGCACAGGCTGAAGGCCTTACGCCCGAGACACTCAAGATGAAAAGCATAGATGCTTTCAGGGATCTTTCAGGTTCTCCCGCTACAAAAGTGATCATGACCGATGGCAAGACTCCCTTTCTCATAAAGGATTAGAAAAAAAAGTAACGGGCCTACCTTTCAGCCGTGCGGAAGTTCCGGCAAAGGATCTTCCTGTCCGGCACCGGTGCTTATTGCATAATTTCATACATGAGCTATATATCTGCGGAAATTCTTTTCTGGCTCCAGGTGAATCCGAAATTGATCGGTGACATTGCCTGAACAAACCTCGCGATCTATATATTTGCCGATAAATAAATCGCGGCATGGGTATCAGTAACATCGTATTTATTTTGGTGTTTGCGGCTGCGGTCGCATTGTTTACAAGAAATGTGCGGCGGGTGATCCGGAACATCCGGCTGGGCATGCCGCTGAACCGCACCGACCGTAAGGCTGAACGCTGGAAAGTAATGTTCCGCGTAGCACTGGGTCAAAGCAAAATGGCTGTCCGCCCTATTCCGGCTTTGCTTCACCTCTTTGTGTATGTGGGATTTGTAATTATCAATATTGAAGTACTGGAGATCATCATTGACGGTATTGCCGGCACACACCGGATTTTCGCACCCCTTCTGGGAGCATTCTATAATTTCCTGATCGGATCATTCGAGATACTGGCACTGTTGGTGTTGGTTGGTGTTGTTGCATTTCTGATTCGCCGGAATATAATGTACATCAAACGATTCAGGCAGGGTGAGTTGAACGGATGGCCGCGTTCGGATGCCAATATTATTTTGATTACTGAAATTTTCCTGATGGGCGCTTTTCTGATCATGAATGCGACTGATGCAATACTTCAAACCAGGGGCGTTGAACATTATACTGAAGCCGGCTGGTTCCCGGTGAGTCAGTTGCTGGTGCCGGTTTTTGACGGATTCAGCAGCGCAACTATCCTGCTGCTGGAGCGGGGTATGTGGTGGTTTCACATTCTGGGCATACTGGCATTTCTGAATTACCTGGTTTATTCGAAGCATTTTCACATCATCCTTGCGTTTCCGAATGTGTGGTACGCTAATCTGGAAGCAAAGGGCAGGTTGAGCAATATGCCTGCTGTGGCCGATGAAGTAAAACGAATGATGGATCCTTCAGTGATTTTGCCTGAACCGGAAGGTCCGGTGAAGTTTGGGGCACGTGATGTTCAGGACCTCAGCTGGAAGAGCTTGCTGGATGCCTACACCTGCACTGAATGCGGAAGGTGCACATCTGAATGTCCGGCCAATATTACCGGTAAAAAATTGAGTCCGCGGGCCATAATGATGAAAACCCGTGACCGTCTGGAGGAAGTTGGCCGGAATATTGACATGAATAAAGGAACTTTCGTGGCCGACGGAAAATCACTTTTGCATGATTATATCACCCCGGAAGAATTATGGGCCTGTACCACCTGCAATGCCTGCGTGGAAGCCTGTCCGGTAAACATTGACCCCCTCTCCATCATTGTTGACCTGCGCCGGCAGCTGGTGATGGAAGAAAGCGCCCCCCCTCCTGCCCTGGCCTCCATGTTCAGCAATATGGAAAACAATGGCGCCCCCTGGCAGTTCAGCCAGGCCGACCGGATGAACTGGACAGAAACATAGAGACGGGTGTTGAGCATGTATTAACCTTTACACTTAAAATCGAATTGTATCCTGAAAATAATTTCTTGTTTTAAGATGTTATTGAACAATCAATTTACGGGTAAGGAGTTACGCTTGATTTGAACGCAGGGAGTAAAAGTAAACCCCTGGTGAGAGATGCGTTAAGTCGATAGTAAGCATCCTTTCTGAACCTCCCATACATGCATAATCAGCGATTAACTGCCCAGTTGTAGAGAATAATGAGATTTCAGCTTTTGAATTTTCATCAGGAAGGTAATAAGGGATTTGCACGGTTTCATTGGCCGGATTGGGGAAGGCATCGCCCAGCCAGGGCAGTTTTTCGGATACCGGGCCAAGGGTATCTGCATTGCCGATGCGACAAACCTGACGAATAGTGCGGTGGCAGGTAGTTGCGTATTGGGCCGTTCCGCAAGCAGGTATACTACCATTGTTGGTGGGGGTAATTAAGAGCGTCCAGGTTCTGCCATT
>JBIICM010000019.1:0-21987 GCA_044238875.1 Flavobacteriales bacterium | reverse complement strand
TTGGGTGAAGGTGCTGCCAGCATAGCCGACTGGCGGTTGCACATGAAAGGATTTGACTTTTTTCTGCTGCTGACCTCCGTTTTGCTCATTGCAGCCGGCGGTTATATTATCAACGACTACTTTGACCTGAAAGCCGATCGCATCAATAAACCTGAACGGATGGTAATTGGCAGTGTTGTGGGTCGCAGAAAGGCCATTGTTTCGCACCTGTTATTAAGTTTTATGGGGCTCGCCCTTGGCATGCTGGTCGCCTTCAGGGCAGGCAATATTAAACTTGCTTCCATTCAGCTTTTTAGCATTGCGGCTCTTTGGTTTTATTCATCGCATCTAAAAAAACAACTGCTTTCGGGTAACCTGCTGATTGCCTTGCTGGCAGCCATGGTACCGCTAACCACCGGCTTGTTTGAATTTGCGAGTGAAGCAATGCCCTCTCTGCGAAAACTTGATTTTCTGGTGCCCGGTGCGGGAAGTATGCTTCTCAATAAAGCGGCAATGCTGGTTGTAAGTGTATCACTTTTTGCTTTTCTGACCAATTTAATCCGTGAAATAATCAAAGATACGGAAGACATGCAGGGCGACGCCGCAGCCGGATGCCACACCCTGCCCATTCTGATTGGCGAAAGTCGTACGAAGTTGCTGCTGATTTTTCTGATTTTTTTCACCGCCGGACTGCTTGGTTTTGCCCTTGAAATGTTATGGCAGGCCGAATGGTTTCTGTTATTCTGGTTTACATTGATTTCGGTATTGTTTCCTATGCTGGCACTCGCTTACCTGGTATGGAAAGCGGCTGAAAAGTCTGATTATTCAAGGGCTTCACTGGTTTGCAAACTGATTATTGTGAGCGGCGTGCTGGCCCTTTTTATTTTCAGGTATAATTAATTGATGTGAGATGCTATTGCATGAAAAATTAAAACCGCTCAGACTGGTGCTGGGTTCTGCTTCGCCACGCAGGCAGCAATTGCTGCAGGGCTTAGGGCTTACCTTTCAGGTAAGAATCAATGAGGTGGAAGAAAATTTTCCGGTAGAACTTCAGCGGGAACAGATTCCCGTTTATCTGGCCGAAAAGAAAAGTGCAGCCGCACTTGATCAGCTGGCTGAGGATGAATTGCTCATCACAGCCGACACTGTTGTTTGGCTCGATGGAAGGGTGCTGAACAAACCGTCTGACCTGAATGAAGCAAAACAAATGCTGCATCAGATAGCCGGTAAAACACATGAAGTGATTACAGCGGTATGCCTCAGAGATATTCATAAATCGCATACTTTTTATGTCGTTTCTGAAGTGAGCTTCAGAGCGCTCGATGATGAAATGATCGGCTGGTACGTAAACAATTACCGCCCGCTTGATAAAGCCGGAGCCTATGGTGTGCAGGAATGGATCGGCTATGTTGGGGTAAATGATATCAAGGGTTCGTTTTTTAATGTCATGGGTTTACCCTTGCATGAGTTGTATGCAGAATTGATGGCCTTCTGAAACTGATTTTACTATTTTTGCACTCCTTATGAAAACAAAACGCATTCTGTTTGCATGTTCACTTCCGCTGGTATTCGTTTTGGTCTCCTGCGATGAAAAGAAAGATATCAGAGTAACTGCCGATATTGTTACCAATAGCCAAACTGCCGAAGGGAAGTCAGATCTGCCCGTTAGTAAGATCCGTTTTGAAGAAGACACCTTCCGCTTCGGCGAAGTGCTCGAAGGCGAAAAGGTTTCACATGCTTTCAGGTTCAGTAACATCGGTAACAACGATCTTGTAATTGCCAGTGCTTCAGGCAGCTGTGGATGCACAGTGCCTGAATGGCCGAAAGAACCCATAAAACCGGGTCAAAGCGGTGTAATCAATGTGGTGTTTGATAGCGAAAGAAGGGCAGGAAAAGCTGAGAAATCAGTAACCGTTTACGCCAATACCGAACCCTCCAAACACATGATTTACCTCTCGGGGTTTGTAAAAGGTAACGCAAAAGATAACTAAACAACTAACAACATGATAAAATCATTTTTACTGATGGCGCCTCCTACGGGCCAATCCGGAGGAGGGCTGAGCCAGATCCTTATGCTGGTGCTGATTTTTGGCGTTTTTTATTTCTTTATGATCAGGCCTCAGATGAAAAAGGCCAAGGAAGCCAAGAAATTCAGAGAGTCATTGGGCAAGGGTGATAAAATCATTACCATCGGTGGTATTCACGGAAAAATCACAGATGTGCAGGAAACCACCTTTATGATTGAAACTGATGGCGGCGGAAAGCTGAAGATTGAAAAAACGGCAGTAGCTACAGGAACTGCTGATCAGCTGCAGCCTGCCAAATAACGCATCATGGCCGGGAAATCCCGCTCCATGTTCCGCCTGAAAGGCAAGCTAAGGAATACCCTGCCGGTATTTCTGGTTTGTCTTTTAATTTCATCGCTGTTCTGGGTATTGATTGCTTTCAACGGCTATTACAGCACCATCATAAAGGTGCCTGTGAATTATATTAACATGCCTGCCGACAGTTTTCTCTTTGAAAAACTACCGGCCAATGTTGAGCTTGAAATTACCGGCGAAGGTTATCAGCTTATCACCTATCTGCTCAACCCTGAAAAAGCAGCGCTGATGCTGAACGGATATCATATCGGCATGAGCGGTCATCCGGCAAAAGGTGGCGCCTTTCTGGCCACGGTAAACGGTATTGAATACTTTAACCGGCTGCATAATGATGTTAAAGCCATTCGTTCAAATCCGGATACCATCTTTTTTAACTTTTTCAGACAGGGGTTCAGAAAAGTTCCGCTGCGCATACCGGTAAGCCTTGATTTTGAAAAAGGGTTCGGCCTCGCCGGAACAATTGAATCAAGCCCCGACAGTGTTCATATTTCCGGACCGGCAGAAATCCTCAATAGCATAAATTATCTCGAAGGAGAAACACTCAAACTATCAGGTATCAATGGAAATCGCAGTTATAAGGTAAAAATCAAATCACCTCAAGCTGAACTTGATTACTCACCTGCAGAAGCCAATGTGTTCATTCCGGTAGAAAAATATACAGAAGCTATTTTTGATATCCCCATCCGAGCAGAAAATCTCATCAAACGCGATTGCGTTGACCTATCTCCGTCAATGATTCGCCTGTCGTGTGAAGTAGCACTGAGCAGATATGCCGCATTGCGGCCTGATTCGTTTCAGCTAACCATTGATATGAAAACACTGCGCGGAACAAAACTAAAAGTAAATCTGCACAAACAGCCATCGGGCGTTAGCAATATCAGACTCAAACCCGATTACATTGATTGCATTGTAAAAAACAGATGAAAGTATATGGTCTTACCGGTGGGATCGGCAGCGGAAAAAGCATCGTGGCGCGTATTTTTCAAGTCCTTGGTGTGCCTGTTTACAATGCTGACGACCGCGGTAAATGGCTCATGCAGCATGACGATAGGGTAAGAGAAAAAATAATTTCACTTTTCGGAAACGCGGTTATAAAGGCCGACCATTCACCAGACTACGCGCAAATTGGCAATATCGTTTTCAATGACCCCGAAAAACTTGAACAACTCAACCGCATTATACATCCGGCCGTTGCCGAAGATTTCAGGCACTGGATTCTGTTGAACAAGGCTCCGCTGCTTATTAAGGAAGCTGCGATTATTTTTGAAACCGGCTCAGAAAAGCAACTCGATGGTGTAATTGTGGTAAGCGCTCCTGATGAGGTTCGTATAAAGCGCGTGATGCTGCGCAATAACCTGAGCGAAGAAGCCGTAAAACTTCGGATGTTACGCCAGTGGCCTGCCGAAAAAGTAAACGCACAGGCTGATTACCTGATCATCAATGATGAATCAAAGCTGGTGATACCTCAGGTACTCGAAATTCTTGATAAACTCAAATGATCAGAATTTTGTAATTTTCGGAAAGCTTTCTGACGATGTATTTCAGGGTACTGGTATGCCTGCTTCTGCTGAGTTCAGCAATCTGCGCTCAGCAAGCGTATCCGCTTGAAAATTACAAAACGCTCAGGGCGCGATTGCTTAACCGTTACCTCATACCCGGCGATTGTCATGGTTGCAGTTTGCCTGCCAGCTGGTATGATTCACTGAACAATCAGCTGGTGTTTGAGGATGAAACCACGCGGCAGCTGGGCTGGTACATCGCCCTGCTGGCCACAGAGTATCACTTGCTCGAACAGCGGGGCTTACCAAAAGAACCTGCGCTGCGTGAGCTTTATTTCGCCCTCGGGGCTATCAACAGGCTTGATCGCTATGCCGAATACCTGCAATGTTCGCCTGTTTCAGGCCTCAGCTGGGATCATGCCAATAAACAATACAGGCGCGAAAGCTCCTGCTGGAACGACACCCTCAAAGGTAACCTGAACGGATATCTTATCAGGGAGGATGTTCCGCCAGGGTGGCACCTGCAATACGAAGGCGATCAGCCGGTAAGGCATGGCAACGGAACCGGTAACTGGATTGTAGCTGATCAGTTTAGCAAACATCCCCATCCGGCAAGTCAGGATCAGCTGTATCACCTGCTATTTGGCCTTGCATTCGTATGCAAGCTGATTCCGGATGTGGTGCAGTACAACGGTCTTTTTTTGAGAATGGAAGCCCGAAATATTGTGAAACGGTTCATGCAGATTTTTGACCCGGATTTCCAAATCAAAAACCCGGTTAGTAATAGCCTGCTTGACAGTGATGTTGGCGGGAACGGCAAAGTTTATTCATTCTTTCTTGCAGTGGCCGCCAACCATCTTGTGAACGGCATTGAATACCCGCTGTCAAAATCACGACAAAAAGAAAATGACCAGATAAATCCCTGGTTTAATGCAACGGCAAGAAACCATAAAAATCTCTGGAGCAACTTTACAGGTGCAATGTGGTCAGGTGTATCGCTTGCAAGTCTGAATCAGATCATGGCTATTATGCTGCTCAGTGTGAGCAACGCACTCAACGGGTTTCCGGAGAATTCAACCTTACTGCTGCTGAATAAAACTGCTTCTTTTATCAATCCTGAATACAAAATTTTTCAAAATGCCTATAGTGTATTGCATGATCAGCGGCCTGATTGCGGATACAGAAAGGCTGAAATGGAAGCCATGCTGGCTGCAATGGATCAAACCGGCCCTCGCAGATATACCGATCCGATCAGCTGCCGCGTGATCAGCAACCCGGTGTGGAACCGCGACTGTATTTTCGTTCAGCCGCGCATAGCCCCTTGCAATGATCGCTCTTTTGAAGGTCATTTTAACGGCATTGACTACTTACTGTTTCATAACCTGTATTTCATGCAATACGGCATGCAAAAGGATAGCGGCGATTTTTCATGGGCTGATTCTACCGGACTGAAACTGGATATTTTGCCCGCAGTATCCGGAAATAACCTTACCCTATCTTACCTTGCACAAAATGATGAACGGGTATCGGTGATTTTACAGGATGTTTCAGGCAGAATGATAATCAAGGAAGAAAATGTTTTGCTGAAAGCCGGAAGCGGAACATATATGCTCGAAACCGGTAATCAGGCGCAGGGCATTTACCTGATCAGCATTCTTTCATCCAAATTCAGGAAAAATAAACGTGTCTTTTTAGGCCAGCATTAAACGTGAACATACTCAGTACCGAACAAATCAGGGCATGTGATGCATACAGTATCGAAAACCAGGGCATCAGTTCTGTTGATCTGATGGAAAGGGCTGCAGTAGCCTGTTACAATTGGATCGCAGCGCATTTCGGAAACAACCGCCCTTACATTGTTTTTTGCGGAAATGGCAACAACGGTGGCGACGGACTGGCAATTGCCAGACTGTTAAAGCAGGCCGGATCGCAGGTAAGCGTGTGGCTCACAAATGCCGACAAACGCAGTGACGAAAACCACAGGAATCTCGAAAGGGTCAGAGCACTTAAAATCGAAATTTATACGTTTGGTCACCATCCCATTCCTGAGCGCCTTGCAGAAGGTACTGTGTTGATTGATGCCCTGCTGGGCAGCGGAATCAGACTTCCGCTGACGGATGAACTGGCGAATATTGTAAACACGCTGAATAATTTAAAAACTCCATCTGTATCATTCATTTCAATTGATATTCCCAGCGGTTTTAATGCAGATCAGCCCTTGCCCGAAAAGGCATCAGCCATAATGGCCGATATAACGCTGTGTTTTCATTGCCCGCGGCTGATGTTTTTCTTCAGCGAATCAGAAAAATTCACCGGTCAGTGGGAGGTGCTTGACATAGGTCTCGACGAGCCTGAAGGGATGATCGGTGCCTATGCTTATCAAATACAACCGCAGCTTGCTAAACTGCTCAGGAAACGTAATGCTTTCAGTCACAAAGGAACATACGGACATGCCTTAGTAGCCGGCGGTTCAAGCGGACGTTGCGGAGCCGTAGCAATGGCCGCTGAGGCCTGTCTAAGAAGCGGCGCCGGACTGGTAACCGTATTAACGCCGCCGGTCTGCGCCCTTGCATTGCAGGCTGCCCTGCCCGAAGCCATGAGCCTGACAGCCGGCGCAGCCGATCACCTGGAGCCACTCAGGTTCGCGCCAGACAGCTACACCGCAATAGGTTTTGGCCCGGGAGCCGGCACACATGACGACACTGCCCGCCTGCTGAAATTTATCATACAGGAATCAGCCGGGCCCATGGTTATTGATGCTGACGGGATTAACCTGCTGTCGCTGAACAAAACATGGCTGGCCTTTATTCAGGCAAATTCTATCCTGACACCTCATCCGGGAGAGTTTGACCGTTTGGCCGGAAGCTCAAATACAGCCTGGGAAAGGCTCGAAAAAGCAAGGGAAATCTCACAGAAATATTACCTGATTCTGGTATTGAAAGACGCCTATACCCGCATTATTTTGCCGGATGGCAGGGTTATTTTCAACAGTACCGGTAATCCGGGCATGGCTACTGCGGGCAGCGGAGATGTGCTTACCGGCATTATCACAGGCTTACTTGCTCAGCATTATACGCCCGAAGAGGCGGCCTGTATAGGAGTATTTATTCACGGACTTGCCGGTGACCTTGCAGCTGAAAACTATAGCATGCAGGGCATGATTGCCGGCGACATCATCAGTAGTCTGCCTGCGGCATGGAAGCTTTTTCATTCCTGAGCCCCAGTCCCTGATCACCTGGTTGAGGGGGCAGGGGAGAGGGGTTTACAGCCCATAACGAGGGGCATTTTAGCGTCAAACAGCCATTCGGCGACGGTTAGCACCAACGAATTTTTTAATAGTAAGCCAAAAATTTGCTGCTAGCCCGGGGTTTTCCACCCCGGACCTCCGCCTTCAGCGGATAAGCGGAAGTGCTTTTTCAGGCCCGAAAAAGGACTCAAAAAGGGAGGCCCGCTCAATTCCCAAGGCCAACGCACTTTTCATGCGACTAATTCAATTTTTGCTATTTTCGCTTTTCCAAACGCTACAATGAGTTTACCTGCATTGGTACCCCGTCAGCTTGAAGACTTTAAAATTCAACTGGAAAAGCATTTTGGCGATCGCTTTTCAGGACTGACCTTATTTGGCTCTTATGCTAGCAAACAGGCCCGTCAGGATTCTGATCTCGATTTACTGCTCGTTCTTAAAAACTCTTCCGGTGAAGACGATTACCAGGGGTTACTACCGCTGCTTTCAGGGTTTCTGCTTGAAACCGGAGTTCTGGTCAGCCTGCTTATAAAATCAGAAAAAGACCTCAGAATTCAGAAAGAAGGCGTCCTGAAAATTATTCAGACTGAGGGTATACGCCTGTGAAACCTGAAATTACAAGGTTGCTTGAAAAGGCGAACGATTGTTTGGAGAGTGCTCAGCTGAATTTAGATAATATTTTTTTTGATGCTTCGGTTAATCGCTCATACTACGCTATATTTGATGCGGTAACCGCCTTGCTGTTGTATAAAGAGATAACAGTGAAATCACATAGCGGATCTATTCAACAATTCGCATTTCATTTCGTAAAAACAGGTCTTTTTGAACTTGAATTGCAGGAATCTGTCATCTATTGTTTTCAAAAAAGGCAAACAGGAGATTATGACCTATACACTGAAATCAGTCGGGAAGAGGCGCAGCAATGTCTTACCAGAGCCCGAGATTTTATTTCTAAAGCGGAAATCTGGCTAAAGAATCAGGTTTGATTTTTTAGCCGCAGCGCCGCAATGCCATACAGAACGATGCTACAACCAACGCAATGCCGTAACACCGAATAGCCATTCAGCGACCGTCAACACCAGCGATATGCTGTCAAGGAACGATGCCGTAGTGCAGAATGATCATTTGGTGGTGAGTTGGAAACTTGGTATTAGGGCCACGAGCCACTGCAATGGGAAAATATTGCTAACTTAGAGTTATATTAAAAACGGGCAAAGCAGCACATGAAGGCTAAATATGTAAACCCCTTTACTGACTTCGGTTTTAAGAAGATTTTTGGAGAGGAGGCATTTTCATTCCTGCGCTGTTCCGTTCTTTTCAGCCTCCAGTTCTGATAAAATCTGTTTTACATCCTCTTCTGTATTCGAGAGAACTGTGCGGCAAACCCTGATCAGCGCTACAGCCCGCTTAACCTTCTCCGACAATTGGTCAACAGGTATTTTACCTGATTCCATGGCTTGTATAATATCCTGCAATTCATCCAGCGATGCCTGATATCCGTTGTTTTTACTCATCACTTTTGGTTTTTGAATGGGGTTCAATGCGGCTTTTTATGCGCCCCCTGAACAATATAGTTTCTATTTGATCGCCAGGTTCAACATTTTCGGCATTATTCAGTGCTTTTCCCTTGTAAAGGGTGATTGAAAATCCCCGTTTAAGAATCAATTCCGGGTCAAGCATATTGGTTTGTTTTTCGAAAGCAGTCAATTGCTGTACCTGATTTTTTATGGCACCAAGAGCCGAATTATTGATCCGAAATTTAAGTGATTCCAGCTCCTGAATTGAAGCCCTGTTGCCTGATTTCATGGCTGTTTGAATGCGCAACGGCGCCTGCGAGGTGATTTGCTGCTGTTCTTGCAAACAATTCTTTACCGACATGGCGAAATAACGTGTCAAGCCAATGAGCTGTTGTTGCTGCTGCCTTACAAAAGCAGGCAGGAATTGTGAAATATACGTTTCGGCTTTTTGCAGCGGAACAGATACGTTGTGGAATGATTGCAATAAAAACGTAGCAGCCTCAGTAGGCGTAATAAAGTGGCGGTATGAAACCAGTTCTGAAATTGTTTCATTGGTGGCGTGTCCAACACCGGCCAGCACCGGAAGCGGAAACATGGCAATGGTTTTTGCAAGTTCATAATTATTGTAGCATGACAGGCCGATATCACCACCGCCGCCGCGGATGATCAGTACAAGGTCGAAATGGTTTTTTACACGGCTGATTTTTTCAAATGCTGCCATAATAGAACCTGCAGCCTTCTCACCCTGCAACAGAGCTGGGAAAAGAAAGTGGAAATATTTGTACCCCCATGGATTCTGGTCAATTACCTTTAGAAAATCAGCATAGCCCTTGCTTGTTTCTACTGAAATTACAGCGAGCCGTTGCGGTATCAGTGGAAACGGTATCAGTTTGTTTTTTCCGAAGATTCCTTCCTTTTTTAATCGTTCAAGGTTCTCAACCCTTTCGCGTTCAAGCTCTCCAAGGGCGTATGAAGGATCAATATCATAAATGCGCAAACTGAGATCATAGAGGGGATCATATTGAACGGAGGCTTCGAATAATATTGTAATTCCTTCACGCAAAGGTTCTTTCAGCATTTTGATAAATGCGGTATTGATGCGGTCATAATCACTTTTCCAGATGAGCGATCTGAACTGTGCTATGATTTTACCTTCAGATTTTTCGACCAGTTCAGGGTATGCATGCCCCGAATGTGAATAGTAGTTGAGCTTGTGCAATTCAGCACGCACCCAGAATCTGCTTGAATAGCGTTCTTTCAGCGTGCGCTGAATGCTCATGCCAACCTCACTTAAGGAGAAAACCTTACGGCCTGCGATGGTTTCTGACATTTTCTGATTTATTTGTCGCCAAATTGCACTGCAATTGAGCCGAGTAAACAAAGGTTATCGCGCACTGTCTGGTCTTGCCGGGTAAACAATTTGTAGCTGCTGTTCATCCACCTGCATTCAAACCTCAGGAGCATATTTTCTGAATGGTTAAAATCGATATTAAGTGATGCGCTGCGGGCATTAAATCGGGGTTTTTCAAACAGGGGCAAAATAATGCCATTTGCATCGTTAAAATATTCAGCTCTGGCTGTAGCCGCTAATTTTTCAGAGATCTTGTATTTCAAAATCAGCACCGGCGAAAACCAGCAATGATACATGGCGCTTAACTTCTTTCTTTGCTGCAGGCCGAAATCAAACCCTGCAATCAGTTCTGTTTTATTACCAAGGGTGAAGTTTCCGTAAAAATTATTGAAGTACCTCATCCTGCGTGTACTGTCAGGGTCGTCGGTGCCAACAAAGGTGCTCCAGTTCAATGAAAAACCAGTGGTAGTTTTGTAGGCAAGCTTTGTTCCTGCTGAAAGCATTGAGTTTCCTGAAATTCTTTGCATGCGCTGCCATCCGTTACACAGAATAATTTGCCACGACCAGTTTGAATCGGGCAGTCCGCTCAACTTCACACCCGACAGGTAATAAGGTGTTGTTTCGGCCACAAATGATCTCGAGAGGGTACTGTTTTCAAATGAGTTGGTACTTTCAAAACCGATATGCGAAGGAAATATGCCCGCATCAATCCAGTATTTGCCATTGCGGTCGATCGAAAATCCGGCATTTGCCTGATAAATGTTGCGCATGATGGCCGGTTCTGCTGCGTAATTATCCGTAACAAAGCTACCTGCCTGCAAGGCGACATTGGCCCTGTAGCGAGCGTTTTCAATACCTGTATGAATAAAGCCCCAGTTTAAATTTACTTCGTTGTGTCGGTTGTAATTGCTTAGAAAATTAAGCCTTGTCTGACCTGCAGGTTCATTAAAGTCAAAGGCATAAAAAACATCAGCATAAGCCTTTACAAAAAAGGCCTTACGCGAAGTATTGCCGGAGCTGTCGTAAAGGCATACTGCCCTTGCAGCTTGCGCTGATATACAGAGAAACAGAAATAGTGCAAACCTGATCAAACCGAATTTTTTACTCAATAATAGCATAAATTCAGGTTGAACAAATACTGTTCACCTCATTTCATTCTGAAAATAATTCAACGCCAGCCACCGCCGAGTGCCCTGTAAATATTTACCCGCGCACTCAGCTGTTTCATTTTAAGCTCAGTGAGCTCAAGTTTTGCCTCAAGTGCATCGCGCTGGGTTAGCAGTACTTCGGCATAATCAGCCCTGGCTGAGTTAAAGAGGCTATTGGCTACTTGTACCGATTGGTTTAATGTTTCAACCTCACCGAATTTGGCCTGATAACTTTTGTCGAAATTTTCCTGTTTGTTCAGTTGATTACAAAAATTGCAGAGGGGTTAATGAAAATCAGACCATAAAAAACTGTTGTTTCAAATGCCCGAAATGGGCAATGACGAAATTTGAATGTTACGGATACTTGCGCTCAAGAAATTTAAACCGGTAATCAAAAATACCCTGAAGTTTTTTTCGGATGAATAAGATGTTCATCAAATCACCTAATGGCCCCATCGGAATTTGATAATGAATCAGATCAGTCATCAGGGTTTGTTGGCCGAGGGATTCAAGATGATGTTCATGATGCCAGAGAGCGTAAGGCCCCACGCGCTGTTCATCAACAAAATAAACGCCCTGCTCAACATGTGTAATCTCAGTTAGCCAGGTAACCGGGATACCCATAAGCGGACGCACCTTATACTGAATCATCATGCCGCGGTAAATTTTTGGCGAAAGGTCTTTCGACTGTATCTCAAAACCCATTTCAGGTGGAGTTATTTGCCGCAAATTTTGGGGAGAAGACATAAAATCCCAAACAGTTTCTATTGAGGCATTAAGCTTTTGGGTAACTTTGAAAGTATGAACGGCCATATCGAATGAAAAGCAAATTCATCAAAGAACAATTACCTCCCTGGTATGTTCATTGGGTTTGAAAATGATTCTTACAGTAAAATATGTTTACCGCGCCTAAGGGCGCACTAAATCTTAGCTATTCGTATAGATTACGTTTAACAATCCGGACACTTTAAAAATGCTCGAATTTTACCTGAAGCATCCGGCTAATTGATTAATTTGATTTAATATTGCCGTAAAATTCATACTAATCGGATCATGGTAAATAAAAATAAATGGGGTTTTGCTTTCACCTTTCTAATGGTTTTAATAAGCCGTTTTGCAGGTGCCAATGATGAATGTTCTACTGCAATAAATCTCACACCCGGTAATTTATGCAATGAAATTTCAGGCACCTTTTCAGGCAGCACTTTGTCGGGCAACTCACCTACCTGCGCAGCTGCAGCTTCGCAGGATGTCTGGTATCGCTTTGTGGCCACTGAAAAAACGATGGGAATATCCTTAAAAGCGGTAGGTGGCTTAAATCATGGCTTCGAGGTTATTTCAGGCGACTGTTCAGGTGAAACTGTAATTTGTGTAAACAATGCCGGATTTGGCAATACTGAATCATTTCTTGGCAACAACTTTACAGTCGGGGTTACCTATTACATAAGGGTTTTCAATGCAAACAGCCTCGCGGTTTCTCTTGGCTTTTCGATTTGCCTCCAACAATTTTCTTCACCAACCAATGATTCCTGTGAAAATGCAATAGGAATAAATGCAGGTTTAACCTGTCAACAGGTTTTAGGCAGTTTCGCCGGCTCAGGGATGTTCAATCCCAAACCAAACTGCTTTGTCAATGCCCTTCAGGATATTTGGTATAAATTTACCGCTACCGATTCAACTATGAGCATCAGCTTGGGTGCCAGTAGCGGACTGAACCATGGCTTTGAACTTGTGCGTGGATCTTGCAGCGGCGAGGTTGTTAACTGCGTAAATAGCGGCGCCTCTGGGAACTCTGAATTTCTGATTGGAAACAATTTCGTAATTGGAGAACAATATTATATCAGGGTTTTCAATGCAGGCGCAGGTGTATCAACTGCATCATTTGAAATTTGTGTGCGATCTTATCCTGCTCCATTGAATGATGCCTGTAACACAGCAACAACCCTGACTCCGGGTGTAGCATGCCTGAATACATCAAACAGCCTTAGCGGCTCAGACCTTGACGTTCCTTTACCATCCTGCGCAGGACAAGCTTCACAGGATATTTGGTTCAAATTCACTGCGAATGATAAAACCATGAGTATTGCCCTCGCATCATCTATTGGATTAAATCACGGTTTTGAGATTTATCGTGAAAATTGTTCGGGCGAATTGATTTCCTGCACAAATGATAATTCCTCAGGGATTGGTGAGTTCTATATCAGTAGCAATTTCATCGAAGGTGCTACTTATTATATAAGGGTATTTAATGTAAATCCGGCCTACTTTACCGGATCAGTCAATATCTGCGTGCAATATTACCCTTCACCTGCCAACGAAAATTGTTCAGGTGCCACAGAAATATTTCCAAATGAGGCCTGTCAGAATATATCTATCAGATTTGCCGGATCAAACATACAAAATCCACGGCCTTCATGTGCCAACAGTGCCTCACAGGATATCTGGTTTCGCTTTACTGCAACCCAGAAACAAATGAGTATTACGCTTTCTGCCTTAAGGAATTTGAATCATGGTTTTGAAATTTTTTCAGACTCATGTGCAGGAGCGCTGCTGGCCTGCGTGAATGATAATACATCCGGAGTTGCTGAAACTTATCTCAATAAAATATTCATTCCGGGTAAAACTTATTTTGTGAGGGTGTTCAATGCTTCAACTGTCCTTAATAATGATGCATTCTCCATTTGCGTTCAGCAGCTCACTCCACCACTAAATGACCTGTGTGAACAAGCCCGAATTATTGTTCCGCAGGCTGTTTGTACAAATGTTTCTGCTGGCTTCAGAGGATCCTCCGTTGAAAGATCCGCTCCACTTTGTGCAGCTAATGCAGGTCAGGATGTTTGGTTCAGTTTCAAAGCCAGCGACAGTACCATGAATGTGAACCTTTCAGCTATAACAGGCCTGAATCACGGTTTTGAAATCTTTAGCGGAGGTTGTCAGGGAAATTCTGCAGTCTGCGTAAACAACAATGGTTCAGGAGCTGTGGAACTATTTAAAGGTAAAATTTTTATTCCGGGTGAAACTTACCTGCTTCGTGTATTCAATGCAAACCCAACCCTAAGTCAGTTATCATTCAATCTTTGTGTTTTTGGAGCTATTCAGCCTTGTATTGCCACTGTTGAAATAACAGCGGATGATTCAAGCGTTTGCGAAAAAACGGCAGTCACATTCAGCGCTTCTAACGTCAATGGCGGGCCGTTTCCTGACTTTCAATGGAAAAAGAATGGCCAAACAGTTGGCACCAATAGCAGTTCGTTTATTCTGGAAAACCCTTCTGAGGGAGATAAAATTAGCTGCGTAATGATTAGCAGCGATCCCTGCGCCAATCCAGCCTCCGTAGCTTCTGACACCATTACCCTGAGTGTAGAAGATGCTATTGTTCCTTCCTTTACCACCCCCGGTCCGTTCTGCGAAGGCACTGAATTCAGCCTGCCATCAGAATCCGGAAATGGCATTAAAGGCTCCTGGACTCCTGAAATCAACGTTTCAGAATCCACCACCTACACTTTTACCCCTGCCGAAAATGTCTGCGCCGACAAGGCTGCGGTAACGGTTATCATTGAAGATAAAGTAACCCCACAGTTCAGTTTGAACGCTCCGGTATGCAGGGGCACAGGTCTTACGCTGCCTTCAACTTCTCTCAACAATATCACCGGTTCATGGCAACCTGCGCCAAATGACACCGTTAGTGCAAACTATACATTCACACCTCAGCAGGGCCAGTGTGCATCAGAAGCAACCATCGGGATTACCATACTAACAGTGGATACCGGAATAACCTTTGATGGTAATGCCATTGTTTCAGCCGCTCAGGCAGCCACTTTTCAATGGGTAAACTGCAATGATAACTTTGCAATCATTGAAGGAGAAATCGATAGCGCCTTACAAATCATAGCAAATGGAAGCTATGCCGTGATCGTTAATCAGTCAGGATGTATTGATACCAGTAGTTGTGTATTGATTTCTACGGTTAGTCTTGATGATAAAACAGCAAATCTCTTTGATGTTTCTCCGAATCCTGTGCATGAAACATTTACTATAACCGCTTCAGAACACGCTGTAACAGATACATACCAGATTTTCAGCAGTACAGGGAGTTTGATTCTTTCTGGCAGATTAACCGGTAAGTCAACTTCAATCGCTTCAGTCGACCTGAAATCCGGAATCTACTTTATTGTTTTTAATCAGCATCCTAAACCATACAAACTGATTAAGCTTTAAAGAAGGAGTACTTACTTGACTGAAATCCTTGATGCATATCGCAAGCATGAGCATGTAAGAGCACTCTGTGCGCATCTCACCGCATCCGGCAATACTATGCTGAATTGTCAGGGTTTGTCCGGGTCAATCAGTGCTTTTGTAATTGCCGCATTGCGCCAGGAACTCAACAGGAGTATCCTCGTTATACTTCCCGACCGTGAAGAGGCTATTTATACGCTCAACGATCTTGAAAACCTGCTCGGTGATGAAAATGCCTGCTTTTTTCCTTCTTCATTCAAGAAACGATATGCAGTGTCAGATGCAGATCCGAACGGAAAATTATTACGTGCTGAGGTGCTCAGCAGATTGCAGGGCGCAATAAATTTACCCGTGGTTGTTACCACTGCATCCGGTTTGATCGAAAAGGTAATCACCCGGAAAAATCTCAGTAGTAATACTTTTACTGTTAAAAAAGGAGACCGCCTGAGTATTCAGTTTCTGAATGAACTTTTGCAGGAATACGGCTTTGAACGTGTTGATTTTGTGAATGAGCCCGGCCAGTATGCCATCAGGGGCGGTATTGTTGATCTCTTTTCTTTTTCTGACGATCATCCTTTCAGAATTGAATTTTTTGGCGATGAAGCAGAATCGTTACGACGGTTCAATGCTGTTACGCAGATATCTGAAAAGCAATTGGAATTTCTTCAGATTATACCGGATGTACAGGGCCGGATTCTCATGGAAGAACGGGAAGATTTTCTCAGTTTTATCCCTGAAAACACCCTGGTCTGGATCAGGGATCCCGGCCTTGTGATGGATCAATTACAACAGGAATGGGAGAAAATAAGCCATGATTTTCAGAACGAAGATGCTGATGCCACTGAGTATACTGAAGTATTTACGGAGCCGGCGCAGATAAAAAGTCTGCTCAGCCGTTTTAGTCTTATCCAAACAGGACAACCTTCAATTTTTCAGAGCGCAGCCACCATCCGATTTCAAAGTTTTCCCCAGCCCTCATTCAATAAAAATTTCAATCTGATAACTGCGCATATTAAAGAACTTCAGAAAAAGGGCAATGCAGTTTATATCTGCTCCGACAACAAGCGGCAGATTGAGCGGATCTATGCAATTTTTGAGGATGTTGCCAGTGAGATTCAGTTTACTCCGGTTTACCATGCACTGCATCAGGGTTTCATGGATGAGACCCTGAAACTGGTTTTTTATACAGATCATCAGCTTTTCGACCGATATCACCGGTATCGCTTTAAAGACGGATTTGATCGCAAGGAGGCCATTACCCTTAAAGAACTCGGTGGCCTGCAGCCAGGAGATTACGTTACACACGTTGATCATGGCGTTGGTAAATATGCAGGCCTTGAAAAAATTGATGTAAACGGCAAGGAGCAGGAAGCTATCCGGTTGGTTTATAAGGACAACGACATTCTTTATGTAAGCATTCATTCACTGCACCGTATTTCAAAGTTTTCGGGTAAAGAGGGTGCTGAACCCAAGCTGAACAAGTTGGGTAGCGGAGCCTGGAACGCACTGAAACAGAAAACAAAATCAAAGGTCAAAGACATTGCGCGTGACCTGATAAAGTTGTATGCACAGCGCAAGGCCAAAAAGGGACATGCTTTTCTGCCAGATACCTATCTCCAGAATGAGCTGGAAGCTTCATTTATTTATGAAGACACGCCTGACCAGATCAAAGCAACACGCGATGTGAAACGCGACATGGAGAGCGAAGCACCGATGGATCGGCTGATATGCGGGGATGTTGGCTTCGGAAAAACAGAAGTGGCCATCAGGGCTGCCTTTAAGGCTGTAAACGACAGTAAACAGGTGGCGGTACTTGTACCAACCACCATTCTTGCACTGCAGCATTACAAAACATTCAGTGAGCGTTTGCGCGATTTGCCCTGCAGGGTTGATTACCTTAACCGCTTTAAAGGTCAGAAAGAACAAAAAGAAACATTAAAAAATCTGGAAGAGGGCAAAGTTGACATCGTGATCGGCACCCATCGCTTGCTCAGTAAAGATGTTAAGTTCAGAGATCTTGGACTGATGATTATTGATGAAGAGCAAAAGTTTGGGGTGGCCGCAAAGGAGAAACTGAAAAACATTAAAATCAATGTAGATACACTTACCCTTACGGCAACCCCCATACCGCGAACACTGCATTTTAGCATGATGGGCGCCCGCGACCTGAGTATTATCAGAACCCCGCCCCCCAACCGTTATCCGGTGCAAACTGAATTACATACTTTCAGCGAGGATATCATCAGGGATGCCGTTTCATTTGAAGTGCAAAGAGGCGGGCAGGTATTCTTTGTTCATAACCGCGTTCAGAATATTACTGAAGTCGCTGATATGATTCGTCGGTTATGTCCGGGTGTTTCAGTTGGGGTCGGACATGGCCAGATGGATGGAGAAGACCTCGAAAATGTGATGCTCCGCTTTATTGAGGGTGGCTTTGATGTGCTGGTTGCTACTACCATTATTGAGTCAGGTCTTGATATCCCCAATGCAAATACTATCATCATTAACAACGCGCATTTGTTTGGCCTCAGCGATCTTCATCAGATGCGGGGCAGGGTTGGGCGCAGCAATAAAAAAGCGTTTTGTTATTTGCTTACCACGCCTGTTTCACTCCTTACCGGAGAAGCCCGTAAACGCCTCAAGGCCATAGAAGACTTTGCAGAGCTGGGCAGTGGCTTCAATATTGCCCTTCGCGATCTTGATATTAGGGGTGCGGGCGATGTGCTGGGCGGTGAACAGAGCGGATTTATAACCGAGATCGGATTTGAAATGTATAACAAGATTCTCGATGAGGCCATTGCAGAACTGAAGGAAAAGGAGTTCAGCGGCGTATTCAGCGAAGAGCTTGAGCAGAAGAAAAAAACCTGGGCAGTAGATTGCCAGATCGATACCGATCTTGAAATTCTTATTCCTGATAGTTATGTAAGCAATATTGCAGAGCGGCTCCTGTTGTATAAGGAGCTTGATGATCTTGAAAAGGAAGAAGACCTTTATGAATTTGCCGTAAAACTAAGGGATCGTTTTGGTGAAATCCCCAAACAAACCATGGAGCTGATCAATGCGGTGAGGCTCAGAACTGTAGCCAGAGAACTTGGCTTTGAAAAGATTGTACTGAAGCAGCGAACGCTGGTTGCCTATTTCATCGCCAGTCAGGAAAGTGCCTATTACCAATCAGAGAGGTTTCAATCGCTGATGCAGTACATAGCCAGAAATAGTCAAACAATGCGCATGAAAGAGCGTAATAACAAGCTTTCGCTGGTCAGGGATAGCGTGAAAGATATCAACGGCGCGCTCGATTTTCTCAATAAAATAAAACATGAGATTGCCGTCCACTAAGAGCGCTATTTACCTGCATCTGATCTTTTGCCCGGGCCTTTGTCTTTTCAGTTTATTTTTCTGCACTTAAAAAGATGAGGGTTCAATCAAATGAGAAACCGCCTGACGGGCTAAAAGGCTTAAAAGCCTATTGGAAGCGAGATCTGGCATCGGGCTTTGTGATTTCACTGATCGCAATGCCGCTTTGTTTGGGCATTGCGCTTGCTTCAGGAGTGCCGCTTATGGCCGGAATCATTTCCGGAATTATTGGTGGCATACTTTTGTCGTTTTTCAGCGGGTCGCATCTTTCAATCAATGGCCCCGCCGCCGGACTTGCAGTAATAGTGCTTTCATCTGTTGAGGGCTTCAGGCAGATGGCGCCACCCGGCATGCCCCCTGCGGATATTGATCTTTTCGCCTATCGGTGCACCCTAGGAGTAGGGGTGGCCTGCGGAGTGTTGCAGCTTTTATTTGCTTACCTGAGGGCCGGAATTCTCAGTATTTTTTTTCCTTCATCGGTTGTGAATGGTGTATTGGCATCCATCGGCATAATGATCTTTGTAAGGCAATTACACATTGCGCTGGGTGTTCAACCACAGGCCGCTGACATGATTTCAGCAATTCAGCAGATACCGGCCAGTATCAGCAGTTGTAACCCAAAAATTGTGTTGATTGCAGCGCTCTGCCTACTGATCATGGCGTTGTTGCCCGCTTTTAAAAACCCTTTAGCGAAGCGGCTTCCCGTACCTTTACTGGTGATATTGGCAGCCATCGCCATGAGTGATTATTTTGGTCTTGAACAAATTACGGCCTATCGGGCTTTGAACGGACGGATATATCCTGTCGCATCTGATTACCTTGTGCGTTTACCGGCAAACCTTTCAGAAAGTTTTGTTTTCCCCCGTTTCGATCATTTACTTTCAGGATTCGGACTAGAAATGGTCATTACTATTGCCATGGTGGCCAGCCTTGAGTCGCTGCTGACCACAGCCGCTGTTGACCGACTCGATCCTTTTAAGCGCAAATCAGACTTCAACCGCGAATTGCTATCAAAGGGTGCCGGAAATATAATTTCTTCATCCATTGGCGGTCTCCCGCTGATTGCAGAGGTGGTAAGAAGCTCGGCCAATATCAGCAACGGCGCAGTTACCCGCTGGTCGAATTTCTTTCATGGTTTTTTTCTGCTGCTCTTTGTGTCACTGCTCAGCAAATTTATCCACCATATACCGCTCGCTGCTCTGGCCGCAATGCTCATGGTAATCGGTTTCAGACTTGCTGCCCCCGGGGTTTTCATTAAAACCTTCCGGCTCGGGAAAGAGCAATTGCTTATTTTTCTTTCGACCATTATTGTTACGCTTTTCACCGATATGCTTTTGGGTATGCTGGCAGGGGTTGTTGTCAGCTTTTTAATCAATCTTTTTTGTGGGGTCAATTTCATCAATTTATTCAGGATAAAGTTAAGGGTGGAGGAAGATAGAATTAATGAAACCTGGCTGTTTGCGGCAGAAAAGGCTGCCGTATTCAGCAATTATTATTTGCTACGGAAGAAATTACTGGAAGTCCCGGCAGGAAAAACTATTATTGTTGACCTTTCAGGTACCAATCTGGTTGACAGCCTTGTGATGGAAAGTCTTCTGGAAATCCGCGCTGATTACATTTCAGCTGGAGGAACATGTGAAATAAGAGGGCTGGAGGGACATAGGCTTTTTTCAGCACACCGGGCGGCAACACGAATGAAGCGTTCAGACGCTTAAATCCGCATATTTGCATCCTGATTTCCCTGAAACAAACTTTATGAAAACAATCATCGAACCATTCCGCATCAAGTCAGTTGAACCCATTTACTTTACCAGCAGGGATGAAAGGGAAAACATCCTTGGAGCGGCACACTATAACCCGTTCTTTATTAAGTCAAGGGATGTACTGATTGACCTGCTTACTGACAGCGGAACAAGTGCGATGAGCAGTGACCAATGGGCAGGCATCATGCACGGTGATGAGTCATATGCCGGCAGTAGCAGCTTTTTTAAGTTCGAAGAAACAGTGCGGTACATAACCGGAATGCCCCATATAATTCCTACTCATCAGGGCAGGGCGGCTGAAAAGATTCTGTTCAGTATAACAGGTGGTAAAGGCAAATATTTTGTAAGCAATACCTTGTTTGACACTACCCGCGCCAATATTGAATTTTCAGGTGCCGAGGGCATTGATCTGCTCTGCGAAGAAGGAAAAATACCTTCACGTCCGGCCCCTTTCAAAGGCAATATGGATGTAGGGGCTTTGAGCGCATTTATCAATGAAAAAGGAGCGGACGCTATCTCACTTTGTGTACTCACTGTGACCAATAATTCAGGCGGCGGTCAACCCGTCAGCATGGCAAACATCCGCGAGGTGAGCGGAGTTTGCAGACAATATGCTATTCCTTTGATTATTGATGCCTGCCGTTTTGCTGAAAATGCCTATTTTATAAAATTACGGGAAGACGGTTACGCCGATAAATCGGTTGAAGAAATTGCACGAGAGATGTTCTCATATGCAGATGGCTGCACCATGAGTGCGAAAAAGGATGCATTCGCCAACATAGGTGGATTTCTGGCGCTGCACGATGATGAACTCGCTGTTCATTGCCGTAATTTGTTGGTTATCACAGAAGGCTTTCCTACCTATGGCGGCCTTGCAGGCAGAGATCTTGAAGCAATCGCCATTGGTTTGCGCGAGGTGATGGACGAGTCATACCTTCAATACCGCATTACAAGCACCGCTTATCTGAGTAATAAACTCTCGGCCGGTCAGGTGCCTGTTATGCAACCCTCGGGTGGACATGCAGTTTACATGGATGCCAGAGCCTTTCTGCCGCATATTCCGGTTGATCAGTATCCCGGCCAGGCCCTCGTTGGGGCTTTATACCTTGAAGGCGGAATAAGGGCTGTTGAAATAGGTTCGCTGATGTTTGGAAAATATGATACAACCGGAAAACTTATCCCAGCTCAAATGGAACTTGTCAGACTGGCCATTCCACGCAGGGTTTACACCCAAAGTCATATTGATTATGTTGCAGAAGTTATTCTTGAAGTATTCAAAAAACGTCAGCAAATAAAAGGTTTGCAGATAACTGAGGAGGCGCCGTTACTCAGGCATTTTACGGCCAAAATGAAGCCTGTCTGAAAACAAAAACCTCCTTCGATTGGTAAAATAAATTCGTTGATCAGTCAATGATGCTGATTCTTCTTGAAAGGATCATGTTGCCATTGTTGTCGGTGAACTGAATAAAGTAGATACCTGCATTTTGCAGGGCACTTCGCTCAAGCACAAACTCG
>JBIICM010000249.1:0-6616 GCA_044238875.1 Flavobacteriales bacterium | reverse complement strand
TCATGTTTTTTTTTACACAACGTTCCGAATTTTATTCAACCTTCAAAAGATGCGGTTAGTCGGGGGGATACGGCACACATGCATATACGTTTGGCCAATGGCTTTGGTGGTGGGGATGATTTTTTTGGTGTTATCATTTTTCTGATACTTTATTTGGTTAATATTGTGTGAGATTCTGACAGTATGTTCATCAATTTCCGTAGCTGCTCAAAACCAGTCAAAAAGTTTGATAATTGCAACTTTTTGGTACTCAACCGTGTTGATGGTGGCAGATAGAATATGGCTGCGTCCCCGAGGAGCCATTTCGTCATCTTTGGCAAGATCCCGAAAATTTGCTCCTTCCACGGGTCTTTCCACCTTTTCCTTCGGCTAAGGCATAAGTTTGTTCGTTTTAATTTATGGGTTCTATTACTACAATTACCTTTTTTCGTTTTTCAAGTTTTAGGGATAGCGCCTGGGCCTTCACCCAAATGCAATTTGCGCATTCCCATTTAAGGAAGATAGATGGACTAAGCTTCTATAAACTGATGGGTAGTGGTCGTGAACTGGGCAATCCCTGGCCAGATTGGACTACCTATGCTTTCTTAGGATCTTGGATAAATGAAGAAGCCGCAAACGAGTTTTTTGCCAATTCAGAAATATTTCAGAAATATAAAAGGCACAGTATTGAACAGTGGACAATTTATTTAAAGTGTATAAATGCAAAAGGCAAGTGGTCAGGAGGAAATCCTTTTACGCCATCTGACGAAATAGATAACGCTAATCCGCTTATTGCTGTTGTCACCCGGGCAACCATCAGACCGCTTAAGCTGATTAAGTTTTGGCGATATGCACCCACCTCTCAGCGACCAATTCAGCAAGGTTATCCGGGATTGATTTACACCAAGGGCATTGGTGAAACACCCTTGATTCAGATGGCTACTTTTAGTATTTGGGAAAGCATTGATGCATTAAAAAAATTTGCTTATCAAAGTCAGGAGCATCAGGTAGCCATAAAAAAAACAAGAGCGCTGGACTGGTACTCAGAAGAAATGTTTATTCGTTTTCAACCTTATCGCTCGAGAGGAATTTGGGGAGGCAAAGAAATGCTGTCAGGTTTCGCCACCACAGTCATGAACGCCAAAGAAAACAATTTGTCGAACAGATAGATTGGCGTATTAAGAATTTTACCGACCACATACCCGATAAATCTGGGTTCCATCGAGCTTGACCAGTCTATTTTCCTTTCTTCCATTTTACTCATCCAGTGAAGTGTGTAAGGATCCAATGTTCCATAGCGCATTATCTTTTCTGCCTGCCATCCACTATTTTTCAGTAGTAATTCGATATTGTTTGGTGAATAGAGGGCTGTATGTCTTGGGGTATGGAATCCCGCCCAGTGTTCCTTAAATCTTTTGCGCGTATAGCTATCAAAATTAGGAACTTCAATAATCAATCGGGTTTGATCATGTGTCAGTGAAAGTAATTGCTTCAAATGCTGCTGAGGGAAATAATCATGCTCAAGATAATGCCACATGGTTATAACATCGAAGGGTTTTTCATCTTTGAAATCCTGAATTTCTCCTTTTCTTAAATCCAATCCCTGATACTTTTGCTGGTCATTCTTCCAGCCTTCATCGCTAAAATCAAGTCCAATCAACTGAGAAGGCGATGCCTTATACAACTCAGCCAGAAAAGTGGGCTTGCCACAACCCAGGTCAAGCAAACGACTTTCAGGGCTCAACGTGTGATTTTGTTTCACGATACGCACGCGGGCCTTATCGATATTGTTTTGGTCTCTTTTTACAAAACCGGCAAATTTGCCCCAGGCCGCTTCAATTCTGTAAGGAAGATAGCTTGTAGTATAATACTTCCCAAGCTCAGCTTCAGGAACCCGCCCATTCAAAAATACCAACCCACAATCATCACAGCGGTCAAAATTAAAGTTTTCTTTCGATCCATATTCGTGCATCATTGCAGATGTTTGAACGTAGGATTTAATGTTTTCAGAATTACAAGCGAGACATTGGGTTAATCTTTCCATCTTCGAATGGCAAGTTTCAATAAGGATTTGAGAAATGGTCGCCAGGGATAGCTCGCTATGATTGAAAGATCCTGAAAAAAACTCGTTTCATTATCCAAGAATGAAAGTATTTTTTGAACAGGTAACTTCGTATACATCAATTGAAATAGTGAAGGCCCCTTTTTGTTTTGACGATAGAGCACATCAAGAAACAAGGCATCATAAATGCGAAATTTGAGCTTATGAATGCCTGAATTTAAGGGCTTTCCGGATTTGAAACTGGCAATTATTTTTCTGGAATTCCGTTCGCAGTTTTTAAAGGAATACCCTGTAGAAGGCTTTACCCATCCGCCACCTGTTCCAATGCGAATATGATTTCCATTCGAATATTTTTCAAATGGAAAATCAGTCATGGGTATCACGCCATACTCTTGTTCTACAATTTCATATTCCTTTAATTTAAGAATTTCACTTATGTATTGCTTAAGCATCGCATCATAATCAGCATCATTTATCAAATCAGGAGTAAATAATGTAAACTCAACCAGCGCTTCTCTTTTATTTAAAGGCAATACATAGGTAAAACTGGTGCTTTTATTCCAGATAACTCTAAAGTCCATCATGGTAAAGCGCTGCGGATTGAATGTATCTTCTTTGCTACGTATTACCCAGCCTTTAAAATGCTGAAGTAAACAGGTATAATTTTCTTTGGCTTTTAAAAATTCTTCCGGTATGCGGCTATCAAATGCAAAGTCGGCAGTATAATTTTCCTTTAGCCCTTTAATTTGGATTGGACTCCCGCTTTCGACTGATTGTATTTCATCGTTTACCCAATTGAAGATAGCACTTTCTTGAATTTCTTTTTTTGCAAAATCATAGAAATCTATAGCGCGGAGCATCTTATACCGATAAGGCTCCAGATTAAGCGGAACGGCGCTTTCAGCAGTGTAGAAATCTCCCGTTTCCCAACTTTTTTGGAGTAACGAGTCCCATAATCCCGCTCCCTTTTCCCAAAAGCACCAGGTACGGTCGTTTTGATCTTTAGCAGATTTTTCGAGTATTAGGATGCGCTTACTGCTGAAAAAAGAATCATTTTTCATAGCCAGGGCTAAGTGCAGACCTGCTGCTCCGGCGCCAATTATAGCTATATCAAAATGCATAATAGAAAAAGAAATATGTAAAGAAAATGAGTTGAGTTAAAAAATGGTGGATGGGAAAAACGTTTTTTCCTGCCGGAACCTCATCTTTAATTATAATTTGGAAGATGATGGACAGTAAAAACCAGTCAATGAAATTTCGGATGGGAGGGAATCCTTGCTCCCATGTCCAAAAATTAAAATGAGGCGCTAAAGGTTCTATTAAAAAATCTAAACCTACCATGAGCAGGGCGCCCAGAAGAATAGCCCCCCCTCTGTATGTTACGAATCGTTTAGAGATACAAGCCGTTGTATAGCTTAAAAGTAACCAGTTTATTCCAATCAGAGGTGGCACTCCGTAAAGCTTAAAACCAAGATTTTCACCATAGGAATAGCTGCCGAACAATAACCCGGTATTAACGCCTATCCATTCCACGCCAATGCCCATTAAAAAAATTGCGAAGAAACGCTTAAAACTAGTCCACTTTCGTTTAGGCGGAAAATTCCATAGTAGCAGAAAAAATCCCAAAAGCAAATTCCATGGCGTCTTGGCAATAAACCAATCTAAATGACCCAGCGAAATACCAATCAGCCCGGAAACTGTCACTAACCAGATCAAAAAAATGGATAGGTTTGATTTTTCTATCTTCAAGATCAAACTCTTCAATGGGTTTTTATGAGATTAGCAGTAATTTTCGCCGATAACAAACAAAGGGGTATGCCTCCTCCGGGGTGAACAGAGCCACCGACACAATATAATCTTTTTATTTTGCTGGAGAAATTCGGATGACGGAGAAAAGCTGCAAACATAGAATTACTTGCAGCACCATATAAGGCCCCGCGATAGCTGCCGGTTTTTTGTTCAATAAGCTGTGGTGTCAGCACATCCTCCACTTCTATCATATCATCCATTGAAACACCGAGGATACGGTTTAGTTTATTGATAATATTTTGACGCGCCTCAGCTATAAATTTTTCCCAATTTTGCCCGTGGTCGCACGGTGCATTAATCATTACGAACCAATTTTCACAACCTTCGGGTGCATCGCTCTTTGTTTCTTTACTCGTAATATTTATATATAAAGTTGGATCATTGTACAGTGTTTTGAGATCGAATAAATGTTTAAACTCTTCTGCATAATTTGCACTAAAGAAAATATTGTGCAAATCTAATTCCGGAAAAAGTCTTCGAATACCCCAATAAAATATAATTGCTGAACTGGATCGCTCCTGACGAAGTGTATTTTCCGGATGCTTTTCTTCTTTCAGGAGCTTTTTATAGGTGGAAAAAATATCCATATTGGATACAATAAAATCAGCCAAATGCTCTTTTTCACTTGTTTGAATTCCAATAGCCTTTTTATTCTTTACTATTATCTTTTCTACTTTTTGATTAAAATGAAATTGTATACCATGCCTTAATGCCAATCGGTAAAGACTCATGGTGATACTATGCATACCTCCTTCCGGAAAAAAGGTTCCTAAATGCAACTCCAGATGCGGAATCATGCTCATAATTCCGGGTGTGCTATAAGGAGAAGAACCATTATAAGTGGCATATCTATTGAATAATTGAACAAGATGCGGCTCAATGATTACAGATTCATTCAGCCCATTTAAAGTTGAAAATAAGTCCAGCTGCCTGAAATGCGTAATTGCCCTGATCGTATCTTTGGTAAGGTAGGTTTTAACTTTATGCAGCGATTTCTCGAGGAATACAGGAGATGTAAGCTCGTACTTTCTCTCACTTCTATTGAGATAAGACATAATTGCCGATGTGTCAACGCCAAATTTTCGAGAAGCCTCTTGCGCGAACTTCGCTCTATCTGCAGGCACATTAAAACGAATACCGTCCTCCCAAAAATAGTTGCAAACTGATTCCTTCCGGTAAAACTTAAAGGAGTCACCTGCTTTCTCACCCAAAAGTTCAAAGAGCTCCTTCACTAAATCAGGCATGGTGAATAGTGATGGACCAGCATCAAAACGATAACCCTTTAAATTGAATGCATGGAGTTTGCCTCCAGGGTAGGCATTAGATTCAAATACTTCAACATTCATTCCCTTAGCGCGCAAGCGCAAAGCTGCAGCAATACCGGCAATACCAGCTCCAACTATAATTACCCTAGTCATAAAATAAAGAATTGATGTGTCATGAAAATGAAAGTCGAGGTGGTATTTTCATTTATTGTTGGTTAGCGTATTGTCTCGGGTGTTGGCTTTGCTCCCGGCAATTCTCAACAATAATAACATTAATTCTGTTTTTCCTCAACATATAAAAAATTAACATTTAATTAATTAAAAAGACGCTTTGGATTTTTCTATTTGAATGATTCGGCTATATTCCATCACCTGTTATTTATAAAATTATTAAATTCATTTTTTGCTGTCTGGCTTTCAAAAAGAGCTCCATGACCAGCTCCGGGTACTTCAAGAAATTCTCGATTTTGGCAATTTAAACATTTTGATACTGCATCTTTAAACTTTGGCCATGAATACATTTGTATTGGCATGTCATTCAATCCCTGCACAAATAATATATCCGATTTAAAGTCATTTGTAAAGTTTAATAGTGATCTTTGGTAATAAGCATTAGAATCAGCGGCTGTAATACCATATTCATTTCTTAAATTATTGCAAACATAACTTGCTGGAGCTTGACCATTTTCTTCCAATTGACATCTAAAAAATAAATTCAGAGGGCCCGGCGCATTTGCAATTACACCATTTGTTTGATGCATTGTGTTAAGCCGGGTAACCAAATATCCTCCCTGTGAATGACCTGCTAAAAATATTTTTTTAATTGCGATTCCAAGTTCTTGATTTGCTTTATGCTTTACCCATAGCAAAGCAGCTTCAGCTTGCCTGATATTGTCGCCGAAAAGAATATTGAGTTGCGGATGAGCTACGCTCACAAACATCATATCTTGTCGGTTCAGAATATTTTTAAATTGATTAAGCGAGTTTTCAGCTGCAGCCAATATGTTACTATCACTTTGAACTGTACCGTGATAAGTAATCAATACATCAACTTCATTTAATGCCGGTTTATCAATTATTAAATCAACATTAATATTATTATAGGTAATCGTTTTGGTTGTTCTGTAAGCCGATGGCGCAGGTTGTTCTGTAGGCTTCTCCTTTTTACAGGTGGAAAATAAAAATGAAATTATCAACAGCAGTGATGCATTCATTAATTTTTTAGACCAATCGAAGCTCCATGTCTGCGATTTAAGTAAATGCCCGCTGACATGCTCTATTTGGTAAAAAAAGAAGACTTTCATACATTTTATTTGTAACAAAAATATGAAAATTCAATAATTAAAACAAGCGTATCCCTCCGCAATACTGAATAAATCAGGGGCAAACCGGGCCGGGATTATCCTGCGAAACTATTTTATCCAGATGAGATTGATTGCCATTAAACCCAATTTATGCAATAAAATTGCACAAATTGCCCCAAGGGCCGAAGGAATCTGCG
>JBIICM010000018.1:0-22123 GCA_044238875.1 Flavobacteriales bacterium | reverse complement strand
GCATTTTACGGTCCGAAGCTTGATTTTATGGTACGCGACGCAATCGGACGCAAATGGCAGCTGGGCACCATACAGGTTGATTACAACCTGCCCGAGCGTTTCGAGCTTGAATACATGGGCGCCGATAACCAGAAACACAGACCTGTGATGATTCATCGTGCGCCTTTTGGTTCAATGGAAAGATTTGTGGCTGTGCTGATAGAGCACTGCGCCGGAAAATTTCCTCTATGGCTGGCGCCTGAACAGGCTGTTATACTTCCAATTTCGGAAAAGTATAACGCTTACGGAAAAAAACTTTCAGAACTGCTTAAAAATTACGATATTCGCGCCGCCGTTGATGAACGTGACGAGCGGGCAGGCAAAAAGATACGGGATGCTGAATTATCTAAGGTTCCGTATATGCTCATTGTTGGCGAGAAAGAAGAGCTTCAGGGTTCTGTTTCTGTCAGAAAACAGGGAGAAGGTGACCTTGGAACCATGGCACCCGAAGATTTTGCCGGCCTCATCCAACGTGAAGTCAATGAAATGTTGAGTAAAAACTAACTGAAAGGAGGACCAAGCCATAGCATTACCACCACGCCCGCCCAGGCCATATTCCCGGGGCCCGCAAAAGAAAGAGGAACTGCATCGCATCAATGAAAAGATAATTGGTGTACCTCAGGTTCGAATCGTTGGAGAAGGCATTGAACCCAAAGTCTATCCGATTGATCAGGCACTGAGAGTTGCCAGGGAAATGGAATTAGACCTGGTAGAAATTGTACCTAATGCAGATCCACCCGTTTGCAGAATTACCGATTACAAGAAATTCCTTTATGATCAAAAAAAGAAACAGAAGGAGTTGAAGGCCAAAGCGGCCAAAATTGTGGTCAAGGAAGTTCGGTTCGGTCCTAATACTGATGAACATGATTTTAATTTCAAGTTGAATCATGCTAAGAAATTTCTTCAGGAAGGCTCAAAGGTAAAGGCGTTTGTTTTCTTCAAGGGGCGAACCATCCTCTTTAAAGAAAAAGGTGAGATTTTACTGCTTAAGTTTGCTGCTGAGCTTGAAGAATTTGGTAAGGCTGAAAACCTGCCTGAACTGGAAGGAAAAAGAATGATCATGTTCATTTCACCCAAGAAAAAGAAATAATCAACCAATAAATACCGCGCAAATGCCCAAAATGAAAACCAATTCGAGTGCAAAGAAGCGTTTTAAGCTTACTGCATCCGGAAAAATCAAAAGAAAGCATGCCTACAAGCGCCACATCCTCACCAAGAAATCCACTACACAGAAGCGTCGTCTGACGCATTCAGGTTTGGTTTCGCCGGCTGATGAAGGTCTTGTGAAACGCATGTTAGTAATCGGAAAATAAATTCATGTTTAACCCGATGCCCAGCAAAAAGATTCGCCGCGTGCGGACGCTGTTCATCATTAACCCACCTTCACCATGCCACGTTCAGTGAACCATGTTGCCTCCAGGGCAAGAAGAAAGAAAATCCTCAGTCAGACTAAGGGGTACTGGGGTCCCCGCAAGAATGTCTACACCGTAGCCAAAAATATTCTTGAGAAAGGTCTAACCTACGCTTACCGCGACCGGAAAACCAAAAAAAGAAATTTCCGCTCGCTTTGGATACAGCGTATCAATGCCGGTGCCCGCCAGCACGGACTTTCGTACAGCGAACTGATGGGTAAAATCCATGCTAAGAATATTCAACTGAACCGAAAAGCACTTGCTGATCTGGCCATGAATAATCCTAATGCTTTCAGGGCTATTGTTGATGCAGTGAAATAAACATCATCTTCAAATTCTGTGGAGGCCCTGCTTGAACAGCGGGGCCTTTTTATTTTTATGTATTTGCATTATCCCAGAATGGCTAATCGGCGCTAATGCCGGGTCAGCATTGCCTGTATAAAATGCGGCCAAACGGCAGGCAGGAACGCTTGCGACAACATAAGCCAGAAAAGCCCCTGTGTTAATAAATTATTAAAAAAGATTGTTTTAGAGCAAGAATCGTCACACAGAAACGCATTGATACGCTTGATCTTTGACTTTTGGCAGGTTATGGACAGTCGTATAATTTTAGTACTGGAAAACATTAGAAAGCGTGAATTTTACGCAGCAAGTATTTCTGAACTAGCTCAATCAGTTAGTATTTCAGTTTATTACCTGCATCGTTTATTTAAGTATGAAATGGGGATTTCATTGAAAAAATATATTGATGACCATAAAATGGATCGTGCATTTCGCATGCTGATGGAAGAAATGTCATCTGTTCTGGATGTAGCTCTTGAACTCGGCTATAATGACTATACTACATTCAGCAGAACATTTAAACGCTATTTTAAGGTTAATCCGGAAATACTAAAGATTGCCAGAAACAAAATTGACCTTAAATTAAAGGATGCTTCAGATCTTCAACAGCATGAAAAGATCGTTAAAGTTGTAGTTGTGGTACCAACAAAGGATCAAAAAGAAATTGAGACACAAATCCGGGAACAACTCTTAAAATTAGATTTAGCCGACAGGGAAAATACACCAGTAAAAACCTTTATACTCGATAGCACAAAGGATGAAATACCAAAGGATGCAGAACTGATTAAGAAGAAGTATGTCTTTGAGGAGGGTTGTTCAGATTGGGAAGAAAAAATTAAAAAAATACTGGCTGAGAAATATGGTCTTTGACTTCAGAAGGAAGTTATAACTCACCTGTTTAAAAATCCTTTATGCACCCTAAACTGGGCAATAATCATCTCATAATAAATAAGAAAACCAATTTATTTTTGCATTCAGGTAAACTTTTCTTTAACCAAAATACTCATAAACACAATGAAAAATCAGCTGATGAACATAAAATTCACCTTTTTTATTGCGCTGCTAATTTCCGGCAAATACCTGTTATCACAGGCTTTACCTGCTGATACCTTATGGACAAAAGTATTGGGCGGGAGTAAAAACGAATGCGACGGTACCGCCATGCTCGGCAATTTTGGCATGAATAGCGCTTACACCGCAGTTGACACGAAGGGTAATATTTACTTGGCTACCTCTTCAGCAAGTAATGATGGCTTTGTTGGTGGCAACGCAGGGCAAGAAGATATTTGGATAGTGAAACTTTCATCCGATGGCGATACCCTTTGGACGAGACGTTTTGGCGGCAGCAGCAATGAACGGGCCTACCGGATCCGCACAGTTAAGAGCGGTGGCGTTGTGGTGGTCGGTTCAACGCTTTCAACAGATGGTAGTTTCGCGGATGCCAGGGGTGGGTATGATGGCTTTATCCTTCGGATTGCCGAAAATGGTCAGCTTATTTATAAAAAATGCATCGGCGGAAAAGACATTGACCACCTTTATGATATCGTTGAAAATCAGTCCGGTAATTTTGTAGCCTGCGGCGAATCAACCTCTTCCGACGGTGATCTTGTTGGGGTGGGCAGTGGTTTGGCCTGGGTCATCTTTATTGACGGTGCTACCGGCAACCCCCTACTTAGTAAAACCTTTACAGGCCCTGATCACAGCAGCTCCGACTTCCTTGAAAACTTAACCCTCATACAGCGATTGTCAGATGGCAGCGGTTATATCGCAGCGGGGTTTACCACACCTAATTTCAACGACCTGAACAAAGACAATATCTGGGTGCTGAAATTTAACAGCAGCGGAGATGCATTATGGCTGAAGAAATATGGCACACCCGAAAGGCCTGATTATCCCTCTGCCCTACTCAATGCCGGTGGTGGAGGTTTTTATATTTCTGGCACCACAGGTGGCACAGGTGGTGATAATACAGCGGGTTTTTATGGGGGGCCAACGGATGGCTGGCTGATTCGCTGCGATGCCTCCGGAAACATCGTATGGAATAAAAATTATGGTGGGAGCGACTGGGATGTGTTTTATGATGCGGTAGTTCAACCCTCAGGAAACCTATTGATTAGCGGATTCACGCGCAGCACCAACAATGACCTTACAGCAACCACTCCCGCAGGGCTTGCTGATTACTGGCTTTTGCAGGTTTCTGAAACAGGTGTGGTGAAAGATATGCGCCGGATTGGAGGGAGCAAATCTGATATGGGTATCGGCCTTGCCTGCGATACCTTGCAGAACCGTGTAATTCTAGTTGGTCGCTCAGAATCAAACGATGGTTATGTGCAACGCAACCTTGGCGGGAAAGATTTATGGATGGTTTCGTTCGGTGAAAAAGCGATTAATAACACTGAGTCCATCAATCATTCACCCCGGTTTAGGCTATTCCCCAACCCGACATCAACTAATATCTCCGTGAAAACCGATGCTGACTGCCATTCATTAATCATCAGGGATTTGTCAGGCAGGGAGTTGCTTAGGGAACTTAATCCCCAGAAATTTCAGGGGCAATATACCATAGATCTTTCGTCACTCAATCCTGGCATGTATCTGCTGCATGCCAGTTCAAATGAAGAATTTGTTTACCCTATAATCAAGTCGAACTGAATCTTAAAAACCCAATATCATGAAAAAGATGGCTGATTTAAATTGGTCAGAACTTCTTAGAGCGTGATGTCAAACGATTTTTCAGTCAATGGCTTCATAATTCAAGAATTCTAAAGGGGTTTTAAACTCAAGAAGAAGGTATTCCTACTTCTGGTTTATTGAGTTGAAAAGTCTGGTTTTGTCAAAATTTACAATGTGCTAAAAGTTCTAGCCCTCTTTTGCCGGTTCCCCCATCAGGCAACATCAGATCAGTTACCGCAACTGTTTTAGGACGGCTGATCCGGTTTGCAATTCCTTGGTTGCTTATTTTAATTTTCAGCCTATCTTTTAGAATTATGGCTTGGTCTGTAATTACAGCCATTATTAAACGTACCTTTGCAGGCTGAATTGATTTCATGAGTAATTTTTCAAACCTGGGGCTCCGTGAGGAGCTCCTGGAAGCGGTTTCCGGATTAGGATTCACGCAACCAACCCCCATCCAGGAACAAACCATTCCCCTGCTTACAGCCAATATTACTGATTTGGTAGCCCTTGCACAAACCGGAACAGGCAAAACTGCTGCATTCGGACTACCGCTGCTTCATATTCTGGATGAAGAAAGCCTGCAAGTGCAGGCTTTGATACTTTGTCCGACGCGAGAGCTTTGTATGCAAATATCATCTGACCTTCAATCGTTTGCCAAGAAAATGCGGGGGGTTAGCATCGTACCTGTTTATGGCGGAGCCGCGATTTCGACGCAAATAAACTCGCTGCGGAGAGGTGCCCATGTTGTAGTGGCAACTCCCGGCAGACTGAAGGATTTGATTGAGCGCAAGGCCATTAAACTCAACGAGGTTGAAACCCTTGTGCTTGATGAAGCAGATGAAATGCTCAACATGGGTTTCAGAGACGATATTGACTTTATTCTCAGCACTACCCCAAAGGAAAAACAAACCTGGCTGTTCTCTGCTACCATGCCACCCGAAGTAGCTTCTATTTCGCGCAATTACATGAACAATCCGCAGGAAATTTCGGTGAACCGCAAAAACAGCGGCGCCATAAATATCCGGCACATGTATTACATGGTATCAAATCATAACAGATACCAGGCCCTCAAGCGTATTGCCGATTACCAGCCAGATATTTACGGCATTATCTTTTGCCGCACTAAAATTGAAACGCAGGAAATAGCAGAGAAGCTGATCAAAGACGGCTATGATGCTGACGCACTGCATGGTGACCTGAGTCAGGCGCAACGCGACGCAGTAATGCGCAAATTCAGGAACCGTAACCTGCAAATGCTTGTGGCCACAGATGTTGCGGCCAGAGGTATTGATGTTGACAATGTTACCCATGTGGTGCATTATAACCTGCCTGAAGACGTTGAAAGTTATACGCACCGGAGCGGTCGGACTGCCCGGGCCGGACGTTCAGGTATTTCATTGGCCATCATTACTCCGCGCGAACTCGATAAAGTAAGACAAATCGAACGCAAAATCGGTGGCAGTTTTGAGCACAGTCAGGTGCCTACGGGCATTGAAATTTGCGAACAACAATTGCTGCATCTGGCAGGTAAAGCGCATGATGTAGAGGTAAACCCGGATATTGAAAAATACCTCCCTGTAATTCTTGAGCGATTTGCAGATATGGAAAAGGAGGAAGTGATCCGCAGGTTCGTTTCACTTGAATTTAACCGCTTTCTTGAGTATTACCGCAATGCTCCTGATCTGAACGAAACAAGAGGCAATACCGCCTTTGGTGAGAAAAAACCTGTAGGTGTACCCATGTCGCGCTACTTTATCAGCGTTGGTGAAATGGATGGTATCGATAAAGGCGGAATGGTAAGATTGCTCTGCGATTCAACAGGATTACCCAATTCAAAAATCGGCAAAATTGACCTTCGCCGCAACTTCAGCTTCTTTGAAGTGCCGATACAGTTTGAGCATGTGATTGAAAGCAGTTTATCAGAAGTTTACGTGAATGAACGCCTTGTAAGGCTTGAAAAAACAGCCGATGATAAATCATCCGGCCGGCCGGAACGCCGCTCCTCATCAGGGGGCTGGCGTCAAAAAGGCAGTTTTCAGGAGCGTAACGGCGGAGGTTTTCGCAGAGATTCAAAAGGCCGGCAGGGTTCTTTTCAACAAAAGAAAAAAACCTGGTAATTGGCTAAATCTTGATAATCCTTCTGAAATCTGTCTTTTTCGGGGTTTTAATCAATACAATGTATTCGCCTTGTTTTAGCCTGCGCACCTGCTCTAGCTGAAGAAAGTTGTTAACACGACCATACACGCCAAAAGGTTCACGGGCTATACGTTTACCTGAGGCCTTTAAAATCTCCACTTCAATTACCTGATCAACACTTGAGTAGAACTCAACAGTGATACCTTCTATAAACGGATTGGGGTAAAGACTCACAATACTGTCAGCGTGTGCTGTCTGGGCCTTGTTTTTTGAAAGTATGCTGTGCGCGAGCATCATATCAGGTGTGCCGAAGCCTTTCAATTCATCCGGATAATCAAACTGATCGGCACTCTGCTCGATGGCCTTGAATATCTGCATGGCGCCGGCTTCAGGATGCGCCTGCCATAAACAGGCCGCCATACCGGCCATCACAGGAGAGGAGAAGGATGTTCCGTTTAATGCAGAGATGGTACCTGAAGCACTAATCACCGGGATATCCTGACCCATTGCCACAACATTCGGCTTGATGCGACCATCGGCCGTTGGCCCCCTTGAACTAAAGCTGGCATATGCATTTATTGCATTTACTGCACCTATTGAAAGTACGCTGTCGCCATCGGCCGGAACACCAACATGCCTCCATGATTCGGCCCCTGAATTACCGGCGCTGCTAACAACCAGTATCCCTTTTGACGCTGCAATGTCAGCACCACGTGTAATCCATGAAGTGTTGCCATCCAGTTGCTTATAGCGGTAACTCATGGTTGTATCATCATAACGCGTGTAACCCAGCGAAGAATTGATAATATCAGCCCCGGCACTGTCGGCAAACTCAGCACCGCTCACCCAGTTATCTTCTTCAACGGGGTACTCTGAATCGGCATCCTCGGTGCGTAAAAGCCAGTAAGCGGCTTTGGGAGCTGTACCTACGTAAATACCTGGCAAACAAGCTGCCATGGCCGACAATACAGAGGTTCCATGTGCATTGTCTTCAAATACAGCCTCACCGCCGGTTACAAAATCTCTTGTACCCAACAGGCGGCCTGATAAACGAAGACTGTCGAAAAAAGCAATCTCGTCAACTTTGCTAAAACCGGCATCGAGCACAGCAATCACCATACCTTCCCCGCTAAAGCCAAGTTTGTGCAACTGATTGCCGTTAAGCATATCAACCTGACGCAAAGCATTGCCATAATGAGATGATGTTATTTTTTTTTGTGCCTTCTCTCCCTGCTTTTTTTCAAACATCCTGATCAATTCCTCCAGCATGTCATCACCTTTTTCTTTTGGTGTTACGATTGCCACTTTTGCTGAGCTGCCCACAAAATCAAGCTGTTCAATGGCGGTAATTTGCGACGCATCGGATAACTCCACCGTAATGGCGTTCAGCCAGCGCGAACGGTTCAGCACCTTAGCACCTGTAGCAGCAACAGCAGCAACATATTCAGGATTTACAGGCAGATCATTTTCAGCAATTTTGATCTGCTGTCGGGCCCTGCGTTCAATTGATCTGGCAGAGAGAAATTTTTCAGGATGTGCAATGCTGAAGGGACTGTTCTGCTTGTCCCTGAAAATTATTCGGTATTTCAGCTGGGCAACAGGGCTTGTGGTTTGAGCTGCTATTTCAACATTTACCAGAGAAAAACTGATCAGCAGAAAAAAATACCTTTTAAGCATACTTCTCATTTTACATAAATTTCAGTGGCGCGCATGGTAAAAATAACCCCGCTCTTTATGGCGGGTGTAGGTACTACGAAACGGATATCTTTAAACTGCCTGTATACCAGACCTTTATTAACAGCGTAAACCTCCGTGTTTCGGTAATCTGAAACCAGGTTTTCCGGGTCTGTATTCTTTACCGTAAGGGTTGAATCAAATTGTAAGGTGCCGTTGTTAAAGGGTACATGGGCTGCAACGATCTCAACCTCACGTGCAGCTAATGAATTCTGAGCGTTCATGTTCCATTTCTTACCTGCCTTAACCGGAAACATCAGCCTGATAAAGCGAACATCCTCTTCAACTTTTTCCACCTGCATATCTGTTTTTACCAGCGTCCAGACATCCTTCAGGTACCAGGAACTGCCGGGCTCCAGTTTCCAGCGTTCAATCCGTATGGCCTCCCGTCCGGCATTATCAGTAAAAGTTGATTGATACACTTCACGTATCTGAAAGCGGAAGGTATCTATCTCGCCTGTAAAATCATTGTAAACAATGGAGTCACAATCAAAAACGGTATAAGATCCGGCAGTAAACGGAAAATAATGTCTGAAATAGGATTCCGCCGGAATGACGGAATCTTTTTTACAGGAAGCCATTAAAACCGCCAGGGTGGCCAACAAAAGGCAACTTTTTTTCATAGATCATTTACTTTTTTATGAAACCACCACCCACCAAATCGTCGCCATCATAAAATACAGCAGACTGTCCGGGGGCTATTCCGGAAACTTCTTCCAGAAAATCAACATCAATATCACCTGCAGGATTCATACTGATGATACTGCGGCTGCCTTCATGTTTGTACCTGATTTTTGTAAGCACCTGCATATCGTCGGTCAATTCAGGCCATTTAACCAGATTAACACCGCGTACACCCATCGAGCGTTTTACAAGTTCATCTTTCTCACCCAGCACAACTGTATTTGTTTCAGGCTGAATTTCAAGCACATACATGGGCGTTCCCAGGGCAATGTCAAGTCCTTTTCGCTGCCCCACCGTGTAGAACGGATATCCCTGATGTTTTCCAAGCACCTTGCCTTCCCGGTTCACAAACAAGCCTCCTGATAGTTTTTCTTCCAGCGAATCAACCCTGTGTTTCAGAAACGCGCGGTAATCGTTATCAGGAACAAAACAGATCTCATAGCTTTCGCTTTTGCCGGCCAGATCAACAAAGCCACTTTCGGCAGCCATTTTTCTGATCTCTGATTTTCTGAACCCGCCAAGCGGAAACCTGGTACGGGCAAGACTGTCCTGCTTTAGCCCCCACAAAACATACGACTGATCCTTGTTATGGTCTAATCCTCTTGAAATGATGTATCGTTGGCTTTCGTTGCGCACGCGGGCATAATGGCCTGTTGCAATAAATTCGCAATCGAGTTTATCGGCTCTTTTCAGGAGGGCTTCCCATTTGATATGCGTATTGCAAAGCACGCAGGGGTTTGGTGTACGACCTGCCATGTATTCATCCACAAAGTTGTCAATGATATAATCGCCAAATTCATTGCGGATATCGAGAATGTAATGCGGAAAACCAAACCGAACGGCCAGTTCCCTTGCATCATTGATGGAATCGAGGCTGCAGCAGCCGGTTTCTTTTTTTGAGGCACCTGATGAAGCATAATCCCAGGTTTTCATGGTAATGCCTATCACCTCATACCCTTCTTCATGCAGCATCATAGCAGCCACCGAACTGTCAACACCGCCGCTCATGGCAACCAATATGCGTCCGTGTTTACTCATGGTCCTTGTAAAATTTCGCTTTCCGGCTTATTCAGCGGCTTTAATTTAATTTCATCCGGCTTATCAGACAGGCCTTTTCTATAGCGAACCGATTCTTTCAGTGCACCGTTTTCCTTAAAGGTATGCCAGAGACCTTCCCGCGCATCCTGCTTATAAAATCCTGATTGCCTGACCTCTCCATTCGGAAAATAAATGGTCATCTTTCCTTCCAGTTTATTATTGATATAAGTAGCATTCAGCATCGGTTTTCCATTTTCAAAATACTGTTTCCATGCACCGTCTTTTATATCGTCGCGGTAGGTAATTTCCTCAGACACCTGCCCTCCGGGATAGTAGGATATCCAAACACCGGTTCGCTTTCCTTTGTTGTAAACTTCGCGTGCAATCACATTTTTTTGTTCTCCGTAATACGTCCAGACACTGTCTTTTTGCTGATCAAGGTAATTTCCTGAAGAGATCAGACGCCCCTTAAGGTCAAAGCCCTGCGATCTTGCCTTGCGACCCAAATCAGCATAGGCTGAAATCATTTTCAGTTCTCCAGTTTCCTGATAATATTTAAAAGTTCCGGATGGCTTATCGTTTAAAAATTGTCCTTCATAGCGCAGTTTTCCGTTGGCGAAGTATTTTCTCCACGGCCCCTGTTTCAGACCTTTCTGGTCAATACGGTTCAGACTGTCCTGCGCGGTGCAGGGCTTCAGACTGAAGCTGAAAAAGACAATGAAAATCAGAATCCGCATAAAACAACTGCAAAATTAACGTAAAATAGGATGATACATGAACGCATAATCCTTTGAGAAGGTACATTACCAGCAATATTATGCAGATAAGGATTATGAATCATAATTTAATACAGTTTCATTCACTCAGCAAAACAGGGTATGTTTTACCAGACCTGGCAGCAGTATGCGTGATAACAAGCCAGTAAAGGCCTGGTAGTACACCGGTGTTTATTTCAAAATTCTGCCCGGAAGCAGATCCTGCTGCAATCAGCTGTCCGGTTACATTTATAAGCCTATAGGTATAGGGTAAATAATCTGCCCCTTTTACATTGATACGTCTGCCATTGGCGTGCACACTGATAGGTTCGGCCATTTTTTCTTCTTTCAGGTTCACAGAGCAGTTGCCGGGCTGGATGCGCTTGGCAAAAAATTGGGCAGCCTGACTGCTTCTCAGGTAGTAATTGTCATATTGATGACCTCCTTTGGAGGGATCCAGCACCTGTGTGATACAGTCGGCATTGTTGGCTGTAATTTCAAGCTGAACTTCGGGCTTATGGCTGGAAGGAATAGATGCATTTTTCAGGTAATTGCTGATGGCTTCTGAACCATAAGCTAATGGGCGGTTGGGCATACCTATACATCCGGTTGCAACGGCACAGTCGCTGAATCCCCTGAGTAAAGGAGCCTTTCCTATTGGCACAATCAAATCGTTGGGTTGATGAAAGGTATAAAGGTCGGGCACCTCACCGTCTGATTTTTCAAAAAGATTGATGAGCATACCTCCAAACATGTTGGCGATGGCCTTCACCCCTGCCTTACCGGCAGATGAGTGAAGATCGCCATCAATACTACCCAAATCAGGGCGTGAAAGCTTCATGGTTTGTATTTCCTGCGACCATGAACTTTTGCTGATACAGGGAATAAAATAGGCCTGATTCGGTGCCTGAACAGTGTTAAGCGCCATGCAATCAACCGGTTTTTCATCAGCATCATCGAGATAGCCTACACCAAGGGCAATGAACCCGCCGGCACTTTCACCATAAACAAATACCTGATTGGCATCAATGGCGTATTGCGCTTTGTTTAAAACCAGAAATCTGATGGCGGCCTTTGCATCCTGAACGCCACGGAACCAGGCACGTACCCATTCAGATGTATCAGCAGCGAGCAAGCATCTCCAGTTGGGTATGTTGCAATTCAGGTTCTGATTTGTGTAAAAAAATCCAAGCCTGTAATTGATTGCTGCTGCTGCATAACCGCGCTTTGCAAAATCATTTCGAAGCTTTTTAATACCTGCATCATCCTTACTTCCCGCTATCCATGCGCCACCGTGTACAATCACTACCAGCGGCCTTCCGCAAACGGGCGGCTGATCATCTTCAGGCACTGTAAAGTCAAGGAGGAGCTGCTGATCAGTGCCGGCGAAGTTCACTGAATTTCCGTATTCTATATTGGTTTGGGTTTTTACCTTGTAAAGTGTGTCAATATAGTTTTGGGCATCAGACCGGTAACCAGTAAAACTGAAGCTCATCATAATAAACAGCGGCAAGCCATGGGTAAATGCTTTTGTTTTCATGAAGGGCAGGGCTAGAAACATAGGAAGAACAAGCTTTTTATTTATGGAATCACGGCCTATTGCTTCATCAGGTTTAAAAACGATGCCTCCACCCCTGTTTCAGGGCCCTCGGCCGGCGATTGCCAGATGAGACCTTTTTTATCAACCAGTACGTATGATGAACTGTTTTCCGATTCAAGCACTTCCGTCACAAACCCTTCACATTCATCAAATGCAGCCAGCAGAAAGGTGAACCCCTGCTTTTTGGCCAGCGATGCCATGTTTGCGCGGCTGCTGTGGTTCACCAGTCCGATAAAAACAATCTCTTTGCCGTATTTTGCCTGAAAGGCATTCAGGTAAAAGAGTTGTTGCGTAAGTTCAGGTGCTGATGATGGCAGATAAACAAGGTAGATGGGCTTATTTCTGAATGAACGGGTATGCAATAAAGTTCCTGTTTTAGCATCAATAAAACTGAAATCAGGAAATGGATTACCTCTTGCTGACAGCCTGATTCTTTTTTTGATGTATGCACCCAAATCAAGCATCAATGAATCATCAACACTTGTAAGCGTTTGCTCAAGCAACTGTTCCATTTCCTTAGTCGGGACGGATGCTGAATTGTTTAACTCCAGCAAGCAGTTCAGGGTAATCCATCTGATCAGTGTATCGTTTTCTACCCCTGTATGCTGCGTGACCCATGCACCGAAGGTTTTAAAGGTCTCCGAAGGTTTGAATGCCTCCGACCAGTTTTCCCTTAACTGCTGCTTGCCTGCGTTGAAAAGCAGCCTGTCAAACAAAGCATGAAACAGCACCCCAAAAGCAGGATTCATCCGTGCTTTCATCCTGCCATTAAAAGCTTTTTGGGCAAATGTTTGCTCAGCCATTAACCCGGATGAAAGCTCCAGAAATGCGGCTGTAAAATGTACGTATTCGCGAATATCCTGGTCATCATTGGCATACTGTTTCCGCAAACTATCGGCGAACATCTTTGTTTTTCTAACTGCTGCCGGGGTACCGGGCCGACCAAGATTGAGCAGCGCATAATCGGCAAAGCGGTCAATATCATTGGTGGCTGTATAGAGTGTATCCTTCAGGCTGCTTGCCCTCCACTCATTTTTTCCTGCATCAAACCTTAAAGAGAGGGTATCCGGCCCGGGTTTTACAAGTATTGTCTGCACTAGGTTCCTGTAGCTGATATTGAGCGTCTGAAATGATTTGATATCCAGCGTGCAGACCGTCCTGCCATCAGCAGATGGTTTAATGCGCGCTGATTTTTCACGGCTGCTCACCGGATCAATCGCCCATGAAAAAGCAACAAAAGGTTCTGTTTTGAGGGCTTCAAGCCGCAGTATAACCTGTCCGTTAAGCGTCAGCGCAAACAGCAACAGAGAAAAAATGCTACAGCCTGACTTCATCGGGCACAAACTGTGAGGCGTCACCTCCGTTGCGAACAATGTCGCGGATGATGGTACTGCTGATGGCCGAATGCTCGGGTAACGAAAGGATGAAAACTGTTTCAATACGGGGTTCAAGCGACCTGTTAACCGTGGCGATACCTCTTTCAAAGCCAAAATCTGCCGAAGTTCTGAGGCCACGAAGTATAAAACGTATATCCCTGCGCTTACAGTATGCCACCGTAAGGCCTTCGAACCAGTCGGCGCTTACACGCGGCTCATCGCTAAAGATCTGCCTGATCCATTCAACCCGCTGTTCAAGGGGATACAGGGTTGCCTTGGTTGAATTTTTACCGACCGCCACCACCACTTCATCGAATAGTTCAAGACTGCGTCTTACAATACTTTCATGGCCGATGGTAAAAGGGTCGAATGAACCCGGAAAAACAGCTGTTCGTTTCATAAATCTTTGTTGAAGAAAGAAAAAAATACCTTTCCGTAATGCCTTGTTTCCTGATAACCAGGCACTGATTTGAGTTCAACATGTGCCGGATGTTCAAGAATAAACCAGCTATTTTTTTTCAAAAGTGATGAATGCATTATCAGCGCTGCCAGTGAGGCATGGTCTGGATATTCATAGGGAGGATCGGCAAAAATCAGATCAAAGGTTTCACCCGAGCGCTCAATGGCTATTCTCGCATCGGTGAGGAAAACCTGAAAATCGCCCGGCTGCAGTTGCCTGAATTGTTCACGGATGAATTTCACACAGGCAGGATGCTTGTCAACAGCCACCACCCTTGATGCACCGCGGGAGATACATTCATAAGAAATGTTTCCGGTGCCTGAAAACAGGTCCATTACCGCAATACCTTCAAGATCAAGCCGCGCATTCAGCCAGCTGAACAGGCCTTCTTTTGCCCGATCTGTTGTAGGCCTTACCGGCAGAGCGGATGGCGCTCTGATGACTTTCGACCTGTATTTTCCGCTAATGATTCTCAAGGCTTGATTGTAACAAACAAAAATAAGCATGACGCGGAATGGGATCAGTGCCTGCTTCATGCACAGGTACCGGATAGTCTGGCTTCCGGGTTAAAAAATCAACGGTTCTGAAATACTTAAAACAAAGGTTATAGAGGGCAGAGCCTGATTCAATAGCTCCGCAAAGATGCAGGCTAACTTTTTCACGGTCTAATCCGAGTCTGTCAAAAACTAGTAACAGAAAATAAATAAAATCTTCAGGATGCTGAAATGAAAAAATATTTGAAAAGATTAGTTTTTGATCCCTTATTACTATCACATCAAGATAAAAACCATGCACATGGGCGGTTACATGAACAGGTTCATCAGCATCTGTCATCAGTGCCTTTAAAAGCCTGCTCATATAATGTTCTTTCGAGGCCCCCGGATAGTAATTTTCGAGGGTATCAGCCAACAACGAAGGCCATGCATAAACCAGCTCAACATCAGGTAGTCTGAGATGAACTGAGGTATAAACATTTCCAGGTTCAGACCGGTGCACAAGGTTAAGATGCACATCAGGCGTGACACCTGCTGCTAAAACTGGCGGTATAAGGGTGTACAGCGGACTCATGCTGATCACCTGCACCTTTTTCCATTTGCTCCTTACTGAGCGGTGCTCCTGAAGAATCCTTGCTACTGCCTGATGAAGCTGCAAACCGGCATATCCCTTTTGAATGGGAAAATGTTCCAACAGTACAAAAGCCGCCGGCAGCGGATCAAAAACGGCCAGTATAAGCCCGTCATCTGCCACCTGCAACTGCAGGTAACAGGTTTCAGCGCGCTCATAAGTGAACGAGGCTGCGGCAAACCGGAGAAGTGGCCTTATTTCTGTCATGTCTGTGGCCTTTGCTTTCTATCTTTGGCAAGTTTAGAGCAAATCTGCCGATTGACAAAGCGTGAGTTCATAGAGTTATTGTCAAAGAACTTCGGACATATACCAACCGAAGGTCAGCTTGCGCTGTTTTCTGCGCTCACCGATTTTCTGGCGGCGCCGGCTCCCGAACATTTCCGCGACAGGGTTTTTGTTTTGTGTGGCTATGCCGGTACCGGAAAAACAAGTGTGGTCAGAACCCTTGTAAAAACTTTGCCCTCAACCAGTTTGCGCACCATTTTGCTCGCCCCTACCGGCAGGGCTGCAAAAGTGATGAGTGCCTACAGCGGGCAGCAGGCTTTTACCATTCACAAGCGTATTTATTTTACAGAAGTTTCGGAAGGCGGTCTTGAATTCAGCCTTCAGGAAAACAAATTCAAAAACACGGTCTTTATTGTTGATGAAGCTTCCATGATTGGATCAGATGCCGGAAACGACCTGCTGGGCGACCTGATCAATTATGTGAGCAGTGGCTATAAATGCAGGCTTATGCTCATTGGTGATGATGCGCAGTTACCCCCTGTTGGTAAAATTAAAAGTCCGGCCTTAGACCTTGATGTGCTTGAATCTGTATGGCGGATGAAGGTGCATCTGGCCAGGCTTACCGAGGTGATGCGACAGGAAGAAAACTCCGGAATACTGCTCAATGCAACAGGTATTCGGGAGCTTATTTCAGCAGGCCAGAATGTTTTTCCGCAATTAAGAGTGGCAGCAGATGTGGTGCGCATTTACGGACCCGACCTTGAAGATGCGCTCAACAGTGCCATCGGCAAATATGGCGATGATGAGGTGCTGCTGATTACGCGCAGCAACCGTTCTGCCAATGCCTATAACCGGCAAATCAGAACGCGCATCCGCTGGCAGGAAGATCATATCAGCGCCGGAGACCGGCTGATGGTGGTGAAAAACAATTACCACTGGCTGCCCGAGGGCAATAGCCAGGGATTTATTGCCAATGGAGATATGGCTGAGATTTACAGCCTCGGTAAGCACTATAATTATGGTGATTTCAAACTTGTTGATGCCGGCATAAGGCTCAGCGATTATGACGGAATGCCTGAACTTTCGGTACGTTTACTGCTCAACACGCTTGATTCAGAGCAGGCCTCAATGCCCTATGCCGAGCAGCGCGAATTGTTCAGCCTGGTTGAAGCTGATTACGCCGGAGTTAAGCGCAAAAGAGAGCGCATAAAACTTTTAAAGGAGGATCCCAATATCAATGCCCTGCATGTTAAGTTCGCCTACGCGGTTACCTGCCATAAGTCACAGGGAGGTCAGTGGAAATGTGTGTTTATTGACCTTGGTTATTTCACCGAAGATATGCTGGATATCTCCTACCTGCGCTGGCTGTATACTGCATTGACCAGGGCCAGTGAAAAAGTTTACCTGGTGAACTTCCCCAATGGATTTTTTGCGAATGCCTGAATTACATGCGCTCCGGCATTGAAATACCAAGCAGAAACATACTCTCTTTCAGCACATCAGCTGTTTTCACTGCAATCATTAGTCGAAGTGAAGCAAGCCCTGCATCAGGCTCCTTAAGCACCTGAAAAGCCTGATAAAACTGATTGAATTCACGGGCCAGGTCGAAAGCATAATTGGCAATCAGGGCCGGACTGTACGAAGTAGCAGAAAGCTCGAGTACTTCGTGAAAGCGGGCCAGGTTACGTATTATGCTGCGGTGAGCCGGCTCATCGGGCAATTGCCCGGCATTGAATGAAAGGCCTATTTTACCTTCTGCCCTACCCTTTAAACTACAAATCCGGGCATAGGCATACTGAATAAACGGTCCGGTATTTCCTTTCAGGTCAATTGATTCAGCAGGATTGAAGACCATGCGCTTGCGGGGATCCACTTTAAGGATATAGTATTTTAAAGCACCCATTCCCAGCGTTTCATACAAGGCATTCCGCTCTTCTTCAGACATTTCATCTGTTTTACCCAATTCTTGCGACAAGCGGGCGGCCTCGCCCACCACTTCATCCATCAGGTCGTCGGCATCCACTACGGTACCCTCACGTGATTTCATTTTACCTTCAGGCAGGTCAACCATACCATAAGACAGATGATAAATTCCGGAGGCCCATGTATAACCAAGTTTCTTTAAGATGATGGCAAGGGCTTTAAAGTGATAATCCTGTTCATTGCCCACCACGTAAATATACTTGTCACAATTGAGCGCTTCGTGGCGCAAAACTGCTGTTCCAAGATCCTGGGTCATGTAAACGGTGGTGCCGTCTGAACGCAGCAGCACCTTATGATCAAGGCCTTCGTCGGTCAGATCAATCCATACTGAACCATCCTCTTTTTGATACAAATGCCCCTCTGCAAGACCTTTCTCTACAATTGAACGCCCCAGTTTCCAGGTTTCAGATTCATAATAAATCTTGTCGAAATCAACCCCCAAACGTTTGTAGGTCTTTTCAAAGCCGTCATAAACCCAGCCGTTCATCCGGTTCCAGAGCGCCATCACCTCCTGATCACCTTCCTCCCATTTTCTGAGCATTTCTCTGGCTGCCTTCATTAACTGCGTCTGCGACTGAACAAGCAGTTTTATATCGCCACGAATTTCCTTCTGCTTATCAGCATCATTGGTTTTTGACAATCGTTCAAGGAGTTGATTGAGTTCACGCTGAATACCTTCTGAAAAACAAGCCAGATTACCGCCATACACCTGTTCAAGCAACGGGGCAGTTTCGTCGCCAAGCGCCCTGTCAAAAGCAACGTAATATTTACCCACCAAATGATCCCCTTTCAAGCCGGCAGTTTCAGGTGTTTCATTCAAACCTGAATGCTTCCAGGCCAGCATTGACTTGCAAATATGTATGCCCCGGTCATTTACAAGGTTAACTTTGGTAACCTGCCTTCCCGAAGCCTTCAGCATGCGATAAAGTGAAAAACCAAGAAGGTTGTTTCGCACATGCCCGAGATGAAGCGGTTTGTTGGTATTGGGAGAGGAATATTCAATCATAACCCGCTGCTGATTCATTTCTGCATTGATTGGGTCTATTTGATGTAAATAATCAAACCAGAATGCCGCTTTCAGGCTTATATTCAAAAAACCTTTAACCACCTGAAAGCCATCCATTTCAGGCAGGTGTTCGAGTAACAAATTACCAATCACCGTGGCGGTTTCTTCAGGATTTTTTCCACTGTAGCGGGTAAAAGGAAAACAAACGAGTGTAAAGTCTCCGGTAAATTCAGGTTTTGTTTTTTGTAACTGAACCAACTGAGACAAAGGGGCTGCGAAATGCGATTCCAGCACATCCCTGATCTTATTTTCAAACTGCAATTCAATGCGCATGGTTTTCTCTTTTGTTTACAATATCAATAACAGCAGATGCCAATTCAAATCCAATCTCGCCCATGGTATTTCCCTGTTCAAGATCGGGATTAATTTCAACTATTTCAATTCCAACAAGACGCTTATCTGAGCAGATTTCACTTATGAGCGACAGTGCCTCCTGCCTTGTAAACCCTCCGTCAACAGGCGTACCGGTTGCTCTTGAAACAGTGGGATCAAGCGAGTCAACATCAAACGACACAAAAATATGCCTGCAATGACTCAGGCGCTGAAAAACTTTGGCAACCAGATTTTCAACTCCATACAACCGCAGCTCATCCACCGAGTAACGTGGTATCTGTAACTCATCCAAGATGATTTCTTCTTCCTTTTCCATGTCGCGCAAACCAACAAGCACGAGATCCTTTGGCGAAAGCTTTGGCGAGAAGCCACCTATATTCTTAAATTGTTGCCAGGCCGTAAGGGTTTGCTCATCAGGCGAATTTTGCTGAAGATGCCTGCTGTTTAAACCCAGTGAAACAGCAAGGGGCATACCGTGCAGGTTACCAGAAGGCGTGGTGTAGGGTGAGTGCAGATCAGCATGGGCATCAATCCAGATCAAACCAACTGACTCCGCTATGAAGGCCATTTTTAAACCGGCAGCAGCACCGGCAGCAGCGCTGTGATCACCTGAAAATATGAGCACAAATCGTTGCTCCGACAAAGCATTTTTTACGGTTTCGGCGACCCGACTGCTGATTTCAACAACCTGATCAATATGCCTTGCAAATGGCTTATCTGCGACTTTATCGTGTTTCAGTTTTTCAGCGCTGATTTCAGCGATTGGATAATTACTGAAAACATCCCGCGCCTGATCTTCTGCTGCCTTTAAAATAGCTTCAGGCCCCTTAGCAGCTCCTCTCAGCGAGGCTCCAAGGTCAGACTTAACCAATATAACTTGAAAATTTTTCATACATCCAAAATATTTACATGAACCATCAAAGAATTAATCCGACTTAGTTACTTTTGCTTTTTTCAATACAATCTGGCATCAAAAGATGAAAAACAAATACACTGATCTGATCAGACAAACTTTTGAGTTTCCCCAACCGGGCTTTGACGTGGTTGATAATGAGCTCCATTTTAATGGCATACCGCTGATGGACATCATCGAGCAATATGGTACGCCTCTGAAAATCAGTTACCTGCCCCGAATTACCGAACAGATTCAGAAGGCAAAAATAATGTTTAATGTGGGAATGGCAAAGGTTGACTATAAGGGCAAGTATGTGTATTGCTATTGCACAAAAAGCTCGCAGTTCTCATTTGTGATGGAACAGGTGCTTAAAAACGATACCCATATTGAAACTTCTTCGGCTTATGACATGCCGATTATCAAAGATCTATATGAAAAGGGGCTGCTGAGCAAAGATCGCTATATCATCTGCAATGGTTATAAGCGGCCTATGTATCAGGAGTTTATCGTTGAATTGAAAGAAGAAGGCTTTGAAAATCTTATTCCGATTCTTGACAGCAAAAGAGAGATTGACTATTACAAGGAACACCTGAAGGTAAAAACCAAGCTGGGTATCAGAATCGCTTCTGAAGAAGAACCCGCCTTCGAATTTTATACTTCAAGGCTTGGTATCCGCTACAAAGACATCCTTCAATTCTACAGAGATAATATTGAAAAGGATAATCGCTTTGAACTGAAAATGCTGCACTTCTTCATCAATTCAGGCATACGTGATACTGTATATTACTGGAGTGAGCTTTCAAAATGTCTGCAGGTATACTGTGACCTGAAAAAGATTTGTCCGGAGCTCGATTCTCTTAATATCGGCGGAGGTTTACCCATTAAAAACTCCCTGGCTTTTGAATTCGATTATGAATACATCATTGAGGAAATCATCAGTCAGATCAAGATTTTCTGCAACCAGCAGGGCGTTGATGAGCCCAATATCTTCACTGAATTTGGCTCTTTCACAGTAGGCGAAAGCGGAGCTACACTCTATTCGATCATTGACCTTAAGCAGCAAAATGATACAGAGTCATGGTATATGATCGACAGTTCTTTTATCACTACCCTACCCGATACATGGGGCATTAATCAGCGCTTCATTCTGCTGGCAGTGAATAACTGGGATAAGGAATATACCCGTGTTAACCTTGGCGGCCTTACTTGCGATAGTCTTGACTACTATAATTCAGAAGCCCATATCAGTCAGGTTTTTCTGCCGAAGGTTGAAGAGGCTGAAATGGCATCTAATCCCCTTTACATCGGTTTCTTTCATACCGGCGCTTATCAGGAATCACTCGGCGGATATGGTGGTATTCAGCATTGCCTCATACCTGCTCCTAAACATGTGATTATTGACAAAAACGAAGCCGGAGAAATTGTGACGCATATCTTCGGGAAAGAACAGAGTTATAAATCCATGCTCAAAACCCTTGGGTATTCCTAAGGCAGTAGTATTTTTCCCTGAAAGAATAACCGGTCGCTGCCATAAATGCGAAGAAAGACAAGATTGCCAGATGCAGGTAGGGGAATTGTAAGATCACCGGAGACAAAACTAACATGGAGAAGTTTGCCACTTAAGTCATACCAGGCCGCCTCAAGTCTGCTGTAATCCACCTGGTCTCCGGCCTCCGTAATGAGTCGCAGTTTGCTTCCATCGATGCAGTGTCTCCAGTTTTTTCTATCTGCATTTAACCCTTCAACTGACGTGCAGTTGTCGACCAGAATCTGACCCTGATCACTGCCTGAACAATTATTTGCATCAGTAAAGGTGTACACCGGCGAAAACTGCCCGGTACCTGCAAGCTGCGGACTGAATGTGTTATTGCTGACACCTGGTCCTGACCATGTGCCCCCGGCAGGGTTGCCCTGTGCAAGTTCTACCGGTGCTGAACCTGCACAGAGCGACAGATTCAGATCAGTATTAACCTGAGGAACAATGTTTACAGTAAAGGCAGGGCTTTCCGCGCTCTGTAAAGAAGGACTGGAGGAAGTAACCCTTACCTTGTAAGACGTACCTGCTTCGGTTAAGGCGGGAAGCTGGGCAGTTATATTACCCGGATTGGCACCTAAAACAGAACCTATAATTTGCGGATTGTTAAAATTTCCGTTCCGGTCACTTAACTGAACATTGAAAATATTACCCTGATTAAAATTTCCTGTAATACTAAATTGAACATTGATGGCCGAACCGGAGCAGTA
>JBIICM010000143.1:0-6700 GCA_044238875.1 Flavobacteriales bacterium | reverse complement strand
CCCATGGCCAGCAAAACATGCGAGGGTTCTCCTGAAGCTGAGGAGCAAGCAGAGCCGTTTGAAAGCGCCAGCTCAGGCAGCGCAGCAATCAGACGGGCTGCATCCAGACCGGGAAATCTGAAATTGATGGTATTGGGCAAAACGTGAGCACCTGAGCCATTGACAACCGCACCCGACTGCAGCAGAAAATTTTCCAGCGCATTGCGTTCAGCCTGAACGGAAAGATACCTGCCAGGCCCTTTTGCGGCGAGTTCTGCTGCCGCTCCAAGTCCCACAATGCCGGGAACATTCAGCGTACCCGAACGGATTCCGTTTTCATGCCCGCCGCCATGTACCTGGGGGTTCAGCCGGATACGCGGATTTTTCCTGCGCACAAACAGGGCTCCGATGCCTTTGGGTCCATAAAATTTATGCGCCGACAGGGCTAAAAGGTCTGCCTGAATTTCCTGAACGTTTACATGCACCTTGCCGCAGGCCTGGGTGGCATCACAGATATAAACCGCTCCTGCTTCCCGTGCAATTGCGCCTATTTCACCTGCGGGAAACAGTACACCGGTTTCATTGTTGGCCAGCATGGCCACTACGGCCAGCGTCTGCCGGCCTGTAGCTTTCCTGAGTGCTTCGGTATCAGGCAATCCCTGTTCGTTCACTCCGGCCATTATTATTTCTGCGCCCTTTTTCTCAAGGTAGCGCAAAGTGTCAAGCACAGCCCTGTGTTCAGTAGGGTAGGAAAGGATCTGTCTGCGTTCGGCAGCGGATGTTTCGAAAAGGCCTTTTATCGCAAGGTTCAGCGATTCGGTCGCACCTGAGGTAAAATAAATTTCCCCGGGCTCAGCTCCGATCAGCGCAGCGGTTTGTTCCCTTGCTATTTTTACCACTTCAGCTGCCCGCCAGCCGAAAGCATGCAGGCTGCTGGATGCATTCCCGAAATGCCGGCTGAACCAGGGTAGCATCTGCTCAAGCACCAGCGCATCAACAGGGGTGGTTGAGTTATGGTCAAGGTAGAGCGGCTCAGTGCTGCTGTAATTTTTCATTGATCCGGTTCATATAGTTTATTACTACTGACCCACCTGAAGTATTTCATGATATGCGGTCTTGGGTGGAAAAGTAAGTAAATAAAAAATCATTGAAAATTCATAAAAGCCCCGCAGGAGCAAAATCATAATAGTAAACGATATAACGCAAAACCAATAAGCTTTTGCCTAATTTTGCGAGATGCAGCAATCTCCTCCCCGTTATTGTACCAGTGTTTTCAATTACGAACGTTTCAGCACCCGGGAAGTAAAAGTCGGCGACATCGGTATTGGCGGTAATCATCCGATTCGTGTGCAGTCAATGACAACTACTGATACCATGGATACTGCAGCTACAGTTGCGCAGAGTATCAGGATGATTGAAGCAGGATGCGAACTGGTGCGTATTACGGCTCCAAGTATCAAAGAAGCCCAAAATCTTGAACTGATTAAAAAGGAACTCCGCTCCCAGGGCTACAAAACACCCTTGGTGGCAGACATTCATTTTACGCCCAATGCTGCTGAACTGGCGGCAAGGATTGTTGAGAAGGTGCGTGTAAACCCCGGTAATTACGCCGACAAGAAGAAGTTCGAGCACATTGAATACACTGATTCAGCCTATGAGAATGAATTGGAACGGATCAGAGAGCGCTTTACACCGCTGGTAAAAATCTGCAGGGAATACGGCACAGCGATGCGTATCGGCACCAATCATGGCTCTCTGTCAGACCGTATCATGAGCCGCTACGGCGACAGCCCGCTGGGCATGGTGGAGTCGGCCCTGGAGTTTTTGCGGATTGCAGAAGATAATAACTTCCACAACATTGTGCTCTCGATGAAATCGTCGAATACGCAGGTGATGGTGCAGGCCTATCGCCTGTTGGTGGCACGGATGATGGAGCTCGGGATGAATTACCCCCTGCATCTAGGGGTAACAGAGGCGGGCGAAGGGGAGGATGGAAGGATCAAATCGGCGGTCGGCATCGGAACCCTCCTGGAAGACGGACTGGGCGATACGATCAGGGTTTCACTGACGGAGGATCCTGAATTTGAGATACCCGTGGCAAAAACGCTTGCAGAGCGGTATAGCAGGCGGGGACAGGTTATCGTAAAAGCAGATCCCCTTCCGGCCTATACACTGAATCCGTTTGAATACCAGCGCAGGGAAAGCATTCAGTTGGGTATTACCGGCGGGGAACAGGTTCCAAGGGTGGTGGCAGATCTAAGTAAGGTCAGCATCGATGGTCCCTCAGCTTTATTCAGGGTAGGCTATGCCTATTCGGTACCCAATGACAAATGGAACATTGCTGATTCAGCCTGCGATTTCATCTATACCGGTTCGCAGGTACCTGATTTTGAAATACCCGGAACGCTGGGTATCATTGTTGATGCCGCGGCCTGGAAGGAAGGAAATGAACGTCACTACCCATTATACAAAGCTTCAGAACTTTCTGCCTCTGCTTCCGAAACAAAGAAGGGTTTCATTGACCTGAAAACTGCTGAAATCAAAGCAGACCTGCTTGACTTGCTGAAATCAAATCCGGAACTGATTCCTGTGATAGGGTCGGATGCAGAAAACGCCCTTCAGGACATCCGGGCGTTTTTTTTACAACTTAATGATAGGGGTATCAGGCAACCTGTGATTGTTAGGAGGTCATTTGAAGGCTTGAGCGAGGCTGCATTTCAATTGTATGCCGCCACTGATATGGGCGGCTTGCTGCTCGACGGCCTGGGCGATGGCATCTGGCTTACCTCAGCAGACCATGTGCTTAGCGAGAAGGAGGTCAATCAAACCGCATTCGGCATTTTGCAGGCGGCAAGGGTCAGGATTTCGAAAACGGAGTATATTTCCTGTCCGTCCTGCGGAAGAACCTTATTTGACCTGCAGGAGACCACGGCCAGGATCAGAAAACGCACGGCTCACCTGAAAGGTGTCAAGATCGGTATCATGGGCTGCATTGTGAACGGTCCGGGAGAGATGGCCGATGCCGATTTTGGTTATGTAGGTACTGGGGTGGGGAAGATCACGCTTTACAAAGGCCGTGAGGTGGTAAAGCGGAATGTGGATGCCGACAAGGCAGTTGATGAGCTGATCAGCCTGATACGGGAGCACGGCCGCTGGGTTGAAGCGGAAGATTAAATTATACTCAATTTAATGTCAGCGATAGCTATGTGTGGCCAAATAAAAAGAAGCAAAGCCGTCGCAAGCCTTTGGAAAAGCACTATGGCTTTGTGCCAATACAAAAGTATTGACCACCAATGGGCAGGAAAGAAAGCCACTTTTCTAAGGGATGAAATAATTTGAAAATACTGACCCTGGGGAAGAAAAGAACAAACTTATTTTTCACTTCCTTAAACCCTGATTTTTGGAGCAATCTTTTGGTATATGCAGGCTTAAGCAAAACGGCGTCCCGGTCAAATGGACATGTATTAACAATATGGTGAGTTATTGGATTGTGTGGATTGTGTTCGGCAATAAAAATCATCCCGCCGGGCCGGAGTACCCTCAAGACCTCTTGCATCAATCTTTCATGCTCGCTAAAGCGAATATGGTGCATAACTACAGCAATTAATAAAACATCAAAATAATTGTCAGGATAAGGGATATGCTGTCCGTCGTATACCCCAACCTCTGTTCGGGGTATTTTTTTTTCTGCAGCTACTCTTATGCTTTCTTCTGATACATCAATGCCCTTTAATTCCGATTCGGGAAAATATTGCGAAAAAAAAGTGAGGCAGGTGCCATCTCCTGCACCTAAGTCTAAAATCCTTTGAGGTTGTTGGATCCCGTAATATTCGCGAATCCATTTTACCTTGAACTCAGAAAAATACTGGCTTTCGGCTCCGGTTACCTTTATGCTATGATTGTGTATCTCCCTGTAATCGGTTGCAAAGGGATCGAAATTATCGAAAGAAGATTGATTATTTTTCATCTAAAAGCAAATATAGTTTTTTCTCAATTCACTAGAAACCCCATATTTTATTAACATACAGAAGGCTCATGATGACGATTTCAAATTTTAGAAAAGTAACTTTATTTTTAACCATCGAAAACGCAAAGTACAGACATTGGCCAATCTCAGAATAAGTTATGCTCAATCAGACAGGGTGGGATTTTATTTAAGGGGTGGGGCGGTTGATGACTTCGCTAATGATGAAAAATGGCCTTCCTTTCGCTTCTTCAAATATTTTTCCGATGTATAAGCCCATTACACCCAAAATAAAAATTATCATACCCGATAGCAGCCAAATGGACAATATGAGTGAGGTGTAACCACTAACCTGAACTTCACCCATTAGCCACAGTATGAATATAATTATGGAAACTATCACTGAAACAAATGTGATGGAAAGGCCCAGCTTTACCGTTAATTGCATTGGTTTGTCTGAATTCGACAAAATGATATCCAAAGCCAGTTTAAATTTTTTAGACCAGTTATAGCTGCTTTTTCCTGAGTCTCTTGCACTTTGGCTGTGAGCCACGGGAATTGAAGTTTGTTTGTAACCCGCCCATTTTACCATTGTTGGAAAATAGCGGGTTTTTTCCCGCATAGAATTTACGACATCAATCACATTTTTATTATATAGTCCGAAGTTGGCAACAGATGAATCATGCTTCAACCCGGTGAGGAAACTTAATGTTTTCCAAAAATATTTTGACGACAAGCGTTTCAGCAAGGAGTCCTGACGTTCGAGCCTTTGTGCAAGAACCACATCAAAGCCTTCCATTGCTTTTTGGTATAAATTGACAATCTCTTCCGGATTGTCCTGCAGGTCGCAGTCGATGATGGCAATCCAATCACCGGAAGCAACAGATAATCCCGCGCAAATAGCATAGGTTTGTCCAAAATTTTTACTCAGATTAACACCCTGTACTTCTTTATAAATGCTGCAAATTGATTTTATTTCCTCCCAACTTTCATCAGGACTATGGTCATTAACCAGAATGATTTCAATTTCATCAAATGTTTTTTTGCAGGCTTCCAAAGTTCGATCCACAAGCATTTTTAGCATGCCTTTGCCCATGTAAACCGGCGAAACAACAGATATTTTCATGACATAGAAAGTGAATTTACAAATGATTTATCCATTCCTGCAATTTTTTGGTAAACAGATTTTTTCCAGTGAGTTTTCCAATTTTGTCTGCATCAAAAATAGTATCACCACTTTCAATTAATTTTTCGAGCGGTGGCCAGGGTGCTAATTCAATTCCGATATGATACTTCTGACCAATCAGCTCAGCCACCTGTTTCAGGCTGAAGTTTTCGCCTCCTGTATTATAAATCTGATTTGCTGAATCCGGTAAAGAAATTACCTGAAACATTGCATTAGTAAGATCAGAAATATGCGTAAAAGTACGCCTTTGTTCGCCTGAACCGTAAAGGCTGATATTATTGCCTGCCTTAGCTTTCTTTAGAAAAAAGCCTATGGTTCCATATGAATAGTTATTGCTTATTTCATTCCCATAGGGAACACAAATTCTAAAAATCGTATACTGTATTCCGAAATATTCCGAATACTGCTGCAACAGATGCTCGCACGTGAATTTATTAAGTGCATAAATGGTCTTACATTCTTTTTCTGCCTCTTCTGTAAGAGGCACATCCTTATTTCCTTTGTAAACAAGCCTTGTAGAAGGAAAAATAATGCGTGCCCTGCTGTTTTGAATTCGCATATGTTGCAAAAGGTGTAACAGGCCCTTTTCGTTTACATCTATAAAATTTTCATATTGCTCGTAGGCATTTAGGGTTCCGGTGAGCCCACTAAAAAAAAAGATAAAGTCAACATTTGTGTTTATTGCCTCTATACTCTCTTTTTTTCTAACATCAACAGACTGGTAGTTTAAAAACCAGTCTTGTCCGGTATTTTGAATATCGAAAAGTGAAACATCCCAGTTTTCTTTCTGCGCCTGCATGGCGATATGCATGCCAATATATCCGTTTGCGCCAAAAATGATTGCTTTCATTTTATAAATAGATCAGAGTGGCTTTTTCTCTAATTTGATTGAGCAGTTCTGCCTGTGTCAGAATGTTGTTTCTATGAGTCAAAAGGTCATTTTGAACTATACTCCGGTGAACTTCGGAAAGTATGTTATAAAAATGATTGTCAGGCTCGCTTTCAAACTTTATTGTTTCCTGTGGATTGTTAAAAACTATGAGTGGTTTTTCAGATGGTTTTGGGGTGAAAGCCTTTTCTGCCTTGAGAAAACCTTTAGAGCCCCATATTTCGTAATTGCATTGATAGAAGTTATCGAACCCAAAAGAAATCTGGGCAATTATTCCTTCCGGATTAATAAGTGTAGCATTCCCAAAAACATCTATGTTTCTTCGTTTATCAATGTAAAGCGTGGAATGGCAAACAGATAATTCATTGCCAAGAAACCACTGGCTGACGTTTGCTGTGTAGGCTCCGGCATCGAGTAGTGCTCCTCCGCCAAGATTGGCTTTGTATCTGAAGTTTCCTTCATCGAGTGGTGGGAAACCGAAAGAACTTCTAAACAATCTCAAATCTCCGAGCGCCTTTTCTTTAAGCAATGAAAACGTATATTGATGCTGTTTGTGGTAGCGGTACATAAAGTCTTCCATTACCAGAAGATTTTTTTCAGCCGCTTTGGCTATAATTCGCTCTGCAGATGGAAAATCATTGGCAAGCGATTTTTCTGCAAGAATATGCTTGCCCGCATCCAG
>JBIICM010000142.1:0-6735 GCA_044238875.1 Flavobacteriales bacterium | reverse complement strand
GTGTGGGTACCTGAACACCGCCAACCCCCTGCATCCCTTCGATGATAACAGCAGCTGTATTTTGATCAATAGCATTTTCAAGCGCGGCAATATCATTCAGGGGCAGAAAATGAATGTTGTCTGTAGCATTTACCGGCGCAACAATCTTGCTATCGTCAGTAGCCGCAACGGCCAGAGAGGTTCTACCGTGAAAGGCTCTGTCAAAGGCGATAATTTTTTTTCTTCCGGTATGAAAGGAGGCCAGCTTAAAGGCATTTTCATTGGCCTCGGCTCCCGAATTGCAGAGAAACAGGGCATAATCGGAGTACCCGGATGCTTCGCCAAGTTTTTCGCCAAGTTCCTCCTGTAGCGGTATTTTTACCGAATTTGAATAAAAGGCAATTTTGTCGAGTTGTTCCTTCAGTCGCTGAACATACAGGGGATGGCTATGCCCGATAGAAATCACGGCATGACCGCCATAAAGGTCCAGGTAACGGTCTCCCTTACGGTCCCAGATCCAGGAACCTTCGGCTTTTACCGGTTCTATATCAAACAGGGGGTAAACATCAAATATTTTCATGATCAGAATGCACTTGGTTTAAAGTTAAGGCCTGTTTTTTCAGGATAACCAGTCAAAAGGTTCATATTCTGAACCGCCTGTCCGGAAGCCCCCTTCAGCAAATTGTCAATCACAGCGGTGACCATCAGCATTTCTCCGTGTTTTTCGATATGCAGGAAGCATTTGTTGGTATTCACCACCTGTTTTACATCAACGGGATACTTGCTGATCCAGGTAAAAGGATGGCCTGTGTAGTAATCTTCAAAAAGGCGGATGATTTCAGTCGCCTCATGATCGACCGGTGTGTAAATAGTAGCCACTATACCCCTTGTGAAGCTGCCGCGGTAGGGAATAAAATGCATCTGCCCATCTTGCAGTAAAAGGCTGCGTGAAATCTCTGCCAGATGCTGATGCTCAAAAGCTTTATAGTTCGAAATATTATTGCTTCTCCAGCTAAAATGGCTACTGGTACTCAGCGATTGACCTGCACCTGTTGATCCGGTGATGGCTGAAACATGTACTTCGCCGCTGATTAATTTTTCGGCAGCCAGTGGCAGCAATGCCAATTGAATGGCAGTGGCAAAGCAGCCGGGATTGGCAATATTTTTACCACCGGCCAGCACAGCATCACGGTTCAATTCCGGCAGACCGTAAATCCAGCCTTCATCCAGCCTGAAATCCTGACTGAGATCAATAATGCGCACATTAGCCGGAATTTTATTTTCAGCAATGTACCTGCGCGATTCGCCATGCCCCATGCAAAGAAAAAGCACGTCAGTATTGGCGAAATCAGCTTCTCTGAATACTAAATCTGTTTCTCCGAGCAGATCTGTATGGATTTCATAAATTCTTTTTCCGGCATTGCTGCGGCTCTGAAGCCAAACGATCTCCGCTCCGGGATGGTTTAACAGGATACGGATCAGTTCACCCCCCGTATAACCGGCAGCTCCGGCAATTCCAATGCGTATGGCAGCTTTTTCAATCATGATCATTCAGTTTTTTTATTTCAGCCGCATGTCTGACCTGTTCATAGATGGCAATCTGATTTCCAAAAATCTTTGCAAAGCCTTTTACATCATCACCGCTCCAGGCGCGGTTTATTTCGCCGTAACTGCCAAATTTTGATGACATCAGATCATAGGGTGATTCAATTCCGTTCAGGGTGAAACGATAAGGGTGCAGCTGCAGAAAAACCTGACCGCTCACATGTGCCTGCATCCCGGTCATAAATGATTCCATATCGCGCATCACCGGATCAAGGAACTGGCCTTCGTGCAGCCAGTTGCCGTAGAATGCAGCCAACTGGTCTTTCCAGTAAAGCTGCCATTTGGTGAGCACATGCTTTTCGAGCAGGTGATGCGCCTTGATGATGATCAGCGGTGCCGCTGCCTCAAAACCAACCCGGCCTTTGATTCCGATGATGGTATCACCTACATGTATATCTCTGCCAATTGCATAGGGTGAAGCCAGCTGTTCAAGTGCCAGAATGGCATCTACAGGATGTTCATAGCTATGGTCGTTTATACCGTATAATTCACCTTTTTTAAATTCAAGGCTTATGGTTTCCGTGCTTTCTTTGCTCAAAGGACTCGGCCAGGCATCATCCGGCAATGGTTCTTTTGAGCCAAGTGTTTCACGACCTCCAACCGATGTGCCCCAAAGGCCTTTGTTTATACTGTAGGCTGCCTTTTCGAAATTCATCTCAACACCATGCTGCCGCAGATAGCTGATTTCAGCTTCGCGCGAAAGCTGCATGTCACGAATTGGGGTAATTATTTTTAGTTCCGGTGCCATAATCTGAAAGACCATGTCGAACCTTACCTGGTCATTGCCCGCACCTGTGCTGCCATGGGCAACTGCATCAGCATTGTTTTTTACGGCAAATTCGGCGATGGCCATAGCCTGGATGAAACGCTCGGCGCTTACTGACAAGGGATAGGTATTGTTTTTTAAAACATTGCCAAAGACAAGATGCCGGATGATTTTCTCGTAATATGACTTTCGCTCATCGAGGCAGGTGTAGGACTTAACGCCGAGTTTCAGGGCGTGGGATTCAATGTCTTTGATTTCCTGAATGGTGAATCCGCCCGTATTCACGGTAACGGCATGCACTTCGTGCCCCAGTTCCCTGCAAAGGTAAATGGCGCAATAGGTGGTATCCAGCCCTCCGCTGAATGCAAGTATTGTCTTCATTTTTTCTTTTTAAATGGCGTGAACCGACTATTTTTCAGCGCTTTTGTAAAGCTGAACTCCTTCAACCGGATCAGGCGTTCGTAAAGGTTCGACTGATTTTTAAAGTCCCAGAAAAGGCTTTTTGTTTTTGCTTTTTCTGTGGGATCGTATAACATCGCAGTACAAATACAGTTAGTACGGTTTTTACTCATAAGGATGTCATAGTTTACGCAGCTTTTACATCCGCTCCAGAAGGCATCATCATCCGTAAGTTCTGAATAGGTTACCGGCTCGTAACCAAGTTCACTGTTGATTTTCATCACGGCAAGTCCGGTGGTTAATCCAAAAATTTTCGCGTCCGGGTATTTTTTTCTTGACAGGTCAAATATTTTCTTTTTGATCTCTCTGGCCAGCCCACTTTTGCGGTAATCTGGTGAAACTATAAGGCCTGAATTGGCAACATATTGCCCGTGACCCCAGGTCTCGATGTAGCAGAACCCAGCCCATTTACCTGATTTGGTGAGTGCTATGACGGCTTTTCCTTCCTGCATTTTTTGAATGATGTATTCAGGGCTTCGCTTTGCAATGCCCGTACCTCTTGCTTTGGCTGAGGAGGCCATCTCTTCACAGATTGTTTCTGCGAGGTGAAGGTGGTTTTCATCTGCCACCGTTATTTTAAAGTCTTTCAACGACATGTGTAATCAGAAAAAACTGAATCCGTGCGGAATCAGGTTCGGTTGCAACAAAAAGATAGGCTGGGGTAGGGGAGTTATCCTCGCAGGAAACTCAAAAATCAGATCTCACGCTCATGCGCGTCTGAAAAAAACCGGCCTTCGCAAGGGAAGTAAAACAGGTTTTTGGTCAGGAGAAAACAAGTACAGCGCAATATACTTTGCGGCGCTGATAGGATAAACTGACTTGTTTTTTTTCATTTTACCTTCGGAAGGGTACTTGAACTGAGGCATCAAACTGAATGCCCGTGGCAAATATGCACCAAAAGAATGTTTTATGCAAGCATTATAATCTTACAATCCAGCCAAAGGGATCTTCGATACGACCGGCCTTCAGGTCATCAAGATATGCCAGTGCCTTAGCGGCAAACGTTTCAGGACCGGCCTCCGGCACTTTGAAGTTTTCGCCTTCATGGCCAATGAGTGAAATCGGGGCAATATTTGCGGCCGTACCTGTTCCAAATGCTTCCTGAAGGGTGCCATTGCGGAAGGCCGTGATAATTTCTTCGACATAGATATCCCTTTCATCGACAGGCATACCCCAGTGTTTTGCAATCCTGATTACGCTGTCGCGTGTGATGCCTGCAAGTTTGCTCGGGCTTAGCGAAGGTGTAACCAGCACCCCGTTAATAACGAACATCAGGTTCATCGTTCCTGATTCTTCTACTTTTGTATTGGTAGCGGCATCTGTCCATATAACCTGATTATACCCCCTTTGCTGAGCGAGTTTGGTCGGATAAAGCGCACCTCCGTAGTTGCCGGCAGCCTTTGCATAACCGGTTCCGCTTCTGCTGGCCCTTGAATAGGTTTTTTCAATCTCAACTTTGAGGTCATCTGTGTAATAGGGCCCTGTTGGTGAGGTAATTATTATAAATGAATAGTTTTCTGATGGTTTAACCCCGATGACAGCATCGTTGGCGAAATAAAGCGGCCTTATATAGAGCGAACGGCCGTTGCCGGCCGGCACCCATGCCTCGTCAAGATGTACCAGCTGTTTCAACCCGCCCATGAAGATGTCTTCGGGTACAGGTGGCATGCACAATCTGATGGCTGAGCTTTCTAATCGGCGGAAGTTATCATAAGGTCTGAAAAACAGCAATTCACCGGTATCACTTCTATACACCTTCATGCCTTCGAATACCGACTGGCCGTAATGTAAAACTGCTGCCGCCGGACTGAGCGAAAGCGGCTGGAAGGGTATGATGCTGGCGTTGACCCATTCTTTTCCGTTAAAATCTGCCTGAAACATATGATCAGAAAAGATTCGACCAAAAGGGAGCTGGCTAAAGTCTACTTCTGAGATACGTGACGGCCGGGCAATTGTAACGGGGAATGACATTATTGTTGAAATTGGGGTTGTAAAATAAAGCAATCTCTTTTGAAAAGCCGCTTTCATCGTTGACATAAAACGAAAATATTATTCAGATGGGCAATATTTTTTTAAGATCGATTTGGATGAAATGATTTTTGTTCTAAATTTGCACTCCGTTTAAAAAAACGGCCCGTTCGTCTAGGGGTCAGGACACAAGATTTTCATTCTTGGAACAGGGGTTCGATTCCCCTACGGGCTACAAAAAATAAAGAGATGGCAAACCACTCATCAGCAATTAAAAGAATCAGGGCCAACGATGCCAAGCGTCTTCGTAACCGTTATTTTCACAAATCAGCTCGTACGGCAATCAAAAGTTTGAGGCATACGTCTGATAAAAAAGTAGCTTCACAAATGCTTGTTAGCGTGAGTTCAATGCTCGATAAATTGGCCAAACGCAATGTGATTCACAAAAACAAGGCGGGCAATCTGATCGGCAAGCTTACACGATATGTAAATGGTTTGAAATAAGGTAAATAATCTTTTTGTCAAAGAGCCATCTGTTATAACAGTTGGCTCTTTTTTTTTGGCCGGTTAGTGCTTACAGCCGTGAAAAACGATCAGATGCTCCGGTTGATCTGAACACTATTTCTTCTGTAAAATATTTTTCCAGCTGAGTACTTTGCCGGCAGTCCGGTTTTGATTGTATAAACCTGTATGCACGAGGGTTTTAGTGTTAATGAGATTAGGCGCGAATTTTTCAAAGTAGCTTAATCCGCTGAACATTTCGGGCATAATTGTTTGGGTAGCCTTTATTTCTACAAGGTTTAACTTTTCTGAATCCTGCCAGATAAAATCTATTTCATGGCCCACGGCATCTCTCCAAAACCAGTAATCAAGCATAAGATTCCGGTGGTAGTTTTGTTTGATGTATTCGTTTATGACATAATTTTCAAACAAACTCCCTTTATATGAACTAATTTTAAGGCTTGGAGCATCATTAATCTTAAGAAGAAAGCACAGCAGGCCGGTATCGTAAAAATAGACTTTGGAGCTTTTGGTCACCCGCTTATTAAAATTGGTATGGTATGGCTGCAGTTGATAAAGGATATAACTGGTTTCCAGCACCGAAATCCATGATTTTGCCGTAGGTTGAGATATGCCGCACTCATTGGCAAGTGAATTCAGATTTAGCAGCTGACCTACCCGGGCCGCACAAAGTGAAATAAAATTTCTGAATTGTTTCAGATCTTTTACCTGAATAAGTTCAGACAAATCACGCTCAACATAAGTCTGCACGTAGTTTGAATAAAAAAACTTTGAAGGAATTGAACGGTCATAAATACCAGGATAAAATCCTTTCTGCAAATTCACCGCATAATCTTCATGAAGCCAGCCTGCGGCTGACATTTCCTGGAAATCGAATGGTAAAAGTTTAAATAATGCGACTCTGCCGGCTAAACTTTGCGTGATACTGCGCATCAGATGAAAGTTTTGGGAGCCCGATAATATATACTGCCCGGTGATTTTATCTTCATCTACTTTTGTTTGCAGATAAGAAAATAAATGTGGAATTCGCTGTACTTCATCGAATATTACGAACTTATTATGTTCGGCTAAAAAACCATTCGGATCTTTGATTGCATAATCGCGGAAGTCAGTATTTTCCAGGTTAACGTAGGTGTAATCCGGAAACTGTTCTTTTAAAAAAGTTGTTTTGCCTGATTGTCGGGGCCCGGTTAATACCAAAACAGGATATTTTTTTAAGTAAATATCCATCTGCTTTTTAATGATGCGTTTGGCTCCCATAAAGCGATTTTACAGCAGCAAATATATGGATCATTTTGAAAATGCACTATGGGTAACTTTGAAAATGCACTATGGGTAACTTTGAAAATGCACTAGGGTAACTTTGAAAATGCACCAGGGGTAAATCCTGATATGTCAGCTTCAAGATATCTAAAGCTATTCTATTACTTCAATTA
>JBIICM010000141.1:0-6753 GCA_044238875.1 Flavobacteriales bacterium | reverse complement strand
GGAAGGAAAACTGATCCTTAAGGATACATTCAGGCAAATACTTCCGGAAAGTTTGTTCAACAGACCCAAACACGGCTTTGAAGTGCCCTTGCTGAAATGGTTTAGAAAGGAACTTAACGGATACATTTTTGATGATCTCCTTCATCCTGAATTCATCAGGGAACAGGGCTTGTTTTTGCCCGGCGGGATTCAGGCACTCCGGCAGCAGCTTCAGTCAGCCAACCCTGGCGATAGTGTTGCGCGTGTATGGGCATTAATGGTATTCCAGCACTGGTGGAAGAAATGGATGAATTGATTATTTTTGTATAAATAAGAAGAGCCATCGGCTTACGTGATGCCCAAAATACTCAGAATAATAAATCGTTTCAATCTGGGTGGGCCAACCTATAACGCGGCCTATCTAACCAAATATCTGCCACCGGAGTTCGAAACGCTTCTTGTTGGCGGTGAAAAGGATGAAACAGAAGACAGTTCAGGATTTATCCTTGATAATCTGGGCATTGTTCCGGAGATCATACCCGAAATGCGCCGTGAGATTGACCTGAAGAATGATTATGAGGCATACCGGAAAGTTGTTCAGCTGATTAAAGACTTTAAACCTGATATACTTCATACACATGCCTCAAAGGCGGGCACTATCGGTCGTCTGGCTGCTTCAAACCTGAAGGTGCCGGTTGTCATTCACACCTTTCACGGACATGTTTTTCATTCCTATTTCGGGAAGGCCAAAACCCTGATGTATAAGAACATTGAAAGGAATCTTGCGCGACGCAGTTCAGCCATTATCGCCATCAGTGAAAAACAAAAAGCTGAATTGTGCCTTGTACACCGAATCTGTAAACCTGAAAAAATAAAGGTGGTACCACTTGGTTTTGACCTTTCAAGATTCACGGTTAACATGGATGAGAAGCGCAATCTGTTCCGGAATCGTTATCAAATCAAAGCGGATGAAATTGCCATCGGTATTATTGGTCGTATTGTTCCGGTGAAGAACCATGGTCTTTTCCTTCGGGCAGCTGCACAAGCGCTAGAAAAAACGGGGCGGAAGCTCCGGTTCTTTATCATTGGCGATGGTGAAGACCGATTGAGGGTCGAATCAGTTGCCAGAGAATTGGGCCTTAACTTTGTGGATGCAACCATCAGCGATGAAATAGCTCCGCTCACCTTTACCTCATGGATAAAGGAAATTGATGTTGCCTGCGCCGGTCTGGATATTATTGCCCTTACCTCTCTAAATGAAGGAACGCCCGTAAGCCTTATTGAGGCGCAGGCCGCCAACAAACCCATCGTGGCAACAAATGTTGGCGGTATAGAGAACGTTGTGGTTGAAGGTGTGACGGCTCTGCTCAGTCAGTCAAAAACTGATGCAGCAGCGTTTGCTTCCCTGATTCTTCAACTGACCGACAATGATCAGTTACGTGCTGACATGTCAAGGGTAGGGTGGGATCATGTACGCAACAAGTTCCATTATACCCGGTTGATCAGAGACATGACAGCGCTTTATAACGAACTGATGTTTGAGGCGAAAAACAACACAAACAGCCGGATTAATCATTTTTCTTAGCTTTGCAGTGAATGGGTTACCGTAATTTTTGTTTTCCAATCACGCTGCTCCTGGGGATTTTATTGCTGGCTGTAACTTCCTGCAACAATCCCGCAATCATGTTCAAATCAAAGCGCAACTACCCCTACGCTGAAATAGATAAGATAAAGCAGGAAACAGAATATAAGGTGGGTATAAACGATGACATCTCCATTCAGATGAGCTCAAATAAGGGGGCTATACTTCTGGAGAGGGGAGGAGCCGGATCAACTACATCTTTTAAAGCAACTGTTGATTTTGATGGCACCATCAAAATGCCATTGCTTGGAAGGGTTAAGGTGCAGGGGCTTAGCATGCGTGATTGCGAATTATTGTTCGAAGAACTTTATAAACAATTTTATGTGGAGCCTTATGTAAAAGTGCAAATTGAAAGTAAGCGAGTTTTTATTTTCCCCGGGTCAGGGGGCAATGCTTCCGTTGTTAACCTTAGGTACAATAATACTACACTGCTTGAAGTGCTTGCTACCATTGGAGGGCTTCAGGGTCTGGCAAGGGCACATCGTATTAAACTGATACGTGGTGACTTTAATAACCCCCAGGTTTACCTGATTGACCTGAGTCGCCTGAAAAATTTAAAAGACGGAGGTATTGTCATGCAGGGAAATGACATAATTTACATCGACTCAAGAAATGACATTGTAATTAATTTTTTCACCAGGATAGGCCCGTACTTAGGGCTTCTTAACCTGACTTTTTTGGTGTACGCATTGATTCCGAAATAATGCTGGAAAAAAAGGTAAGCAATCTTAATGATGAATTTGATCTCCGGCTATATTTGAGGGTACTCAGAAAAAACGGGGCATGGATTGTTTTGTTTTTCATTATTGCATTCCTGATGGGGTTTCTCTATCTGAGGTACACCTATCCTAAGTATAAGGCATATACCATAATTCAGATTGCGCAGGAGGAAAAAAGTAACAGAATAATCCCGCAAAAAGAGTTTGTAAGATCTGATATCCCGGCCAAAATTGAACTTTTACGCTCATCTAATTTTCTTTATCGGGTTTTCAGCAAACTACCGCTTGAAGTCAGTTATTACCAGATTGGAAACGTTCTTAATTATGAAATGTACAGAACATCACCTTTCGAAATAGATTACAGGAGTCCGATCAATGAAATTTTCAATATCCCGGTTTACGTCTCATTCTCAGATGAAAACAATGTAACGCTAACTGCAACTATCAATAACAAAGAAACAGTTTATAAGCTTAAAACAAACAAATGGGAACGTACACCGATCATTGACTCACTGAGGTTCAATGTCCGCAATTATACAAGAATAAGATCTGAAATGCGCGGCTTGAATGAGAATCAGTATTTCTTTCAACTTGAAAAAAAAGAGAATTTGGTAAGGGCATATTCCCCATTTCTTGAGGTTGCTCCTGAAAGCGAAGCAGGTAAAACCATTAAACTATCATTTGTTGAACGTAACGCTGCAAAAACAGCAGATATCTGTAATACCCTGGCCGAGGAATTCCGGATCTATGATATTGAAAAGCAGGCGGAGGGCGCTGTCAAAACAATTCAGTTTGTTGATGAACAGTTAAAACTCATGTATGATCGCCTATATGACACCCAGCTTGAATTGCAAAACTTCAGGAACATCAATGGGCTTGAAGAGGAAATACCACTACCTGACTTTGGATCAAGGCTCAATGATCTTGAAAAACAAAGAAATGAACTGGAGGTTGAAGAAGCCTCGCTTCAAACAATTGAAGAGGCAGTAAAAGATGACAGGAGCATAGATATATATACCCTTGTTTCACTGCTTTCAGGCACCAGTTTTTCAGGTGGTTCTCTCAATCAAATGCTGGGTGAACTGCGTGGTCTTATGTCGCGCCGTGAGAATATTTTGTATTCGAAAACACAAAATTCTGCTGAGATAGCGCAGTTAGACTTTCAGGTAAACATTCAGCGAAAATTAATTATTGAAACCATTCTTGCCATAAAAAGAAACAATGCCGGCAAGAAAGCTGAGCTGGAACAGCGCATTCAAAATTACGAGGATGAAATACGTTCAAATGTGCTTAGTTATGATCGGCTTGAGTATGACCGGCTTAAGAAAATGAATGAAATCAGCGAACTTTATTACAATAAGCTGGTTGCCGTGAAGTCTGAATTAACCATTAGTAATGCGGGTCTGACTTCTGAAAGCACCATTCTTGAGGCTGCCCAGACCCCTCAAATACCATTTGAACCAAGTCGCCGATTAGTGGCGCTCAGCGCATTTCTGGGTTGGCTGCTTGCCAGTCTTGCGCTTGTAACAGTAAGGTACTTGTTCTTCAATGAGATCACCTCGTTGAACGAAATCATGAAATATCTCGAGGTGCCTATGCTGGGAATTGTACCGAATTATAAGGATGTTATACCTATTTCTCAGTTGCTGGTTGATAAGAAACCCAAATCAATCATCTCTGAATCGCTTCGTTCAATTCGCTCAAATCTTGAGTTTCTGTCAAATACCGAAGGCCCTAAGGTGCTCGCAATAACCTCCACTATCTCTGGAGAAGGTAAAACTTTTGTAGCACTTAACCTCGCGGGTATTATCGCATTTTCAGAGAAGAGGGTAATCATTCTTGACCTTGATATGCGCAAACCAAAGATTCATGTTGGGTTTGGTGTTCCGAACGACAAAGGGATGAGTACGATTCTGATCAACCGAAATACTGTTGATGAATGTATCTTTAAATCCAGCCTCGATAATCTCGACTTTATAACTGCCGGTCCGGTTCCGCCAAATCCTTCTGAGTTGATAATTAGTTCAAACATGATGCGCGTGATTGATCAGCTCAAAGAAAGATATGATATGATAGTCATTGATAATCCGCCTGTAGGTCTTGTAACGGATGGCATCAGAATTTTCAAGATGGCTGACTACCCGATTTATGTTTTCAGAGAGAATTTTTCGAAGCGTAATTTTGTTCAGAATGTCAGAAAGATCATGCGCGACCACAACATCAGAAATCTTTCTGTTATTTTAAATTCTGTTGATATCAAACGCTCTGGTTATGGTTACAGCGGCGTTTATGATTATGACTATGGTTATGGCTATGGTTATGGTTTTGGGTATTATGATGAAGATATCAGGAGAGAAAAGTTCAGTTTAAAGGAGTTTTTCAAAAAGCTGATCAGTAAGTAGCATGAAAGCAGAAAGTTTTAATATCCAGGGGCCTTTACTGATTGAACCCAAAGTTTTTGAGGACGAGAGAGGCTATTTCTTCGAATCATACAGTAAGCAACAATTTGTGCAAATTGGTGTCAATGAAGAATTCTTGCAGAGCAACCAAAGTCTCTCCCATAAAGGGGTTCTCAGGGGGCTTCATTTTCAGCTACCACCTTACGCCCAATCGAAACTGGTGCGTGTAATCAGCGGTTCGGTTTTGGATGTAGTGGTTGATATAAGGGTAGGATCTCCCACCTATGGCAAGCATGTATCTGCCATTCTTTCAGGCAATAACAAGAAGATGTTTTATGTGCCGGTTGGATTTGCGCATGGTTTTCTCACGCTTGAAGACAATACCGTTTTCAGCTACAAATGTGGAAATTACTACAATAAAGCTGCTGAACAGGGCATCATGTGGAATGATCCGGATTTAAAAATTGACTGGGATATTCTTCAACCGGTGATTTCGGAAAAAGACCAGGCTAATCAATCATTTCGCGATTTTATGTCCCCTTTTAACCTATAAAAGCATCAGAATGATAGCACTTGAAAACTTTTCCCTTCCGGTAATTTTTCTGGTTTTTGCAGCGGGTATGCTTTTTCTTTCTATAGGAATAAACGGTTTATTACTGAAATTCTCGTTTAACCTCGGAACAAAGAATGAATTTAACCAGGTTAGGTGGGCATCAACAACCAAGCCGGCCCTCGGAGGGGTTTCATTTTATATCATTTTCCTGATCTCTGTCATTTTCTTCACCATCTTTTTCGGGAATGATCAAATTTTACTCAATGCCAGGTTTCTGGGGCTATTTGTGGCTACATCTCTTGGTTTTCTGATGGGCTTAGCCGATGATGCCTACAATACAAAACCCCTGCTGAAATTTGTAGTTCAGTTTCTCTGTGCGATTATCTTTATTGTAACAGGCAACCTGATCAGGGTTTTACCCTGGGACTGGCTCAATGTGCTGCTTACAATCCTTTGGGTAACAGGGATGATGAATTCAGTAAACATGCTCGATAATATGGATGGTGTCACTGCAAGTGTTTCAACGGTTATTTGTATTGCAGTTATCATGATTCTTTTTATCACCGGTCGTTTTGAAAGTATTGATCTGGTAATTCTGATTGGGGTGATGGCCGGCATCTGTGGTTTCCTCTATTATAACTGGAATCCTTCACGCATCTATATGGGCGATAGCGGCAGTCAGTTTCTTGGTGCTTTTCTTGCCGGTATTGGTATTCAGTATTTCTGGAATGGTGCTGATTATTACGGACAAATTATTCAGGCTAAACAAATTCTTATTCCGGCATTGATTTTTATAGTACCAATCAGCGATACAACGGCAGTGTCCATAAACCGGTTAATGAAGGGGAAATCTCCGTTTGTAGGGGGGCGTGATCATACCACCCATCATTTGTCATATCTTGGTTTATCTGACCGACATGTAGCGCTGCTGATGATTGCCATTTCGATCTTTACCATGGTGGTGTGTGTATTCGTGATCAACAATATCAAAACGTGGGAAAACTGGTATACCATTGTTTTCTCCGCGCTGTTTCTGTTAATTTTGGTTTCTCTTTATTCAACCACAAGAATTTCAAAACCCAAACAGCCGCAAAAGAAAGATAAACTGGCGAAATAGATCGGAATTAGCTCTTCACTTGCAATTCAGTTGTTGTAGCTTGCTTTTATTACCGCCTCCGGCCAGAAGGAAATTAGTGTGAACTGTAGACTAACCCTGCATAGAAAGTTTCCGGAGTGCATCAGAAATTTTTCCAGAAATATACTTTGTTTCCACAATGTTTGCATCCCTGCCCAGCGAAATTCTGATGCTCTGCCTGCAGGCCTCCGGATCCAGGCCCATGGCCAGCAAAACATGCGAGGGTTCTCCTGAAGCTGAGGAGCAAGCAGAGCCGTTTGAAAGCGCCAGCTCAGGCAGCGCAGCAATCAGACGGGCTGCATCCAGACCGGGAAATCTGAAATTGA
>JBIICM010000140.1:0-6810 GCA_044238875.1 Flavobacteriales bacterium | reverse complement strand
GGAGCCAGCTCCCTTTTGCCTTTAGCCGCAATACCGAGATTAAAGTTCTCGGGAAAGATGGTTCTACCGAACTCCCAAATGCATGGGCCGGCGGATTGAACGCCCCTCAGTTCAGCGAACTCGATATTAACGGTGACGCAGTTAACGATCTACTGATTTTTGACAGAAGCGGCAACAAGGTTTTACCCTTTATCCGCGCCGGTAACCGCTTCAATTATGAGCCCGCTTTTGCGAACATTTTCCCGGAAGCTGAAAACTGGATGCTGGCGCGTGATTTCGATGGCGACGGTCAGAAAGACCTGTTTTGCTCCGCCACTCAAGGTATCTGCGTTTACCGTAACGTTGCCCCTGAAGGAGCTCAGCCCCGTTTTGAACTTATTAATCCGCTAGTGCGCTCCGATTATGGGAACGGCCTGTTAAACCTGTTTGTGAATCAGATTGACCTACCGGCCATTGCAGACCTCGACAAGGATGGCGATCTGGATATACTCACCTTTTATATCCTTGGCACCTGTGTTGAATATCACCGAAATATGTCGGTAGAACGCTTCGGGCACCGTGATTCACTGGTTTTCAGGTTACAAAGCGACAACTGGGGTCTGTTTACCGAGGATGCCATATCGAACGGGGTTTACCTGAGCGACAGCTGCGACAAACCCGGAGGTGGATCCATCAGGCACAACGGTTCTTCACTGCTTGCCGATGACCCCGACCGGGATGGCGACTGGGATCTTTTTCTCGGTGATATATCATACCGCGAACTGCAGTTGCTGATCAACCAGCCAGCATCAGGCAGGGATGTAATCGTACCTCAGCCGGAAAATTACCCCCCCGCCTATAGCCGTTTTGAACAGGTCGTGTTTCCGGCTGCTTACAGGATAGAGGATGCCGGAAACGGAAAGCCGGGTCTCTTGGTGGCACCCAATACCGATGAACAGTCGGTGGCCGCTGATAGTGTTTGCAGGCTTTACAGCAGTGAATCCGGCGCATTTCTCTACACGGCCGGTTGGCGTAATTTCATCTCAGATGAGATGATTGATGCCGGCCGGAATGTTTTTCCCTGTGTGGCCGACCTCGATGGTGACGGTGATTATGACCTTTTACTGGGTAATGAAGGTGCCTTTGTTACACCCCTGGTATCGGGTGGTATCGGGCAATACAAGGCCAGCCTGCATCTTTATGAAAACACCGGAAGTAACGAAATGCCTCAGTTTGTGCTCAGAGATACTGACCTTGGCCAACTTTCAGAACAGCATCAGTCCTATCTGGCGCCCGCCGTTGCTGATCTGAATGGCGACAGTTTTCCTGATCTGCTTGTGGGCCGGGCCGGGGGCGGATTTTATTTTCTGAGCGGCACTGCAAATAAGTTTGCCTTCAGCCTGGAGGCCGGTAAATTCAATGGGCTTGCCACCGGACAGGCACCTGCCCCATTACTGGCCGATATGGATCGTGATGGTGACAAAGACCTGATTTGTGGGGGGCGAAACGGCTATTTTCAGTATTACAAAAATACCGGGAACGCTACTGCGCCTCAGTTTGCTGGTGTGCCTGATATTGACCGATTGGGTGGGCTGGAAACAATTGACGAACTGCGCAGTAACAATGGCTACAGCACACCTTCACTGATTAGCATCAATGGCCGGAACTGGCTTTTTTCAGGCAGTGAGTCGGGGTGTATTTATGCCTGGGAAATTCCGGATGCCCCTTTCAATGGTAGTTTTGTGACGGCCGACACCTGCCTGATTTGGCCGGATGGCGGAAAACGCAGTTCAGTCGCGGTTGCAGATTTCAACGGCGATGGCTTTCCGGAGATGATTGCAGGCAATTACAGAGGCGGTCTCGAATTTTTCAGCGGTGCAAAGCCCGGCTCTTTGTCGGAGTTATCCAATAATAATCAACTGCAAATTCAATCGCTTATCAGCGGCAACAGCCTTAATTGGCAGCCGCATACAATGCCTTTGGGGGGTACAGGTGAGGTTATTGACCTGAACGGACGCAGACTGGTTACCCAAGCGGTTGCACCCCATAGCGGTCAATTTGAGATTCCCGAGCTACCGCCGGGGCTTTATATTTTCAGGCTGTTAACTACCCGGGGCATTTACCATGCAAAGTTCATCCGCATTCAATAAGGCGATAGGTTGATAGATTGGAACTGACGGAAAGGTTAAAAATACCTGCAGCGCCCAAATGGAAATCTCTATAACCCTGCCGACATAAATGCTAAAATGCCTATAGAAACCGGCAGTGCAACAAGACCTGTAAAGAAACCACCTAAAAGTTTGTTTCTTTTAATTGATCCTGCGGTATTGAGATATCCTTTGCAGTAATCGTCATTGCGCAGTAATGCCTGCGAAGCCCTGTCAGGGTGTTCAGTTAAAAGAGCAGGCGGTTTCTTTACATCTATCACAAACAAAACAATTCCGGTGTAGAAGAAATAAGTTAATGCCCCATCTAAAATGCCTTTTCTGAAATCAAATTGACCGGGATAATAAAGGCGGGCATCAGCAGCGCCCATCCGGTAAAATTCTGATGCGCTTAAACTGAATTTAAACATTGAGAAGTCCTCGGTGAAACCGTTCTCAAAATGAATTGAACCTATCTGATCAACAGGAATAAGCCTTATTTCAGCTTCATTTTCATTCATTTTGCAGGCTACCAGATGGTCTTCAATTGCCATAACCCTGCAAATGGTTTGCTTGCGGTCTTTGCCTATCAGTGTATCGAACAAAGCTGACAAGGGCTTAATACCGGCTTCAATCATTGCCGGATCAGGTAATACAATGACTACTGTATTTGAAGGTAACAGCGTGTGATGCTGTTTACCTGCATCTGTTCCGGCGAATACAGGCAGCGCTGCCAGCGAAAAAATTATATACAACAACCTGCGGCACATACCATTATTTCGTTCTTGAATTAAAGCCAATTGTCAGGGTAATTCTGAAGCCTGTATGCTTTTTATAGGCAGGTTCAGTAATGGTGTGTGTTACCCATGTGCCGGTTGATTGTTCAAAATAGTTTTCCTGTCGTGTTGTTTCAGGATATGATTTGGTAATAGAGGGCACAAATGCCAGATTTACCGGAAATACTACCTTACCGGCCTTGAAAGAAGTGCCGGCAGCCAGCAGAACGCCCGCGCCACCCAGCGAAAGAATAGGACCAAGGCCTAATTCATAGCCTTTGTTGGTTCTGAAACCAACTATGCCGGTAATACTGGGGATAAACAATCCCTGTTCCAGTCCGCCAATCATAGGAATCAGTTCAACCAAACCTGATGATCCGTTTTCAAGTGTAAAGAAGCGGGTTTCAAACTGCCATCCAAACTGTGTTACAAAAGGATTGACAATCCGGTCAAAAACATCATTCATACGATCATTGGCCTCACCGGCACCAAGGTAGGTAAGTCCGATGCGGGGCCCCCCATACCTGAGTCGGGGTTCAATCTGATAGGATGAAGCTTGGCCTGATGCCTTTGCAAATTCTTCCCTGTGGCCGTTGGCATAATCAATGCGTTCAACCTCCGCTTTGGAGATAACATACAAGGGTCCCTCCTGATTTTCAAATCTTTTAAACCTGATGTTATCTGCATCAACCTCTGTAACGAGGGCTTCTATTTTACTTCCGTTTCTGAGAAAAACCTTGTCCTGAGCGGCCAGCCAGCCGCTGAAACAGGTTATCATTAAAATTATTGAGAAAACAACTTTTTTCATGGCGTTGAATTTTATGGTAAAGTTCGTACGCCGTTGAAGCATAAAATATGACGCCGGTTAACTTCAAATGTGACTTATATCATGGTTTGAAGTAAACTGACATTGGGTTGCCGACCGCAATCCTATTAAGGGGATAATGCAGACCAATCGGTAAAGAAAATGATCACATATGGATCAAATTCACCATCCTGAAAACGGGCGATTTATCAGGAATATTCCCTTTATTTCTGTCTGAAAAATATTTCAATCGGTACACCCGTGAAGTCAAAGTGATCACGCAGCTTATTCTCCAGAAACCGCTTGTACGGTTCTCTGAAATACTGGGGCAGGTTACAGAAAAATACAAAAGCCGGATAATGGGTCTGAAGCTGTGTTATATACTTAATTTTGAGATACTTGCCCTTCACTGCCGGTGGGGGCGTTTCCTGAATGATGGGCAGCAGTATATCATTCAACTTTCTGGTCTGGATGCGTTTTTTACGGTTCTCATAAACTTTAACAGCAGTTTCAATGGCTTTCAGCAACCGCTGCTTTTCAGTCACCGAAACAAAAAGAACAGGAACATCTCTGAAAGGGGCTGTTTTTGAGAGAATAACATCTTCATACTGCCGGGTGGTTTTATGGTCCTTCTCGATCAGGTCCCATTTATTCACCAGAATAATTACGCCCCGATGGTTCCTCAGGGCGAGCCAGAGTATATTAAGATCCTGCGATTCCATGCCATCTCTGGCATCAAGCATAAGAATGCAGACATCACAATTTTCAATGGCTTTCACCGTGCGCATTACCGAGTAAAACTCCAGGTCGTCATGCACTTTTCCTTTTTTTCTGAGCCCTGCAGTATCAACCAGGTAAAAATCATGTCCAAAGGCTTTATAACGGGTATGTATGGCATCACGGGTAGTGCCGGCCACCGGTGTAACAATATTTTGCTCCTTGCCTAACAAGGCATTTACAAACGATGATTTCCCCACATTGGGTCTTCCTACCACAGCGATCCTTGGTATTTCATCATTTTCAGTCTCCTCTTCCTCATGGGGCAGGTTTTTCACCAGTTCATCAAGCAGTTCACCGGTTCCGAAACCTGATGCAGCCGAAACGGGGTAAACTTCACCCAGGCCGAGGGCATAAAATACCCCTGTATCAGGCATGCGCTGTGAATTATCGGTTTTATTGGCAATCAGAAAAACCTTTTTACGCGATCGCCTTACAAGATCAGCCACCTGCTCATCAAAATAGGTAAGGCCTTCAGCCACATCAACCACAAACAACAGTATATCTGATTCGTCAATTGCAATTTTTACCTGCCGGCGGATCTCTTCCTCGAAAACATCCTCAGAGCCGCTGATATAGCCGCCTGTATCAATCAGGGTAAACTCTTTGCCATTCCATGTTGCTTTGCCGTAATGCCTGTCGCGCGTAACGCCTGCGGTTTCATCAACAATGGCCTCTCGGCTTTCGGTGAGTCGGTTAAACAAGGTTGACTTACCCACATTTGGTCTTCCGATAATAGCTACTAATTTACCCATTGGTTCATCATTGTTTTTCAGGACAGGTATCCAAACCGTCTGAGTTGTTTTTCATTGTCGCGCCAGTCCTTGCTAACTTTTACCTGAATGGCAAGAAACACTTTTTTACCCAGAAACTTCTCGATATCAGTGCGGGCTTCTGTCGATGTTTTTTTAAGGGCACTGCCCTTGTGACCAATCAAAATTCCTTTTTGTGATTCGCGGGCCACAAATATGATGGCTGAAATTTTTGCAATCTGGGGTTCATCCTTAAATTCATCAACCACTACCTCAACCGCATAGGGTATTTCTTTCTGGTAGTTGAGCAAAATTTTCTCACGAATGATTTCAGTAACAAAAAATCTTTCATTCCGGTCGGTCAGCGCATCTTCCTCAAAAAAGGCCGGTGCTTCAGGCAAATGATGAAGAATGCTGTTCAACAGATAGTCAAGATTGAAACGGTTGGTGGCCGAAACAGGTATAATCTCTGCCTGCGGCAACAAAGTTTTCCATCCGCTGACATGTTCTTCGAGCATTGCCTGATTGCCAGTATCAATTTTACTGATCACCAGAATCAGCGGAATCGTAGTATCCTGCAGCTGCTCCGGAATATCCTCCTTCCTTGGCTTTTGCCCAATTTCAGCCAAATAAAGAAACACATCAGCATCCTGAAAACTGCCTTCTATAAAACGGTTCATGGATTCCTGAAGCCGGTAGGCCGGATCTTTTATAATTCCGGGGGTATCTGAAAAAACAACCTGAAAGCCTTCACCGTTTAAAATTCCTACTATGCGGTGACGTGTTGTTTGTGCCTTCGGAGTAATGATCGAAAGGCGCTCACCGATTATGGCGTTCATTAGGGTTGACTTGCCCGCGTTAGGTTTGCCGATAATATTTACGAATCCTGATTTGAAGGGCATGGCTGAATGCTGACAAAGATAGGTGCTGAATTAGAGGAAGTTGTATGGCTTACGTTTTTTCTCCAAACCTTTTTTTCAGGCATGAGTTACCGTTTTTACATCGTAGTGAACACCTCTTTCTTTGAGATATTGCAAAACAAAACGGAAACAATTTTCATGTTTACCCAATAGTTCAGGCGGAAATACACCCTTGTGCTGAAACAGACCTTCCAGAAAAAGTGTAGCAGCTGCTGTGGCTGTGTATCCGGTAGTTCTTGCCATGGAGGATGTATTTGTTTCAGCATCGTAGGCATCATATAATTCATAAACAATGCTTTTCTGCATTCCGTCTTTATCACGCCCTCTAATACTTACCCGCATTACCGTGATTTCTTCTTCCTGTTCTTCCAGCTTCCATTCCCTGAATAAAATTCGCGAGGTTACTTCGAGCGGCACAAAACTACTGTTGTTGTGCATCAGCGGGTTGGTATCAAAAAAACCTGCGCTCTTAAGTATGCTGATTGCTTCTGCATGCCCGGGATAGCGCAGCGTTTTTTCTTTCATATTCTGAATATGGGGCATGGTTTCAATCAGAGACCTCAGCCCGTCACTGTTAAATGATTCAAGCGTACCCACCTGTTTAAATTCAACATGTTCAAGGTCACTGAGGGCATCTCTTACCACCAGATGTCCGTT
>JBIICM010000139.1:0-6815 GCA_044238875.1 Flavobacteriales bacterium | reverse complement strand
ATGCCGATGCCATTGAGCGCCGGAGGGACCCCAACTGCGAAACGCAGATTTTGGTATTGACCGGGCGCAATCCGCATGCTGAAAACGGTTTGGTCTTCAGTAAAGTCAAGCAGTGCAATTTCTGTTGTGGCCTGCTGACCGCTGCTATCATTTAGGGTTATGTCAGAAAGGTAAAATCTGAAATCTTCAACCGTCATGCGCAAGCCTTCCGGCCCCTTAAATGGCTGATTGAGCGCAAAAGGTGCCCCGTTCATGGTAGCATTGAGGTGAACATGCAAAATGGCAGCGTCAAACGAAGGGTCTTTCCGGCAGGATGGCGCAAGGAGACTTATCATTAAACAACACGAAAGCCAAAAAAATCGGTGCATGTGCAATGGAAACTGCATGATTAAAATTTTCTGAGTTAAAGTTATGAAATAATCAGATAGCCGTGGTATTAGATAATTTTACCAGTACATTAAATAAAAAATCCCACCGTTCAGGCAGGATTTTTTGTTTGTCGGGATGGCGGGATTTGAACCCGCGACCTCTCGCCCCCCAGACGAGCACTCTAACCGGGCTGAGCCACATCCCGTTTTCAGGGTGCAAACCTACATAAAAATTTTTGTTCCTCACAGGATGTGCTGCGCATCTTCAATGATAGCCCGATAATGGTTTGAAGTACAGCAAATCAATCCTAAATCCTTTAAGAAGCTGATGAATAATCAGCGTTAATTTTAATTTTGCAGGCAGAAATCTACCTATGGGACGTGCATTTGAATTCCGCCGGGCGCGAAAAGAAAAGCGCTGGAGCAAAATGGCCAAAGACTTTGTTAAAATGGGCAAACAGCTTTCAATGGCTGTAAAGCAGGGCGGCCCGGAGCCCGAAACCAACCCTATGCTCAGGGTGGTGATACAGAACTGTAAGGCCCTCAACATGCCGAAAGACAATATCGAGTCGGCCATTAAACGGGCAAGTGCCAAGGATGCCAAAGATCTTGATGAACTTGTTTACGAAGGTTACGGCCCCTACGGGGTAGCCATTCTGGTGGAAACGGCCACCGATAATCCCACCAGAACAGTGGCCAATGTGCGCATGCATTTTACAAGGGCAGGCGGTAACCTGGGCAAAACAGGCTCGCTCGACTTTATTTTCGACCGTAAGGCTGTTTTTAAGCTCGCTCCAGAAGGAATTGATATAGAGACACTGGAACTTGATCTGATTGATTTTGGACTTGAGGAGATTTTCGGGGAGGATGGCAGCATTTATATTTACGCACCTTTCAAGGATTTTGGCGCCATGCAGCAGGAGCTTGAAAGGCGCAAACTTCAGATCATTAGCTCTGAACTGATCAGAATCCCCAGTACTACCGTCGAATTAACCCCCCAACAGGAAGAAGAGCTCAGCAATCTGATTGAGAAACTTGAGGACGATGATGATGTGCAGCAGGTTTTCTCAAACATAAAATAAACAGATCAGCACATCTTGCCATCACGGAAATCATTTTTATATTCGTTCCGTTATGGCCTATCAGTATTATGATTGCATGGTAACCGGGGTAATTGATGAAACCCCGGGGGTAAAACGATTCATCATTAAATACCCTGACAATGTTGAGCTGCGTTTTCGACCGGGGCAGTTTATCATGCTTGATTTGCCCATTGAAAGCAAAATTACCAACCGCAGTTATTCCATTGCCTCACCTCCGGGTAGCGACAATACCCTTGAATTACTGATTGTTCTGAATCCCGCCGGGTTGGGTACGACGCATTTGTTTGATCAAGTAGTACAGGGTTCATCAGTGCGGGCAACATTGCCGCTTGGCAAGTTCTCATTGCCCGAAACGATTGACCGCGACATTATGTTTATTTGTACCGGAACCGGCGTTGCTCCTTTTCGCTCAATGATTCTGGATACCATTCAGCACAATAAGCCTTTCACTAAACTCATACTGGTGATGGGGGTTCGCAACGAATCAGACCTGATGTACAGAAAAGAGTTTGAAGAACTGGCGCGGAATGTTCCCGGGTTCGAATACATACCGGTATTGTCGAGGGCAAGGCCTGAAACCTGGGCTGGTCGAATTGGTTACGTGCATCAGGTTTACCGTGAAAGGTACAAGGAACCTACAGATACCATTTTTTTCCTTTGCGGATGGAATGCCATGCTGAAAGAAGCACGCGAAAGCCTTCAGCAGATTGTGCATGATCGAAAACAGATAAAATTTGAATCCTATGACTGATGCGGCTGATACAGGCTGGATCGCATAATTTCGCCCCATGAATTTAAGTGCCATTTTTTCCAGGATATGCCTTGTTGCCATTTTGTTGCCATTGGGGCACGGCATCAGGGCTCAGCAGGAAACGCCACGATTGGTAATCGGCATTGTGGTTGATCAGATGCGCAACGATTACATCAGCCGCTATTGGAATAAGTTCGGGGAAGGCGGTTTTAAAAAACTGGTCACACAGGGTTACCGGTTCAACAACATGCAATATAATTATGTACCTACCTATACCGGTCCGGGCCATGCTACCATTTACACCGGAGCAACCCCTGCAGCGCATGGTATTGTGGCCAACGACTGGTTCGACCGGAGGCAGCAGCGAAAAGTTTATTGTACTGCCGATTCTGGTGTTGCAACAGTGGGCGCACCGGCAGGCAGGCAGGGGCAGATGTCGCCCCGAAACATGCTGGCCGCCACGGTGGGCGATGAGTTGCGCAATTTTTTTAAAGACCGTTCCAAAGTAATTGGTATCGCCCTGAAAGACCGGGGAGCCATTTTACCGGCCGGGCATTCAGCCAATGCCGCCTACTGGTTTGATGGCGAGAGCGGAAACTGGATCAGCAGCACCCACTACATGAAGGACTTACCGGGATGGTTGCATGATTACAATATCCAGCAAAAACCGGCTGCCCAGCTCGAAGGCAGCTGGAATCCATTGCTGCCTATTGACACCTACACAGAAAGTTTACCCGACGATAACCCATTTGAAACACCCTTCAAGGGCACGTCGGCTGCGGTTTTCCCCTATGACCTTAAAGCCCTGGCACCGCAAAACGGTAAGCTGAACCTTATACGCAGCATACCTGCGGGCAATACGCTTACTGCTGAGCTGGCCAGACTTGTGATCGAAAATGAGCAACTCGGTGCTGATTCCTATCCCGATATGCTTTGCGTAAGTTTCTCATCTACCGATTACATTGGTCACCAATTCGGAGCCGATGCCATTGAAACCGAAGATGCCTATCTGCGGCTTGACCGTGATCTGGCTGAACTGCTAAAGTTTGCTGAAGAAAAAACCGGGAAGAACCGCCTGCTGGTATTTCTTACTGCCGACCATGGAGGCGCTACAACACCCGCCTACCTCAAAACCCGGAAATGGAATGCAGGTTACCTTAATCCGGCCATGATTATCGATTCATCAAAAAAGTGGCTGAATGAAAAATTCAATGCCGTTAACTGGATCGCTGAATGGAACAATGACCAGCTTTATCTGGATGAAGAAAAAATCTTTGCCGCCGGCATTGATCCAAAAGATGTAGAGCAGTATTTGTGCCGGCGTCTTGAAATGCTGCCCGGTGTGCGCTCAGCACTTTCAGCCGCTGTTATCCGGCAGCAGCAAATGCTTTCAGATCCTGCAGCAATGGTGCAGCGGGGTTATTATGCCAAACGCAGCGGAAACATATTCATCATGCTTGACCCTTCGTGGATGGAATATGCTCAAACCGGTACCACGCATGGGAGCTCCTACAGCTATGATACACATGTGCCGATGCTCTGGTACGGAATGAGCATCAGTCACGGACAGTCAGATGAAAGGGTAGTTGTGCAGGATATTGCGCCAACACTCTCGGCCTTGCTCGGCATTCCCTTTACCAATGCAGGCAACGGAAACGTGTTGAAAATTAAATGATAGAACAAGGTGTGAGCACTTACATCCGCTACAAAATTCAGCCGGGATTGCCTGCCACAAGGCTGATCCATATTGAAATGCATATAGAAAATGTGCAGGAAAATACCCTGGAAATAAGGTTGCCTGTTTGGAGGCCCGGCCGTTACGAAATGGGCAATTTTGCCAAAAATATTCAGCAGATCGGTGCATCAGGGGCAAAGGAGAAAAGTTTGCCAATACAGAAATTGTCAAGTCATGCCTGGGAGATTATTTGCGGAAATGAAACTACCATTGTAATAAGATACAGCTATTATGCGGCAGAACTGAATGCGGGATCAAGTTACCTGGATGATTTTCAGTTGTACATCAATCCGGTTAATTGCTGTTTATATATACCGCAGCGAATGCACAAGCCCTGTGAACTATCACTGCACATACCTTTAGGCTGGCAGATAGCAACGGCGCTTCAGGCTGCCAAAAACAACCACTTTGTTGCCGAATCATTTGACAGGCTGGCCGATTCGCCCATTATTGCTGCTAAAGCGCTTGCTCATCAGCAAATCACCGTAAGCCGCCATACCATTCACTTGTGGTTTTGCGGCGAGGTGCAGCCTGACTGGAAAAAGCTGAAGACCGACTTTAAAGCTTTTGTGAAAGCACAGCTGGATATGATGGGCGCCCTGCCTGAGAAGGTCTATCATTTTCTCTTTCAGATACTTCCTTATCCTTTTTATCATGGTGTTGAGCACCTAAATAGCACTGTTTGCGCCCTTGGACCCGGATACAAACTTTTTCAGCCAGCGCTTTACCGCGAATTGCTTGGTGTAAGCTCACATGAGTTGTTTCATGCCTGGAATATAAAGTTCATAAGGCCGGCCGACATGCAACCCTATGATTTTAGCCGCGAAAATCACAGCCGTTTGGGTTGGGTTTACGAGGGGATAACCACTTATTATGGCGACCAGCTGCTGATTCGTTCAGGGGTGTTTTCAGCTACTGATTTTCTGATAACGCTGAATGATAAACTCAAAAAACATACTACCTCCTATGGCCGGCTGAACCAGTCGGTGGCTGAAGCCTCATTTGATACGTGGCTTGATGGTTATACGGCCGGCATACCACACCGTAAAAGTTCAATTTATACCGAAGGTAGTCTTGTGGCATTCATCCTTGATATGAAAATAAGGGAATTCAGCAAAGACAACCATTCGCTGGATGATTTCATGCGGGCACTCCTGAAGGAAACTAAATCAGGAAAAGGCTACGACAGGCAATTGCTGATTGATTTACTCCAACACCTTTGCGGAAAGCAGGCTGAACAATTATACAGCAGTCTGGTAGAAACCGCAGGCGATATGTCAGATTTGCTCGCACAGGCAGGCAAAAGGGTAGGGCTTAAGCTGGAGCAAGAAGCACCATTTTCAGTGATTGAACACCGTTTCGGATGCCTGCTGGACGAAGGTAGTACCGATCAGGTGAAACTGGTAGCGCCAGGTTCACCCGCTGAAAAGGCAGGTTTGGCTGCCGGAGATCAAATCATTGCCGTAAACGGATTGAAAAATCGCCAGCAAATAAAGACCATGCAATCAGAGGGAGAAAAACTTACCCTGCATGTGTTTTCAGCTGACAGGTTGCGCGAGTTGGTGTTGACCAGTTCAGCGGCACGCTATTTTTTATCGGCACGTTTCAGTGCTGTAAAACAACCTGATTTACCTCAAAAGAAGGCTTGGTTGGCCTGGACGGGTCATGAGCATCCGGCGGGATGATTACTTGGTCACCTTAAAGTATTTTGCATACTCGAAAAACTCATCCTTGTTTAATTCAAGGTTACCCTTACCATCACCAAAGTTAATATAGCCATAATACTTCAGGCTATACCCTTGAACAGCTGCCTCGTAGGCGCGCAAAATAACATCCTCATCCTTTAGCCTGAAGCTGGATTGTACCTCAGCGATTTTTTCCTTTACACGCTGTGCAACAGGTTTGGCGCGATCAAGCCGCTCTTTCTCTAATCTTTCAAGCCGTTCGCGTTCAGCGCGTTCTTCCGCTTCTTTGCGGGCTTTCGCCTCCGCCTCCGCTTTTGCTTTCGCCTCCGCCTCAAGCCGCTTCCTTTCGGCTTCTGCGCGCTTTTCCATCTCCTTCAGGCGCAGCGCCTCCGCTTCCGCTCTGGCTTTGGCTTCAGCCTCCAGCCTGATTTTCTCCTCGGCAGCGCGCTGTGCCTTATTCTGGCGTTCTTGTTCCTCTGCTTCTTTTCTGGCTTTGGCTTCAGCCTCCAGCCTGATTTTCTCCTCGGCAGCGAGCTGTATCTTATTCTGGCGTTCTTTCTCCTCTGCCTCCCTGCGTAATCTGGCTTCTTCTTCCTGTCTTGCTTTTTCAAGTCCGGCCAAACGCGCCTGTTCCAACCTATCTTGTTCGGCTTTTTCCCTCGCCAATTGTTCTGCCTTTAATCGTTCCTCTTTTTTACGGGCCAGTTCAATCAGCTCCTCTTTTCTTCTTTCTTCTGCAGCCTGTTTTTCAACCAGTGCTAAAGAATCTTTTCTGGCCTGTTCGGCAATTGCCTGTTGTTCAGCAATTCGGCGCTGTTCAATTTCCTGGTCTTTTCTGGCTTTTTCAGCAAGCGCCCGTTCTTCCTTTACCCTGATGATTGAATCCTGTCTGGCCTTTTCCGCAAGCGCTCTTGCCTGGCGATTTCTTTCTTCCTCCTCAAGACGTGCTTTTTCTGCTGCTTCTTTTTCAGCTTTTGCTTTTGCGAGGGCCTCAAGTCGTGCTTTTTCTTGCGCCTCTTTTTCAAGTCGTGCTTTCTCCTCCGCTTCTTTCTGCAAACGCAGCGCTTCCTGTCTTGCCTTTTCGGCAGCCAGCTGTCTTGCCCGTTCTTCTTCCTCGCGGCGAAGTTTTTCTGCGGCCTCTTTGGCTTTCTTCTCAGCCAATGCTTTGGCAAG
>JBIICM010000138.1:0-6840 GCA_044238875.1 Flavobacteriales bacterium | reverse complement strand
AGGTGCCACTTTCTGAAGGAGGGGTAAAGGAAGTGCCATTGGCAATTTGCTGAGCCAATGTTGAATCAGCATACCAGGTAACCGTACCACCGCTTGCCGGTGTTGTGGTGAGTGGTTTCGCCTCTTCCCCAACGCAGTAGGTGGTTAAACCGGTTACATTCAGTTTTGGAGAAACAACTACAAAAACGTTTTGAAGCAGGACGTCTTTACAATCACCGGAACCAACAAAATAAGAAACCGGAAACGAACCAGAAAGATTGGTCAGGTTCCAGGTTCCATTTGGTAATACGTTCCATCCTGCCCATGTACCACCGGGTGTACCGGTAACCAATGTATTGAGATCAAACGTATTGTTTTTATTACAAAGGGTATCGGGGTTTGTCCATGCGGCATTTGCCGATGGTATGATATTGATAGTTTTTGACGCTGATGCCGGAGGCAGATTCGGACAGTTGGGTAGTGGTGAAATGGAATAAGTAACTGTGATATTTCCTGAGAGACCTGTAACATTTAAGGTTGAATCAGTTACGCCGGGACCAGTCCATGTTCCGCCTTTGGTACCTGTGATCAGCTTGTTCAGATTTATCGGATCTGCATCAGCGCAGAGCGGACCCGGATTTGTCCAGTCGGCATTGTAAGGCGGAAAGGGAGCAACACATCCGTTGTTAAAATAAGAAGTTGAACCGTCCGGTGTAAACAACACTGTAGCACCGGGCTCGTTACCGGGTATTCCGGCAGTGGTAAGCAAACTTGTACGCAGATAGGTGACCTGATCAGTACAATTGCCACCAAATGAAATAATTGTAGTTTGATCATCCGTTCCAGATGGAGGTATTCCGGTATTCACGGTACTGTTCAAAAAATGGCCACCAATCCGGCTGGTATTATTTTGGAAAATAGCAATAAGCGTATCTGTCAGATTTGCAAATGAGTTAAACGTAGCGCTCACCTGTTGACTGGTAAAAAAAATGACTTTCGCGTTCGCAGGTATGATTCCGTTTACAGGCTCTTTCAGATGTCCGCAGGTTTGAATGGTCGCATTGATTTCTGCGACTTTAGCAGCAGTAGTGCCATCCTGAATTAAGCCCAGGAAATTGTAGAAATTCACCTGGTTTGATGTTGGCCAGGTTACTGAAATATTTGCCACATTTACGGGATTAGGTCCTACCCTGAAGAACAACATTTCATTATACCCTTCAGTTTGTCCAGCGATGCCGCATGCAGCAGCCAGAATCCGTTCGATTTCGATACAACCGCCTTGCGCATACAATGCAGTCTGATTCAAGCCCAAAATAAAAAAGAGCGCAAAAATTCTTAAAGTCTTCATAAAAAAGTTTCGGGCGGTGAATTTACAAAATTATCAATCAAGTGCAGGTAAATTCTTGGTCATTATATTAATTCAGCAGCTGTATAAAAGCATCGAAGGCCGCACAGGATCAATGCTTTTTAATAATTCATCTATCATTTCAATACCTGTAAGAAATACCAACTCCGGCAGGCCGATGATGCGCTCCTGAAGGATGCCGGCAGGATAAACAGCATCATGGAGGCCATTAAGCGACAAAACCAGTTCTGCTTCTCTTTTTGTGCGGTATTGAATCAGTTTGCGGTTGTATTTTTCAAGTTCTCCCCTCCACCTTTTCTGCAGCGCAGCTAATGATGCGACTTTTGATGATGCCACCATCTTAGCCTTGTTTTCCAGTTGCTCAAATAGCGGGTTCAGCAAGGCAAAATCAGTCTTATCAATAAAAGTATCTCCAAATTTTTCAAGGATTACTTTTTTAATCAGCTGTGCTGAAGGCTGAAAAATATCGGGAAGTTCAAGCCTTAACTTTTTTATTTGACGGCTGTGTACACTGTTTAAAAAGGTGAGGGAGCTCCGCAGCAGCAATATCGGAAAAGGCCTTTCATAATGAGTGAATAATGATTGTAACTCCATCCAGTATGCAATTTCAGCTCCTCCGCCCACGTATGCGATATTGGGTAAGATACTTTCCTGGTAAAGCGGCCGCATGATAACATTGGGTGAGAAATACTCAGGCCTTTCCTGCACAACTTGCAGCAGCGTTTCGCGGCTCCATATTTTTTCACCATTAACCGTTTTAAAACCCTGCCCGGATAGTTCGATTCTTGTACGCAGACCATTTTCAATCCAGAAAAAGTTTACCTGACGGCTATTCACCTGCACAGGATAGCGCGCTGAAAGTTTTCTGGCAGATTCGCTAACAAGGCTGAAGCTGTTTCCATCTCTGATATCTCTGGCAATTATGGCAGTAAAAAGAGATTTAAGCCGTTGGTCGTCAGGATCAATAATAAGTAAGCCTTTTGACCCGAAAAGTGCATGAACAATTTTTCGGGTAGCCACCGATAAGCTGTTTCCCGAATAGGCCTTGCGCAATTGATCAAGTAAATGAAGCATTGAAGGCGATTTCCCGGCTGATTTTTCAATTGCATCAATAATCGCCGTAATACCATCTGTATTGAAACGCCCAACCGGACCTTGCTGATTGGTTGCCCAGCTATAGTTTTGCCCTCTGAACCAATGATGCCTGATTTCTTCAACATCATGATCTTCGGTAGCCATCCAAAAGATTGGAATATAAGTATGTTGACTATCCTTTTGATTGAGTGACTCAGATAATTTAATAGCACTCAGAATTTTCATGAGCGTATAGGCCGGACCGAGCAGTATGGCCGTCTGCTGACCGGTAGTTACCGTAAAGGTGTTATCTTGTTCAAGCCTGTTAATCTGCGCAAAAACATTTTGATCATCAATACCTGATTCAGCGTACTGACTGCGCAGCACAGCCGCAAGGGTTTTCCGGTCAACCGGATAATTATTTCGGTGAGCAGCTGCTTTTAATAGATGCTCTGTGTCGGGTCTGCCTGCATGAAAAGGATTTAAAAACGGATCATCCTGCAGGTAATCATTGACAAGTTTGCCCGAAAGGCCAGTTTCTGTTATCGGGAGCTGTTGAATATCCGGAGTCATACGACCGGCTCGGCATAAAGATCGAAGGCATCTGCTCTGGTAATTTTAACCTGCACAAAATCTCCAATCCGCAAATAGCTATCGGCTGGAATGAGTACTTCATTGTCAACCTCGGGGGAGTCAAATTCAGTGCGTCCGATATAATATGAACCTTCTTTTTTATCAACCATTACCTTGAAACTTTTGCCCGTTTTGTCTTCATTGATCCGGGCTGAAATTTCCTGTTGCAGTGCCATGACTGCTTCAGCCCTTTCCTGCTTTACCGCCTCAGGTACATCATCGTTAAGGTTAAAGGCATGGGTGTTTTCTTCATGCGAATATGTAAAAATACCCAGTCGCTCAAATTTGGTTTCGGCAATCCATTCGAGCATTTCCTGATGATCCTGTTCAGTTTCACCGGGATAACCTGCAATGAGGGTAGTTCTTAATGCTATATCAGGTACCTCCTGCCTGATTTTGGTGATCAGGTCGGTTGTTTTCTGTCGGGTTGTGCCACGGCGCATGCTTTTTAACACCCTGTCGCTGATATGTTGCAAAGGCATATCAAGGTATTTACAGATATTGCTTCTTTCACGCATGACTTTTAAGATTTCAAGTGGAAAGCCCCCCGGGAAAGCATAATGGAGTCTTATCCAGTCTATGCCCTCCACATCTGCCAGCCGGTTAAGCAGTTCAGGTAATTTTCTTTCTCCATAAAGATCCAAACCGTAATAAGTTGAGTCCTGAGCAATCAAAAGCAACTCTCTTGTGCCTGCTGCAGCAAGTTTTGCAGCTTGTAAGACCAAATTTTCCATCGGCACACTTACATGGCCTCCGCGCATCAACGGGATGGCACAAAATGAGCATGGACGGTCACAGCCTTCTGATATTTTAAAATAGGCATAATGGTTGGGGGTGGTCAGCAAACGCTCACCCACCAGTTCCTGCCGGTAATCTGTCTTAAGGGTTTTTAACAGGCGTGGCAGATCTCTTGTACCAAACCAGGCATCAATTTCCGGAATTTCTTTTTCCAGCTCTTTGGCATACCGCTCGCTCAAACAGCCGGTCACATAAACTTTTTCAACAAGCCCATCCTGCTTAGCTTCTGCATAACGCAAAATGGTATTAATACTTTCCTCCTTTGCATTTTCAATAAAACCGCAGGTATTAATGATCACAATTTCCGCATCATCGGTTGCAGATTCGTGCTCAACATTAAAATTTCCGGCTTTTAGCTGCCCCATCAGCACTTCTGAATCATAAAGGTTCTTGGAACACCCAAGGGTAACCACATTAACTTTATTTTTTTTCAGGGTTCTGACTTTCATTCGCTGAACATTGAGTTTACAAATTCAGCTTTGTTGAAAAGCTGAAGGTCGGTCATTTTTTCTCCAAGACCGATATACTTGACCGGAATTTTAAACTGGTCGGAAATACCGATCACAACACCGCCTTTGGCTGTTCCGTCAAGTTTGGTAAGCGCCAGCGCATTCACGTCGGTTGCCTGCGTAAACTGCCGGCATTGTTCAATCGCGTTTTGCCCTGTAGATGCATCGAGTACAAGCAGTATCTCCTGAGGAGCATCAGGTATCACTTTTTGCATAACCCGCTTGATTTTACTGAGTTCGTTCATCAGGTTCACCTTATTGTGCAATCTGCCTGCAGTATCAATTATTACTACATCGGCGCTCCGGGCTTTTCCCATTTGAACAGCATCAAAGGCGACCGCTGCCGGATCGGCATTCATGCCATGCTGAACCAGAGGCACCCCTACCCGATCAGCCCAGATCTTAATTTGGTCAACCGCTGCAGCGCGAAATGTATCTGCAGCCCCAATCACTACAGATTTGCCGCTTTCTTTAAACTGGTGTGCCAGTTTAGCAATAGTAGTTGTTTTGCCAACTCCATTTACGCCTACCACCATGATCACGTATGGTTTTTCTCCACCGGGTAGTTCAAAATTTCGTTGATCCTGGCTTTTGTTTTCTTCCAGAAGATGCCCAATTTCTTCACGAAGAATGCGGTTAAGCTCGGCTGTGGAAGTATATTTATCACGTTTAACACGTTCCTGAACCCTTTCAACAATTTTAAGGGTGGTTTGCACGCCTACATCGGCTGCAATTAAAATTTCTTCCAGGTTATCAAGTACCTCATCGTCAACGGTTGATTTTCCGACTAGGGCGCGGGCTATCTTACCAAAGAAACTCTCCTTTGTTTTTGAAAGTCCCTGGTCAAGTACTTCTTTTTTCTCTTTTGAGAACAGTCCGAAAAAGGCCATGGTTAATTGTTATAAAAAAAGCTTCCTCCTGGCAGGAAGAAGCTTTAAGCATGCATTTATCAGAAAGGCAATGTATCAGCCTTTCAAAACATCTTTCACGTGATCGTTATGAACCACTTCTTCTTTGAAGGAGTAGGCACCTGTTTTAGGTGATTTAACCATTTTAATCACCTTGGTAAATGACTTACCTGCGCCTGATTTGAGTGTTGCAACAACTTTCTTTGCCATGGGAAATATTATTTAATTTCTTTATGAACGGTCATTCTTTTGAGGATGGGATTGTATTTCTTCAATTCCATTCGCTCAGTGGTGTTTTTCTTGTTCTTGGTGGTAATGTACCGGGAAGTACCCGGCTTTCCACTGTTTTTATGCTCGGTGCATTCCATAATTACCTGCACCCTATTACCTTTTTTTGCCATTTTGAAGATGTTTCCTTTTCAGGGGTGCAAATATAGTAAAATACTTCAATCAGAATATGCAAATTTTTCATGACTTAGAAAAAATTCAACGGGCCACAGTGGTCGGTACAATTTTTAGCCCGGTGGCGATCGTTTGCCGTTGATTGACCCCGAATGGATAAACGGAGATAGATCCACTTTCAAACCTTCAACCTTCCCGCCTCTACCTTCAATATCAACTATTATCACCGTCGAACAAATTTCCCAGACCTCCCAGTATGCTGCCTTCTTCTTTGCCTCCACGCAATCCACCGGGGGCATTAGCCAGCACCCTGCCGGCAAGACGGCTGAAAGGCAATGACTGGATCCAAACTTTTCCCGGGCCTGATAGGGTAGCCAGAAATATGCCCTCACCTCCGAAAAGCGTATTTTTTATGCCACCAACAAACTGAATATCGTAATTAACCTGATTGGTGAAGGCGACAATACACCCTGTATCGATGCGCAGTGTTTCACCCTGCCTGAGCTCCCTTTCAATGACGGTTCCGCAGCTGTGCACAAAGGCCAGCCCTGAGCCTTCAAGTTTTTGCATGATAAAACCTTCTCCGCCAAAAAGCCCTGTTCCGAGCTTTCGCTGGAATTCAATGCCGATGGAAACGCCTTTTGCTGCGCATAAAAAGGAATCTTTCTGACAGATTACCTTGTAATTAAGCTGCCTCAGGTCAAGGGGAATAATTTTGCCCGGATAGGGCGCTGCAAAAGTAACTTGCTGTTTGGTGTTACCCTGGTTGGTATAAACAGTCATAAACAGACTTTCACCCGTCAGCACCCGTTTACCTGCAGTAAGCAATTTCCCGAAAAAGCCCTGTTGACTTCTTCCGTCTCCAAAAATGGTCTGCATGTTAATTCCCTGCTCCATCATCATCAGGGCGCCAGCTTCGGCAACCACTGCTTCCTCGGGATCCAGCTCAACCTCAAGGCATTGCATCTCTTCACCGATTATCCGGTAGTCTATTTCGTGCGCTTCCATATTTTAGTCGTAATCAATTTCCTCTGCTGGCTTTATCTCTCTATTGAGTTCCATCATTTCTTTTCCCTGCTGGTTTTGGCGCTGGAGGGTCCAGAAGTCGGTAGCAGTAGTTTCAAGCCAGGTATGATGCCCGGTTTTTCTGAATACCTGCGCAGCCAGCCCA
>JBIICM010000137.1:0-6866 GCA_044238875.1 Flavobacteriales bacterium | reverse complement strand
AGGTAACAACAAGCAATCAGTTTACAACCTGTACAAGTACGCCGGCCAATATCTCGGTGGATGTATGTCAGATTGTTATTGACCAGATTTGCAATGCGCAAACGATTTCTGTGCTCAATACGCCCCCTTCCGATCTAAACACCCTAACTAATTATTCGAACATCGGAGCGCCGATTACCGGCTCACTTGCCGGATTGTGCCAGCCGCTTAAAAATGATGTATGGTTTAAGGCCACCATACCTGCATCAGGCGATTTGCATGTTTACACATTCAGCGCAGGGAATAACGCACTCGACCTCGACTCAGTGGTTGTTGCCCTGTATTCTTCGAGCGACGGTACCTGCACCGGTGTGTTAAACCAGCTTGGCTGCGATGCCTTTAATGGTGCTGATGGTCATACCTATGTGAGCGCCTCCGGACTGGTACCGGGCAGTATTGCTTTCATTCGCGTAGGTTCGCGGCAGGCAAATGTTACGCCCGAGGCCGGAAGGTTCAAACTGCTTGTAATGAGTGGCTTGTATTGGACAGGCGCCGCCAATAACCAGGTATTTACCGATCCCTTAAACTGGTATGGTTCAGGTGGCGATGCAGCCGGGGTTGTACCTTCGGCCAGTAAGTCGGTAATTATTCCACAGTCAGCCACCGGTAATTATCCCTATGTATCAGGTTCAGTTTCTGTACATGGTGTTAATTTCTTAAATAACCTGGCTCCACCGGCCGGCAACAATTACCGCATTACCATTGACCCGCTTGGCAAATTGCAGATTAACAGTAGCCTTACCCGCGGCGGATTTATTATGTGCACTGCAAGAGGCACCGAATCAGCCCCCAACCCCACTATTGAGGGCACCGGTATTGTTGAATTTATGGCAACCAACCCCAACCCTGCCAATAACCAGCATTTTATTCAGTTTAACGGCAATGGTACTGCCACCACACAAATTGAACTGGCCGGTGCAACAGGTGTAAAAACCAATGCAAGCCTTACCACCAACAACAGGCTAACATTCCCCAATAATTCGGTACTCTTATCGGGAGGGGTTCAAACATCCGTACCATCATTGAACTATGGTGGTAATGTGGTTGGAAATATCAGGTATATCAGAAGCGGTTCTCAAGCCATGAATTATGACTATTGGTCATCACCGGTTACCAATGCAACAACTGCATTGTTAATTAACCCTTTCCAGCCCAACATTTACGACTATGACAACACCCGCACCGGTGCGGGCTCGAATCAGATGTCAGGCTGGAATCCAAGTCCTATATCCTCTCCTATCCCCATGCAACTGGGCCGCGGGTATATTCAAACCTTTGCAGGTTCTGGGTCGGTAACATTCAATGGCCCTCCAACAGCCATCGATTTTGATCACCCTGTTACGGTTACCGGAAGTAATTCTTTCAATCTGATTGGCAACCCCTATCCTTCTTCTATAAATACCGCTGCTTTCAGATCGCGCAACAGTGCTCGCCTGGGTTCATTGTATTTCTGGAATCAGTCGGGTAATCCATTTAGTGCTGCCAATTATGTAATTCTCAATTCATTTAATATACTGGCCGGTGCAACACCGCCCGGTGACTTCAACGGCACTGAAATTGGCGCCTGCCAGGGCTTCTTTGCAAGTGTTGCAAGTCCGGGTGATATACTGTTCAGAAATGACGACCGTGTGCCCCGCTATCCATCCACCAATACCCAGTGGTTCGATACGCCTTCATCAATTTCTCTTTTACGCATGAAGATTTCAAATGCAAGCGGATTAGAGCACAATACAGTTGTTGCATTTTCTGAAGCAGCCTCCGATTCATTTATTGACGGCGAAGATTCGCGTCGGTTACCTGGCAATGCAGGCCTTGAGATTTTCTCAATCAGCGGCAAGAATAATTTGTCAATACAGATGTTCGACACCTTAACTGCTGAGCGAATTGTTGAACTTGAAACAATCACTCCAGCGTCAGGTAAATTCACGCTGAACATGTCTGAATTTGTCAATTTTGATCCTACTGTCAGGGTTTATCTGGAAGATCGCTCATTGAAAATTTTCCAGAACCTAAATCAGCATCCGGAGTATGTATTTAATGCTGCAGATAAGTTCAACGGGGTACGATTCCGTTTACATTTCATGGCGGCAATTGGCATAACAGCAAGTGCAACCTGCATTGGCGATACAAATGGTAAGTTGGTGGTAAAAAATCGCAATGCTGATAAACCGGTGGATTTAACTTTAAAGAATGTCGCCGATGAGACGATTGCTTCAGTTCAGTCGGTTGTTGGGGAGCATATTTTCCAGCAACTTTCACCCGGCTCCTACATGCTCCGCATAGCATATGGAGGAGGTGATTTTGAAGACAAGCCTGTTTCAGTAAATTCAGTTGGACTTACAGCACCCGCTTCATTTGTTGCCTCCGCAACAGAGGTTGAATTGTGGAATGCGATCATCGAATTCAATGCAGGAGACGATCAGTCGATTGAATATGCATGGGATTTCGGCGATGGAAGCCCTGTGTTAACCGGCACATCTAAGCCTGTGTATGCGTATATGCAGCCTGGCATTTACACGGTAACTTTAACAACTGGTGGTGGCGGCTGTAAATCCACCACTTCTCAAGTGATTCGCGTAAAATCAAACGCTACGGGAATGAAAGATCAGTCAGCAACAGAAGCAACTGAAGGGATGGTCATATACCCCAACCCGGCATCTTCACTTGCCGGTTTGATGATCAATATGGGAACCCGCCCATCAGAGGATGTTCTTGTGCGCTTAACCGATGCAACCGGAAGAGTGGTATTTGCGAAAGAGGTTGAAAATGTGCACACGGGAACCAAAATACCTATTCAGATTGGTGATCTGGCCAATGGCCTTTATCAGGTGATGGTTGAAGGTAAAACCTACCGCAGGTCAGCTACGCTTTCAATAAACAGATAGAGAGCAGGTGCCTTCACCAGGCAATTATGTAAGTTGTGATGCGTTGCGGCCTTTAAATCCGGTTATGCATTAGAAGCACATCGCGCAAATGCATAGCTTATTGGCGAGGTCATAAATGAAGAGGCTGTCTCAAAAGCATATCTTGAGACGGCCTCATTTTTTAACCTGCAAAAATTTTATTTGCCGTTTTGTTGGTTTTTTATCTTTCTTTGATGCAGTTTAGCGAAAACCTTCCAAGAATTTTCCCGAATTCGCTCAGTCTGCCTGTGTCGGAATTGAACCCACAGGAATATGTAAACCAGGATGTCAAAACTAATGTATTAGGAAAAGGACGTCCAATTAATAAGGTGCAAATGCGCACCAACGTTGAAGAATTTATGAATGGACGGAAGAAGGATAAAATGCAGGTGCAAAAACACTTTCATGTAAAGCAAGTTAGATATGCAGCGTAGAAATTTATTCCCTACCAATTGACTAAACGATTAATAGATGGTTCGAATTTTTTCATTGATGAGAAAAGAGCTGTTCGCGCTTATTCTCCTTTGTTTTTTTAGTGCATCACAAATTCAGGGAGCAATCTTACCAATGGATAAAAGTCGCGCTTTCTTTGAAAAAAACGAGGGACAGATTACCAATCCTGAAGGTGTGAAAGCAGATCATGTTTACTTTAAAGCCGAGGCTCCAGGTTTGGTTTTCTGGCTCATGGAAGACCGCATCATTTTTCAAACCTGGAAATCCGAAGGTGATCACCAGCTTTTTGATTTAGTTGAATGGCTGCCGCAAAAAGGGCAAATCCGAAAGGAAAATATCATTTCCCAATTCCAGCTTCCGGCCCCAAAGCGTATTTTTGGTAAACATGCTTCCGTTTTACAGCCACATTTATTCGAACGATTGTTGGTGAAAGATGTTTTTCCGGGCATTGACTGGCTGTTTTATTTTACCGGCGAAGGACGCTTTAAACATGAGTTTATTTTAGCTCCTGGTGTTTCTGCCCAATCAGTGAAACTTTTGATTCGTTCAGCACAAAAACCTTCAATTGAAAAAAAGGGCCAACTGGTTATTCCCTCGCGTTTTGGCGATTTGGTGGAAGAGAAACCTGTCAGCTTTCATGGCCATGATACGCTTGCAACAGACTTCGAAATATTTTCCATACACCAAACTTCTGAAAATTATTTTGAAACCCTTCTCGGCTATTCGTTTGATGAAATGCTGCTAAATATTTCCGATACCTTAATCATTGATCCGATGTTGAGTTGGGGGTCCTTTTTTGGAGGCAATGGGTCAGAAGTACCCATGTCTATGGACACCGATCCGGCGGGTAATTTGTATGTAGTCGGCTATACCTCTTCTACCGATTTTCCCCTTTTAAACCCCGGAAGTCCTGCCTTTTTTCAGGGGAGTTTTTTATCCGGATTATTTGATGCGTTCATTTTGAAGTTTTCGGCAAACGGTGTTCTGCTTTGGTCGAGCTATTTCGGAACTGCGAGTGTCGATTATTTTTATTCAGTAGTTTGTGATGCATCCGCGAATGTTTTCATTGGGGGATCTACGCAATCGGCATCATTTCCACTATTGAATCCTAGCGGGGGCGCTTTTTTTCAAGCAAGCAGCAACGGAGCAACAGAGGGCGTGATACTTAAAATTAATCAGCAGGGTGAGCTTGTCTGGTCCACTTATGCAGGCGGTAATCAATGGGACGAAGTGGTGGGCATAGAGCTCGATCCTTTCGGAAATCTATTGGCTACAGGTTACTCTCAATCGTTAAACTTTCCACTGAGTGCCCCCTTTCAGGCCTCGAGAAGTGGATTAAGTGATGCTTTTGCAATGAAGTTTACCAACTCGGGTTCCTTGCTTTGGTCAACTTATTACGGAGGGTCGAACAATGACAGGGGAAATGCCATTTGTTCAGATCAGGCGGGGAATGTATATCTGACAGGATATGCTGCGAGCAATAATCTAAGCATTTCGAATGGTTTTCAGTCAACATATGGTGGCGGGTTTGAAGATGCCTTTGTGGTATGCTTTAGTAGTTCTGGTAACTTAGTCTGGTCGACGTATTTGGGTGGGAGCAACCGCGATGAAGGGAACTCCATCCGTTGCGATTTTTCTGGCGCAGTTTATATACAGGGCCGAACACTCAGCACCAATTTTCCTATTCAAAATGCATTCCAGTCAAGCTTTGGTGGAACAGAAGATGCTTTTTTGACTAAGTTTAGTCCAAGTGGCGCGCTCTTATGGAGTACTTATTTAGGAGGAAACGGGATCGAAAACAACATTCCGAGCTTCGACAATCTCGAAGTGGATTCCTGCAACCGGGTGTATGTATCTTTTGAAACCACTTCTTCTAACATTACCCGCATCAGTTTACCCTGCTCATATAATGATAATTCGCTGGGAGGAACCCGCGACCAATTTCTCATGCGTTTTAGCAGCACCGGAACACCCGACTGGGCTACGTATGCCGGGGGTAGTGCCAACGATTCCCGCTCCCCTCTTGCACTCGATGGCAATGGAGCACTGTATTTAGCCGGTGACATGTTCGGAGGCCCTTATAACCCCGCTTCCTATCCTTTACTTTCGCCCGTAGGAGGCGCTTATTTCGACAATTCGTTCAACGGAGGAACGGGTGATTTTTTTATTTCAAAGTTTAAGCCGGCTCCTGGCCAAACCAACCTTACTGTAGTGCCTGCTTCTGATTGCAGCTGCATCGGACAAGCCACCCTTACAGTGACGAATTGTGGAAATCCTCCTTTCTCATTTATTTGGAGCAACGGCTTCACTCAGAATAGTCCTTCGTTAAACAATTCGTCCATAAGCGGTTTATGCCCCGGTAACTATTTTGTTTTAGTGAGGGGATTATGTTATGTAGCCGATTCCATCCCATTCACGGTTTCGTCTGGTGCCGGCATTTTGCCCGATGCTCAAATTGCGTCCCCTCCTGTATTGCCATGCTCTGGAAGCCCTGTAACTTTAAATGCGAGTTCTTCTACTCCGGGTGTGTTGTATAGTTGGACTGGGCCCGGGATAGTTTCGGGGGGTAATAGCTCCCAACCTGACGTAAACCGGCCTGGGCTTTACACCCTTACTGTAACCAATCCTTTAAATGGGTGCTCCCAATCTTTTTCAGTAACTCTTACCTTAGAAACGGTTGTGCCTGCTTTTAACATCCAGACGGATATCTGCCAGGGAAGCACTACTTTCACTTTGCCTACTGTTTCGACCAATGGAATTTCCGGAATTTGGAGCCCTCCGGACTTGCAAACGACAGTTACGGGATTATTCAATTATACCTTTACACCATTAACAGGCCAATGCGCCCAATCTGTTCAATTTCAAAACAGGGTTCTACCGCCCCCCACCGCAAGTCCTATCATTGAGTTTTTCAGATAATCCTGCCAGACAAACACCCATCGTTGCTATAACCCTGTAATAATCCTGATTAAAAATGGCCTGGACCCTGCTTGCACCAATTGTTTTAACCCAATTTATGCAATAGAATTGCACAAATTGCCCCAAGGGCCGATGAAATTTTTGAAAACTAATGCTCACGATGGTTAATTCCGAATCGCACCCGTATCGCAAAATTGCATTTAGATTAATGCCAATTCAATAAATTCTTACACTACACTTGCACCCTAAATGCAAAATTTTGAAATTAACAATAATTGTATTTATTTGGTTAACAACATTTTATAATTTTTGACAAAAAAATTACTTTTTGGGTTTATTTTCTTGCAATGTATTTTTTTTATATAATTTTTCATTCGCTATCCTTAAAACACTTCTTTGTGAAAAAACTAAGTCTTTTTGCCTCTCTGTTGCTTTTAATTGCATCAGGAAGTTTTGCGCAAGTTCTTAAAACTTCCGGAAACTGGAGCAATCCCTCAATCTGGTCACCGGCCGGAGTGCCTGCCCTGAACGACAATGTCAGAATTGCAGCGG
>JBIICM010000136.1:0-6868 GCA_044238875.1 Flavobacteriales bacterium | reverse complement strand
CTACGAAGGGCCGGGCATACCAACCTTGTGATTGACCCCGGTTTTGGGTTTTCGAAAACCCTTGAGCAGAACTACCAATTACTGCAAGAACTTGAGGCATTTCAAATTTTCAGGGCGCCTGTTATGGCAGGTGTTTCGAGAAAGTCAATGGTAACACGTCTGCTGAATGTCTCAGCCAACGAAGCACTCAATGGCACCACCGCCCTGCACATACTCCTGTTGCAAAAAGGAGTGGATATATTGCGTGTACATGATGTTAAAGCAGCGCAGGAAGCCATCCGAATACATACATTTGCGAAAGAGAGCAAGGTCTGATGTCTGACTTACTATTTTTTATAACACTGCGCTGGCTTGACGTTGCCGATATTCTGATTGTGGCCGTTTTGCTCTATCAGTTGTATAATCTGATCAGGGGAACTACTGCTATCAATATTTTCTTTGGCATCCTGTTGTTCTATATGCTTTGGTTATTGGTGAAAGCGTTGAATATGCAATTACTTTCAACCATTCTTGGGCAGTTTATTGGTGTGGGTGTAATTGCGTTGATTATTGTATTTCAGCAGGAATTAAGGCGGTTTTTATTGATGATTGGCTCAAGAAATGTTTTTAATAAAGAGCATTTCAGTCCTTTTAACGGCCTCAGGGCAGCTGCCTATGGTGCATTGAACCATGAAGCGGTTGTACTGGCCTGTCAGCGTATGGCACTCACACATACCGGTGCGCTGATTGTACTTTCGCGGCGCTCTGATCTAAAATACTATATTAACACCGGAGAGCGTATTGATGCCGAGGTAACGGCCAGTGTACTCGAGTCTATTTTCTTTAAAAATAATCCGCTGCACGATGGTGCGGTTATCATCAGTGACAACCGCATTAAAGCCGCAAAATGTGTGCTGCCCCTTACTGAAAACACAGTTTTTCCGTTTCAGCTGGGTTTGCGACATCGAGCTGCTGTTGGCATTACAGAGCCAAGTGATGCAATAGCAATTGTTGTTTCCGAACAAACAGGTGAAATAAGTATAGCCCGCAATGGAGCTCTGAAAACGAATGTCAGTCCGAAACAACTGAAAGAAATTCTTGAAGAGGAGTTTGGTGAGTGACTCATTTTTAACATTAACGGAACATCGAATGGCATTATATAACCTCTTAGCCCTGCAGGTATCAATCCATCCGCTCCTTGAGCAACTTTTCCAGCTCAAATAATTCATCGCGTAAACGCGCTGCTTCCATGAAATCAAGTTCTTTAGCGGCTTTTTCCATGGCTTTTCTTGTTTGGGCAATCGTTTTTTGCAGCTGTTCCCTGTTCATATAGCGTGTTACAGGGTCGGCAGCCAGCGCATTTCCCGACAAATCCTTATCTATATATGGTTGTGCTCCTTTTGAAGAAGGCTCCTGATAATCTGTGCCTGAAAAAATACGTTCTCTGGGCTTAACAATTTGTGTGGGAATGATGCCATGCTCAAGGTTATAGCTCATCTGCTTCTCTCGGCGCCTATTGGTCTCTTCAATGGTTTTTTGCATTGAATCTGTCATAGTATCAGCATACATAACTACCTTACCATTTACGTTTCTGGCGGCCCTGCCAACTGTTTGCACCAGTGAGCGTTCTGATCTTAAAAAACCTTCCTTATCAGCATCAAGAATGGCCACCAGTGAAACCTCCGGAAGATCCAGACCCTCCCTGAGCAGATTTACACCGATTAATACATCAAATTTCCCGAGCCTGAGGTCTCCAAGAATTTCAACCCTTTCAAGTGTATCAACATCTGAATGGATATACCTGCAGCGAATGTTCAGCCTTGTCATGTATTTGGCCAGCTCTTCAGCCATGCGTTTGGTTAGCGTGGTTACCAGCACCCGCTCATCTCTTTTTATTACCCGGTCAACTTCATCGAGTAAGTCGTCAATCTGGTTCTGACTGGGCCTTATTTCAATTACCGGATCAAGCAGTCCTGTAGGTCGAATCAGCTGCTCAACCACAACACCCTCACTGTCCTGGAGCTCATAATCGGCCGGAGTAGCACTAACATAAATAATCTGATTGATCAGGGCAGTGAACTCATCAAATTTAAGGGGCCTGTTATCGAGTGCTGCTGGTAACCTGAAACCATATTCCACCAGATTTTGCTTGCGTGAAAGGTCTCCCCCATACATTGCCCTGATCTGAGGTATCGTTACATGACTTTCGTCTACCACCATTAAAAAATCTTCCGGAAAATAGTCTAAGAGGCAGAAAGGCCTTGTACCGGGCGGCCTTCCGTCGAAATAGCGCGAATAATTTTCAATGCCACTGCAATAGCCCAATTCGCGAATCATTTCCAGGTCATAGGTAACCCGATCCTCCAGTCTCTTGGCCTCAAGATATTTATGTTCTGATTTAAAATGATCCGCCCGTTTCACCATGTCTTCCTGAATCTCCCAAATGGCTTCCTTCATGGTTTCTCTGGCGGCCACATAAATTGTTGCCGGATAAATCGCAATCTGCTCAAGCTCTTCAATTGTCGTTCCGGAGATTGGATCAATGGATTCAATCTGTTCAATTTCATCTCCGAAAAAATAGAACCTGTAAGCAACCATCGCACTTCCTGCAAAAACATCAACCGTATCGCCTTTTACCCTGAAGGTGCCGTTCTTAAAGTCACCCTCTGTTCTGGAATACAAGGCGGCCACCAGCTGATGCAGAAATCTGTTGCGGCTGATGATTTCGCCCCGCTTTACCTTCACGGTATTTTGTCGGATACTTTCGGGGTTGCCTACACCATAAAGGCAGCTCACCGACGATACAACAATTACATCCCTGCGCCCTGAAAGCAAGGCCGATGCTGCACTTAACCTTAACTTCTCAATTTCTTCATTGATAGACAGATCTTTCTCTATATAGGTGTTTGAACTGGGCAGGTAAGCTTCGGGCTGATAGTAATCGTAATAGGAAACAAAATATTCAACTGCATTTTCCGGAAAAAATGTTTTGAACTCCTGATACAACTGCGCTGCCAGCGTTTTATTATGACTTAAAATCAATGCAGGCCGCTGAACTTTTTCAATTACGTTGGCCACAGTGAAGGTTTTACCCGAACCGGTAACCCCTAATAAGACCTGAGCACGTTCGCCCTGCTGAATACCTTCAGACAATTGCCGGATAGCTGCAGGCTGATCGCCAGTCGGAAAAAAAGCAGAAGTGAGCTTAAAGGGCATCCCTGCAAATTTAGATCATAATTTTACTGAAGCCATGTTATATAAGGTTTGAATTTGTAATTTCGTTCCCTGAGGTTAATGTTTCCCGGATGAAATCAGTTTATGCTTTTTTGTTTTTCTTCATGCCTGTGCTGGTTTATGGGCAGGATTATAAAACGGTTGAATCAAAACTAACGGTTATGCCTTCAATGTCAGCCCGGATTTTTAATTCAGACCGCCTAGCCGCATCCGGTGAACTTTCAAACGCCACAATTTATGAGGTTAATATCCGGCAATATACCCCTTCAGGCAACATTCTTGACTTTACCAAGCATATACCAAGACTTGCCTCAATGGGCATTAAAATACTTTGGATAATGCCGGTGCAGCCAATTGGTGAAAAGAACAGAAAAGGCAGTATGGGTAGCTATTACAGTATTCGCGACTACATGGCAGTGAATCCGGAGATGGGTACCATGGAGGATTTTATATTCATGGTTAAAGTTGCCCATGAAAATGGCATGAAGGTTATTCTTGACTGGGTTGCCAACCATACGGCATTTGATCATGCATGGATAAAATCAAATCCGGAGTTCTATAACCGCGATGAAAAAGGTGCTATTAAACCTCCTGTAGATGATTGGACAGATGTAGCAGACCTGAATTATGACAACATGAACCTGAGGAAGCGCATGGCTGACTGCATGAAATTCTGGCTCCGCGCTGCAGATATTGATGGCTTTCGTTGTGATGTGGCAGAAATGGTCCCGCTTGATTTCTGGCAAAATATCAGGCCTGAGCTTGAAACTATCAAGCCTGTTTTTATGCTGGCAGAAGGCGAAAAGGCGGATCTGCATAACGGGGCTTTTGATATGACCTACAGTTTTTCGCAGCATCATATTATGAACGACATTGCCAAAGGCAAGAAGAATGCATTGGCGCTTGACGAATATCTTAAAGGACAATCCGATTACCCGTCTTCAGCTTACCGCATGTATTTCACAACCAGTCACGACGAAAACAGCTGGAGCGGCAGCGAGTACGAACGCATGGGTGAAGGGGCCAAAACATTTGCTGTTTTAACTTTTGGTATGAGCGGTATGCCAATGATTTACAGCGGACAGGAAGCAGCACTTAACAAACGCCTTAAGTTTTTTGAGAAAGATCCGATTGATTGGGGAAATTATTCCATGGCTGATTTTTATACCCGCCTGATTAATCTGAAAAAACAGGAGTCTGCATTACAGCATGGCAACGAAGCAGGTGAATTCATAAAACTTTCCTCCGGTAAAAACGATTGTGTTTATGCCTTTGTCAGAAAAAAGGACAATAGCAGGGTTTTATTCATCCTGAATCTATCCGGAAAAAAGCAGAAAATTAAACTCAATGCGCCGGAGATTGCAGGGGAAGCGACAGAAATTTTCAGCGGTGAAAAGATTATTTCAAAACCTGCAGGGGCACTTACATTAAATCCCTGGCAATACCTTGTTTACAGATACAATAATTTTTAATACCATGAGTGAAACAGCTACCAGCCTGAAACCGGGCGTTCTTTTCGGAAATGAGTTAAACCGCCTTTTGCGCCGCGCCAATACTGAGCAATTTGCGATGCCTGCGGTAAACGTGATCAGCAGTCATACTGTTAACGCAGTTTTTGAAACAGCCCGCAACCTGAATTCTCCTGTAATCATCCAGTTCTCCAATGGAGGAGCACAATTTTTTGCGGGGAAAGGCTTAAAAAATGATCAACAACAGGCCAGCATTGCAGGTGGTATCTCAGGAGCGCATCATGTGCACCTAATGGCAGAAGCCTATGGGGTGCCGGTAATACTGCATACCGATCATGCGGCCAAAAAATTATTGCCATGGATTGATGGACTGCTTGAAGCCGGTGAAAGGTTCTTCAAACAAAACGGCCGTCCGCTCTACAGCTCTCACATGCTTGATCTCAGTGAGGAACCAATCACCGAAAACATTGAGATTTGTAAGCGGTATCTTGAGCGAATGGCAAAACTTGGTATGACCCTCGAAATTGAACTGGGTGTTACCGGAGGGGAGGAAGACGGGGTGGACAATTCCGGAATTGAAAGCCATCATTTGTACACACAGCCATCGGAGGTGGCATACGCATACGAGGAACTTAAAAAGGTGAGTGAAAATTTTACTATTGCTGCTGCATTTGGCAATGTGCACGGGGTTTACAAACCCGGGAATGTGAAATTGGAGCCGGTAATCCTGAAGAATTCACAGGATTTTATCCGTGAAAAATTCAGTACAGGACATAATCCCGTGAATTTTGTTTTTCATGGGGGATCAGGCTCTTCGGTAGAAGAAATTCGTGAAGCTATCTTCTACGGCGCAGTGAAGATGAACATTGATACTGATTTGCAATGGGCATTCTGGGAAGGGGTAAAAAATTATTACGAAGCCAACAAAGGCTATCTCCAAGGCCAGATAGGCAATCCCGATGGGGATGAAAAGCCCAACAAAAAGTATTACGATCCCCGCGTGTGGCAGCGTAAGGGTGAAGAATCTTTCATGGCCCGGCTAAAGCAGGCTTTTGAAGATCTTAATTGTGTAAACAGGCTCTGACCTTACGGCGTAGGCTTTTTTTCTTTAGCGGGTCAAAGGTTAGGCCGTTATAAATCAGCGTTGTATTCGTTTTTAATTAATTTTGTTCTGCTAATTTCAATATTCTTCAACCCTTAAGCCATTCCATGATTCATTTCTCTACGCCCTTGAAAAAATTTGCCCGGTTTATTTGTTTGGCCCTTCTGTTTTTAACAGGGCTCAGGGACCTAAAGCTTCATGCGCAGGTTCTTTCATTGCCTGACTCCAGCTTTGGATTGAATGGTCGGGTGGCCATCCAGCATGGTTTTAGCGTTAGCGGAAGTTCAGGAAATGGGGTGAGGGCCTTGAAATTATACGCCGATGGCAGGATATTGCTTGCGGCGACATCCAAACCATTCGGAAACCAGAGTAACCGGGAGTATTTTGCAGGAAGATTGATGCCAGATGGTACACCGGATTCGACATTTAATGACAGCGCAAGGGTTTTTATCAACGGCGAGCCCAACGCCGGGGCCTTGTACAGTGCAGAAATCGGCCCGGGAAATAAAATCGTTCTTGCAGGTAACCGCCAGAATCCGTTTACCCTTATCAATGAATCCTTTTTAGTGAAATTGAAGGCAGACGGAACAAGAGACAGTTCATTTGGCACGAATGGCCTGCTTGTGTTCAGTGTTTCTCTTATAGGAAGCATTACCGAAGCAGTTGATGCCCGGATTCTCGCCAATGAAAAAATTCTGGTGACAGCACAGGTCAGGCTCACCTCCGGAAATCCCGGGCTTGAATTTTGCCTGATCAGGCTAAATCCTGACGGAAGCCTCGACAGCGAATTTGGCAACAATGGAAAAACATTCATCGTTGATCCGGAGACACCAGATAGACCTTACCGGATGGCGGTTCAAAGCGACGGGAAGGTGCTGCTGGCCGGAATTACTACCATAGAAGGAGTGCCAGCCTTTAAGGTTGCAAGGATCAGGGAAGACGGAAAAATCGATTCCCTCTTCGGCCAGAATGGTACTGTGATCATTGACCGCGGAACTGAACGTACACCTAACCTGAATGACCTGGTAATTCAGGATGACAATAAAATACTGCTTGCAGGCAATTGGTCTGTCAATTCAAGCGA
>JBIICM010000135.1:0-6958 GCA_044238875.1 Flavobacteriales bacterium | reverse complement strand
GGCAAACATCCTGCAATCATGTCAGGCAACAAGCTTGGCACATGAGTTTCAGGGTGGTCGACAATGGTAATCCGAACCTGGCAGATTACCAAAGTACCTCCGTAAAAGTGGTGGCCCCTCCTCCCCCTTTAACCGCAGCAATACCTGTAGGCAATGGGATCCGCCTAAACTGGGACATCAGTCCGTGCAAAGAAGCCATCGCCTATGACATTTATCGCAAAAAGGGGGATTCCTCCTTTGAGCCGGACAATTGCGTGACGGGAATTCCGGATGGCTTTGGTTTTAATAAAATTGCGACAATTCAGGGTCTCAACCAGCTGAGTTATACAGACTCCTCAGGTTTGCTACCCTTACAGCGCTATTGCTATAGGGTGGTAGCCCGTTTTCCTGACGGGGCCGAAAGTTATGCCTCCAATGAACTTTGTGCTGAACTGAAAAAGGATCTGCCCGTTCTGACCCACGTAAGTATCAGGCATACTGCTGTTTCCGGTGGTTCTGCATTTATTGCATGGAGCCCTGCTTACGAACTTGACACCTTGCAGTGGCCCGGACCCTATGTATATGATATTGAACGTGCAATAGGTCTCAACGGCAATGCCTGGCAGATTGCAGGCTCAACAGCAGATACCAGCTTTATAGATACAGCACAGGTCATTAATACTATAAAATCCGCCGTACGATACAGAGTGGTGCTGCGTCAGGTAGCGGGTTACCAGCTTATCGGAAGGAGCATTCCGGCCTCCTCCGTTTTTATTACGCCAGAGGCCCATGATAATGCCATACACATCAAATTTCAGGAACTGGTTCCCTGGCAGAACTTCTCCTATACCCTATACCGTAAAGCCCTTGCTGCTAATGATTTTGATTCAATTGCTGTTTTTTCAGGCAAAATGTATGTTGACAGCGGATTGGCCAATAACGTTGTCTATTGCTATCGGCTGCGTGCTGCCGGAACCTACGCTCAACCCATATTTGCAGAGGCTTATCTTAACCTGAGTCAGGAAGTTTGTTTGTCGGCCGAAGACAAAACCCCTCCCTGCACCGCGGTATTAATGGCCCAAACATCATGCGATTCACTGAGTAATGAACTGCAATGGAGCTTTGCTCCCGGCTGCTCAGCAGATATCACAAATACCCTCTTGTTTTTTAAAACTTCTTCAGATGCAATGCCCGAATTACTGGGTAGCTGGGCAGGCTCCGGCCCCGCTGCGTTTTTACACCTGCCCGGAAAATCTGTGGCTGGCTGTTATCAGTTAATTGCTGCTGATTCTGCCGGAAACAAAAGCTCATCGCCATGGGTTTGTACCGATAATTGTCCGGAATACAGATTGCCTGATGCCTTCAGCCCTAATAACGACGGAAGCAATGACCGTTTCAGACCCTACCCCTACGCATTTATCGCCGGCATTGATATGAAGGTATATAACCGCTGGGGCTATATGGTATTTGAAACAACTGATCCTGAAATAAACTGGAATGGCACCGATCAGCGCAGCGGTAAGGCCTTGCCGGATGGGGTTTATTTTTATAGCTGCCGGATTGATCAGATCAGGCTGGACGGAATTGTTTCAAAAACCATCAAAGGAACCATCAGTATGTTGGGAACCAGTTTAAATAATAGCAACTGAAATGTTTACAGGAATTATTGAAGCGTTAGGCACGGTTGAAACCATCAACAGAACTGATGGTAACATTCATTTCAAAATCAGGTCACCCTTTAGTGAAGAACTCAAAATAGACCAAAGTGTAGCACACAATGGCGTTTGCTTAACTGTTACCAATGTTGAAAGCGGATCGCATCAGGTTACTGCCATCAGGGAAACTATTGCAAAAACAAACCTTGGCAGCTTACAAACCGGTGATGTTGTTAACCTTGAACGTTGCCTGCGCATTGGTGACAGGCTCGACGGGCATCTTGTACAGGGTCATATTGACACCACCGGTATCATCTCTGACATTGCATCCGCAGAAGGTAGTTGGGAAATCAGGGTTAACTACCCGTCTGATAATGGTATAACCGTAAAAAAGGGATCCATTTGCCTTAATGGTATCAGCTTAACGGTTGTTGAAAGTGGTTCAGGCTTTTTCAGCGTAGCCATTATACCCTACACCTGGGAACATACAAACCTGCACCTTGCCCAACCCGGTGACCAGGTTAACCTTGAATTCGACATGGTGGGCAAATATCTTGTTGAACTATTTAACCGAAATATTCGACAGAATTCAGGGCCTAAAAACGGCAGTCTTTAAAATAATTTTTATATATTACTGATTTTCAGTATATAAAAATTTTTATTTATGTGTATATACATTGTTTTGTTTAACGTTTTACACATATCTTTGAACAAAGCAAAACACTAAATACAAACTGCCATGTCATCATTAGAATTCCACTCAGAAGTACTCAGTTTGAGCAAGCCGCTTAAATATTTTGCGCTGAACCTCACCTCAAATGATGAGGAAGCAAAAGACCTCTTGCAGGAAACAATGTTGAAAGCCATCAGTAACCGTCACCGTTTTGCGGATAAAACAAACCTAAAAGCATGGTTATATACCATCATGAAAAACATCTTCATTAATAATTACAGAAGAAACATGAAGGCTAACACTTTGCTGGATTCAACCAAAGATCTCTATTATATCAACATTCCTCAAACAGGTGGAGCAGTTGTGCCGGAGTCAAGATACTCAGAAAAGGAAATACTTTCGAAAATTGAGGTGCTTGAGAATGAATACAAAATTCCATTTACCATGTATTTTGACGGGTATAAGTACAAAGAAATTGCTGACTACCTGAATCTTCCGATTGGCACTGTGAAAAGCAGGATTTTCCTGGCCCGCAAGCAATTGATGAACATGTTGAAAGGTTATCGCAGAAACTAATCAGATACGCGTTGCGATTCCGATATTCAATACACCGTAAGGTCCCATTCCGGCCTCAACAATAACAGCCACCCTGTAAAGGCTGTATATTCTTACACCTGCCACAAAACCAGCCAGGTCAACGTTACCGGCATTTGAAAAACCGGAACCTGTAAACACCAGGCTGCGCGCTGATTGCCTGCCTACCCAAAGCGACGAATAAATATCCACCCTTGAAGGATCGAACTTCAGTAACGTGTATTTACCGAGGAATTCAGTTAGATGAACCTGAAATCTTAAGCCGTAATAATAAAAATTAACCGTATTAATCGGCTGTCCTGCTGGTTTAAAATCGCGCTGATTCCACCCTCCGAACACCCCCCCACTGATCAGCTCACTAAGGCCGTAATCAGCGCCAATAAACACAGGCAGACGGGTACTTAAAAAGTTTTTGTCGGCCTTCCTGTAAACGCCTAAACTACTATGCAAATCGGCGAGTATGATGCCTTTTTGAAAAGCGTTGTCAAATGCTCTTTGCCCTTTTAGTGTATTTAAGGCAAGGCTCAACATCATCAGCCCCAAAAACCTTGTTTTATGCATGCCGGATATCAATGCCAAGTTCCTGCAGCTGATCATCGTCAACGGTTGAAGGCGCATCTATCATCATATCGCGGCCGGCATTATTTTTCGGGAAAGCAATAAAATCGCGTATCGAATCTGCCCCGCCGAAAATGGCACATAACCTGTCAAAGCCAAGCGCTATGCCCCCATGGGGAGGGGCACCGTATTCAAATGCATTCATCAGAAAGCCAAACTGCTTTTTAGCCTCATCCTGCGAAAAGCCAAGGATATCAAACATCTTTTGCTGCAGCTGCTTATCGTGTATTCGTATCGAACCACCTCCAATTTCAACCCCGTTGATTACAAGATCATAGGCGTTGGCATTGACTGCTCCCGGATTTGATTCAAGCAAAGGTATCTGATCGATTCTCGGTGATGTAAAGGGATGGTGCATTGCATGCCATCGACCTCCTTCTTCATCTTTTTCGAGCAAGGGGAAATCAGTTACCCAAAGCGGGCAGAATTGATCTTTATTTCTCAAACCCAGGCGGTTCCCCATCTCAAGTCGTAATTCACTCATGGCTTTGCGTGTGCGGCCTTCCGTACCGGCAAGCATCAATATCAGGTCTCCCCTGCCGGCTGAAACGGCTGATGCTAGGTCTGAGAGCTGTTCAGGTGAAAAAAATTTATCAACCGATGATTTGAATGAGCCGTCAGCGTTACTCCGTATATAAATCAGACCACCTGCTCCGATTTGGGGGCGTTTCACCCATTCAGTCAATTCATCAATTTGTTTGCGGGTGTAATCTGAAGCACCCGGCACAACAATGCCAAGCACCAATTCAGCGGCATCAAATACCTGAAAACCGCTCCCCCGGGTGCGTGAAGTAAAGTCATTAAATTCCATCCCGAAACGAAGATCCGGCTTATCATTGCCGAATCTGTTCATAGCTTCGGCATAAGTCATCCGCTGAAAAGTACCCGGGTCAAATGATTTAACATCCTTGAACAATGTTCTGACAAGACCTTCGAAAATCTCCAGAATGTCATCCTGCGTGATGAATGACAATTCACAATCAATCTGTGTGAATTCCGGCTGACGATCTGCACGCAGGTCTTCATCGCGGAAACATTTTACCACCTGATAGTAACGGTCGAAACCTGCCACCATCAATAGTTGTTTAAATGTTTGCGGACTTTGCGGAAGGGCATAAAACTCACCGGGGTTCATGCGTGAGGGAACAATAAAATCGCGGGCTCCTTCAGGGGTTGACTTGATCAGCACAGGGGTTTCAACCTCTGTAAATTGCTGCTGATCGAGGTAATTTCGGATACTGCGTGCCAAACGATGCCTGAGTAAAAGATTTTCCCTCACTACATTTCTGCGCAGATCAAGATACCGGTAACGCATCCGCAAATCATCGCCGCCGTCGGTCTCGTCTTCAATTGTAAATGGCGGCGTAATTGAAGGGTTAAGCACCTCAAGGCTGCTAACCTTAATTTCAATCTCGCCGGTAGGCATTTGCAGGTTCTTGTTGGAACGCTCCATCACCTGCCCGTTAACTCTGATAACAAATTCACGCCCCAGCTTGCGGGCCTGAGCACATCCATCGGGATCATCTTCCATATTGAAAACCAGTTGGGTAATGCCAAACCGGTCACGCAGATCAATGAATGTCATCCCGCCCAGATCTCTTGAGCGGGCCAGCCAACCTGCCAGCTGAACTGATTTTCCGATGTCAGCAGGGCGCAATTCCCCACAGGTATGAGTCCTTAACATATTTTAATGAAGCGGCTTTTTACTACCGGCAGTTTGCGAAAATACTACATGCACATTTTTTTATCATGGCTGAATCCACTGACTTTTTAACAGGCAAAAGCTCATTGATTGATTTTATCCAACCATGGCCGCAAAATATCCAGGGCATTGCTGATTCGCTCCCCGCCAGTTCCCGAAATAAGGCTGTAGGGTCGTTGTATTTTTTCAAGCTCTACCTTATAAATTTCAAGTATTTCTGCCCTCCTGAACGGATGTTCCCGCAGTGGATCAGGCTCCCATGGCAAATCAACATCCATGAGCAGGGTAAAATCATACCGGCATTGCTCCTCCAGCCCTTTAAGTTTAGGCGAACTGAATCCAAAAACGAATGCTGACCAAATTTTACATACCAGCCAATCGGTATCGCAGATAAGCAATTTAGGCGCCCTGCGGGCCAGTTGTATCTCATAGGCCTGTTGCGCAGTGGCTATCCAGGCAATATCAACCGCATCATAATTTTTACCATGTCGTTCAAGAAACAAGCGGGCATATTCAGGCACCCAAACAGCACCTGGTAACTGTGAAAGTGCTTTGGCCAATGTTGTTTTACCTGTTGACTCGGGACCGATTATTGCGATTCGAAAAGGCTTTTCCATGATCGGTAACCATATAACGCAAAGATAGCCAGCAAGAAGTACAAAGCAGCAGTTGTATAAAGTGTTTTATAAAGAAATACTGCCATACTGAGCACATTGGCAATGATCCATCCAGGCCAGCATTCGATAAAGCGTTTTGCCATTTGCCAGGTGAGTAGCAGTCCGGCAGCAGCAATGGCTGCATCTGTGTAAGGCAGGTCGGTATCAGAAAAAGAACTGAGTATAAAGCCAAAAAACAGCATGAGAATGAGCCAGCAAAACAACATAACGGTGAATGCAAGCGGATGCATCTGCTTAACTGTTATTGTCTGGTTTTTTGACTGCTTCCATAAAATCCAGCCATAAAAACCCATAATCGCATATACTGCCTGTAAAGCACTTTCTGCATAAAGCCGTGCTGAGATACAAACCAGTATATAGACCAGAGAACCTGCCGATCCGGCCAGCCAACCCAAACGGTTACCTTTCGCGGTAAGCCAAACGCCTGCAAGGGTTAGTAATGCGCCTGACCATTCAAGCAATATCATGCGTTTTAAGCCGGCTCAGGACCTGAATACTCAACAAAATTACGCTCTGTTTCATAGAGTGTCACCGAAAGTTCAAATCTATCGCTGATTCTGGCACGGATGCGCTGCCAGATTACTACAGCAATATTTTCGGCGGTAGGGTTAGTTTCTTTGAATTCAGGTATATCAAGATTCAGATTACGATGATCATACCGCTCTTTTACTTCTTCCTCAATAATATCACTCAGTATTTTCATATCAATTACATAACCGGTATCGGTATCAATTGGTCCTTTAACCCTGACAATCAGCTGGTAATTATGACCATGAAAATTAGGATTGTTGCACTTACCAAAAATCCTTCGGTTGGTTTCCTCATCCCAGTTAGGATTGTGCAAGCGATGAGCTGCATTAAACTGCTCTTTTCTGAAGACAGATACTTTAGTTTCCGCGTGCATGCCTGTTTTAGCTGAATCAATTAAAGATCTGCAAAATTGCATTAAAAAATACTCCCCAGCCGTTTTTTCAGCTCTTTATTTATTTAACAAACTAATGCTGAAAAAATAAATTTGCTTGACTGATTTTATGAAAAACCTATATTTGCATCTGCACCT
>JBIICM010000017.1:0-23134 GCA_044238875.1 Flavobacteriales bacterium | reverse complement strand
GGGCCAGATAAGCGGATACGAGCTGCTGCTGAATGATTTCAGGGGATTAGATCAGACAGAGGCGTGGGTGTATGAACAAATTCCGTCGGACTGGAATTCGCAGACAATTCGGGGCCGTTATCCGCAGATTTTCGACTGGCTCGAACTGATGGATACCAATGTGGTGATTATTATTGCGCTGATGCTGGTGGTTTCTGTAGTGAACATGATCACGTGCCTGCTGATCCTGATTCTTGAAAGAGCAAGGATGGTGGGTGTTCTGAAAGTTTTGGGGGCTGTTAACCGCCAGATTGCAGGCATTTTTCTCAGGCAGTCGGCGGTGATGATTTTTACCGGATTGATACTTGGGAATCTGCTCGGATTGCTGCTCTGTGTGCTTCAAAAAGAAACGGGCTGGCTTACCCTCAATCAGGAAACATACTATCTGAAAGTGGTGCCGGTAGAACTCAATGCGGGCTTTATACTTTCAATCAATGCGCTCGCATTCACGATCTGTTTTATGGCCCTCTTGTTGCCGGTATATATCGTGTCAGGGATCAGGCCGGCCCGTGTTATTCGTTTTGACTGACCCGGAAAGGTTCAAAAAAGATGCTTTTCGGCATGGTAGGATGAACGCACCAGCGGACCGCTTTCCACATAACGAAATCCTTTGTCAAGCGCATAAACCTTGTACTGTTCGAAGCGTTCAGGCGTCACAAATTCGGCTACCGGCAAATGTTTCGGGGTAGGCTGCAAATACTGTCCCAGCGTGAGAATATCAACACCGGCTTGTGCAAGGTCTCCGATGGTTTCAAGAATTTCATCATGACTTTCGCCAAGCCCCAGCATAACACCCGATTTGGTGGTGCAGCCGCCTGCCTTTAAACGTTGAAGCACTTCGAGGCTCCGGTCGTAACGGGCCTGCACCCTTACTTCACGTGTAAGCCGGCGCACCGTTTCAAGGTTGTGCGAGACCACTTCAGGCCGGATGTCAATGATGCGTTGTAGGTTGTCCCATTTACCGGCGAAGTCCGGAATCAATGTTTCAAGTGTGGTTCCGGGACTGGCTTCCCTGACGGCCTTGATGGTTTCCACCCAGATAATCGAACCGCCATCTTTCAGGTCATCGCGGTCAACAGAAGTGATTACGCAATGCTTCACCTGCATGAGTTTTACCGAGTTGGCAACCCTGGCCGGCTCCTGCCAGTCAACCGCGCTGGGCATGCCGGTGGCCACTGCACAAAATCCGCAGGAGCGGGTACAGATGTTGCCCAGGATCATAAAAGTGGCCGTTCCTGCTCCCCAGCATTCTCCCATATTCGGACAGTTACCGCTTTCGCAGATGGTATGCAGCTGATGCTCATCTACCAGCTTCCGAACCTGAAGATATTCAGGGCCCGTAGGCAATTTTACGCGCAGCCAGGATGGCTTTTTTGTTCTTACTGTTTGTTGCTCATTTGCAACTGATGGCGATAATTCCATTTTTTACCGAAAATGTACCTTATGAAGAAATTAAAAAACACGAACTGTCCCTTTTGTTCATCAGCCATGATACGCAGCCTTACCGGATAAACATCGGCTGAAACTCCGGTTTCAAGCATTCTGACGGCTGTTTCCTGTTTTCCGAAATCAAAATTAAACTGAAAAGCACCATAAGCACCTGTAATCAGCCGGCTTTGTGCCAGCCCTTTCAGGAATGAGGCCCTTCCTGAAATGTTATCGGGGAAGTGCTTCGCTGGATCATAACGCTCAAGCTTTTCCTGAATACCCTCCAAATCAGATTGGTAAAATATATACAAATAAACCGGCTTTAACAGGCCCCATGAAATGCCGCCATAAAGCGAGTATCCAACGGCCGTGCCTCCGATATCTCCTTTCTCATGAATCACTTGCTGTATGCCAACACCTGTATGCAGGCAATTGAGGCTGTTAAGCTTGCCGTATAAAAATCCGCTGCTGTTGTTACTGAACGAGTTGACCGATTTTACTTCCTTCGGATGTCTCACCGTTTGCAATGCAATATCATAAAGCAAAGCCCTGCCCGCATTGATCTGATGTCCCTTCCTGAAATGCAGTCCGAGCCCCCTGCTGTGCAAACTTGCTCCTCCCTGCATCACATTTCGGTAAATGATCCCGCTTTCTTCCACGCCTTTTACATCCTGCGCCTTATTATGCAGCGAAAAAGCAATGAGTAGAAAAAACAGCAGCGCCCTGATGGAGTTCATGTCAAACCTGACAAAGATACAACAGAATAAAGCCATTACCTTTGCATCCATGCCAACCATACATACACGCTATCTTGGAGACCTTCGTACAGAAGCCATCCATGTAAACTCCGGGGCTTGCCTGATCACTGATGCCCCTTTAGATAATCAGGGCAAAGGCGCCTCTTTTTCACCTACCGACACGCTATGTGCCGCATTAACAAGTTGCATGTTTACCATTATGGGAATCGCAGCGCGCACCCACGGCATTCAAATCGAAGGCATTCAGGCTGATACAACCAAATTCATGGCTTCAGGCCCCAGAAAAGTGAGCCGTATCGAAATCCGTATCTATGGATTCCCTGTTCTTTATTCAGATAAGGAAAAGGCGATTCTTGAAAAAGCAGCCTGCACCTGCCCGGTGGCTTTAAGCCTCCATCCAGACACGCAACTTGACATTAATTTTGAATATGGTCAGGCCTGACGCTGTGATGAAGAAACAGGATGTTTGCCATAGGCCGGGCAATCAACCTTCTTTGCTTTACATGAACTCAAACCAAGGCTAAGAACAACAAAACAGGCCACAGCCCAAATAAATTTCTTCATCATTATTTTTAATTGCCGCAAAAGTATAATAAAAAAGCGAGTGTTTAGATGGATAAAGATATTTTATGTTAACACCCTATCCATATTATTCGGTTTTGAGTTCAATGGCTTTCTGCGGCGTATGTTTGCGTTTTACAATTGCTGATCATGGGAGTGCGCGTTAAAGATCCCAGCCTTGAACCTGGCTGGAAAAATGCCCTGAAGGATGAATTTTCTGCCAACTATTTCAGTGAACTGAAAGCTTTCCTGCTCCGCGAAAAGGCTGATCACACAGTATATCCGCCCGGTAACAGGATTTTTGCCGCCTTTGATCTTTGTCCGCCCGATAAGGTTAAAGTGGTCATCATCGGTCAGGATCCCTACCATGGCCCTGATCAGGCAAACGGACTCTGTTTTTCGGTGTCACAGGGCGTCCGGCTTCCTCCCTCGCTTCAAAATATTTTCAAGGAAATCAAAACAGATATTGGCTGCGATAATGGCAACAATGGTGACCTTACGGCCTGGGCCCGGCAGGGAGTTTTGCTGCTCAATACTTCGCTTACCGTCAGGGCGTCTTCACCGGCCTCTCATAGTAACAAGGGCTGGGAGCAATTTACCGACGGAGTAATCCGTTATCTTTCGCACAACTGTCAGGGCCTGGTATTTCTCTTGTGGGGAAACCATGCCCGCGCAAAGGAAAAAATGGTAGATACCGGTAAACACTTTGTGCTGCATGCCGCGCACCCCTCTCCCCTATCGGCCTACAATGGTTTTTTTGGCTGCAGACATTTCAGCCGTGCCAACAAGATTCTCATTGACCAGGGAAAAGAACCGGTGAACTGGTGCCTTTCATAGTTTTATGCGACGCCTGTTCATCACCGTAATCATGGTGCTGTTATTTCAGCAGGCGCATACCCAGGTTTTCTGGTTGAAAGTAATCAATGCCGCTGACCAGCTGCCGGTCCGCCTCAATTATCCCGGAAAATCGGTCAGCCGTGAAGAACGAAATGCGGCGCTTGAGCAATTGCTGAGTTTTTGTCGCGAAAAAGGTATGCTCAGCGCAACAATTGATTCAGTGCTTGAAAAGGGCGATACACTGCTGGCATGGCTTGATACCGGGCCCGTTTACCGATGGGCGCGCCTTGCAAGAGGTAACGTTGAAGAAGAAGCCTGCAGTTACAGTGGTTTCAGGGAGAAATTATTCAGAAATTCGGTATTCAACCCACGGCAGGTTGCAAAGCTGATGAACAGAATGCTCCGTTATTATCAGAACAATGGTTACGCTTTTGCCCGGATAAGTTTTGACTCTGTTTACTGTATTGATCAGGTTTTTAGCGCCCGGCTGCATGCAATGCCCGGAGACCGCTTTCAGATCGACAGCCTGAATTACAGGGGTGATGCGCGAATCAGTGAACGCTATTTACAAAATTACCTTGGTATCAACCCCGGTGACATCTACAATGAGGAACTTATAACAGCCATGAATACCCGTCTGCGTGAGATTCCTTTTGTGCAGATGAGCAGGCCGGCAGATGTTTTTCTAACCGGTAAATCGGCCCTGATAAGACTATACCTGAATGATAAAAATGCAAGTAACTTCAGCGGGATAGTCGGTTTTTTGCCAAACAGCGCACAGGATGGCAAATTGCTGCTCACCGGAGAGGCTAGTCTTAAAGTGCGCAACGGCCTTGGCCGGGGAGAATCTATTGATGCTGAATGGCGCAGGTTGCAGCAGGCCACTCAAAGCCTGAGTGTTGGCCTGGCCTGGCCTTTTCTGTTCAATTTGCCTTTTGGTTTTTCAGGTGCCTTCAGCCTTTATAAGAAAGACACCGCATTTATAAGTGTACAGCCGAATCTTGGTATTCAGTACCTGATGCGCGGAACAGACTACCTGAAGTTGTATTTCGAAGCCAGAAACAGTTCGCTGCTATCTACGCGCGGATTGTCAAATATTTCTGCTTTGCCCGATTATGCTGACATTGGCACCTCTCTTTACGGACTTGAAGCAAATATTACCCGGCTCGATTACCGGTTTAATCCGCGTAAGGGTTACCGGCTGATTTCGAGGGTTTCGGCCGGAAGCCGTAAAATCAGAAAAAATGTGGCGGTGAATCCGCTGGTTTATGAGGGGCTGCGGCTGAATTCCATTCAGGTGAATGCCATGCTTGATGCGGATTTGTTTGTACCCTTGTTTCGCAGGGCCACCTTCAATACCGGGCTGATGGCCAGCTGGCTTGAAAGCCCTTCTCTTTTCGAAAATGAGTTGCCACGTATTGGTGGCATCAACAGCCTGAGGGGCTTCAATGAGGAATCAATTTTTGCCGCTTCATATGCCATTCTGAATCTTGAATACCGTTACCTGATGGATGAAAATGCGTTTATATTCGTTTTTGTTAACGGTGCCTGGTATGAAAATAAGGCGGTTAACCGCAACATATCTGACACCCCCTACGGACTGGGGGCAGGGATCAGTTTTGAAACCAAGGCCGGCATATTCAGCCTGAGTTATGCACTGGGCAGCGAAAAAGGAAATCCTGTTCAATTCAGGAGCGCCAAAGTTCACTTTGGCCTGACCAGCCTTTTCTGATGCTTGTGAACGGAGTGATTTGTTTACTTTTGAACCATGTCTGTAGCAGTTTCCGGAGTCAGTAAGTTTTATGGAAGCCAGAAGGCCCTCGATGATGTTTCGTTTGAAATCGGGAAAGGGCAGATTCTTGGGTTTCTCGGCCCAAACGGAGCCGGGAAATCAACCATGATGAAGATCATTACCACCTTTATTGCCCCTTCGGCAGGCAATGTGCGGGTTTGCGGTTTTGATACAGCTGAATCTTCAATGGAGGTTCGAAAGCGCGTGGGATATCTTCCTGAGCACAACCCATTATATACCGACATGTACGTGCGGGAGTACCTTGCATTTATTGCCGGATTACACCGAATCAGGAATGCCCGGAGCCGGATAATGGAAATGATCAATATTACCGGCCTTGAACCAGAACAACATAAAAAGATCGGGGCACTTTCGAAAGGTTACCGGCAACGCGTTGGTCTGGCCCAGGCCATCATCCACGACCCTGAAGTACTGATCCTGGATGAACCAACCAGCGGATTAGATCCCAATCAGCTTACAGAAATCAGAACGCTTATCCGCAAGTTGGGAAAAGAAAAAACAGTAATGTTCTCCACACACATCCTGCCGGAGGTGGAAGCAGTCTGCGACCGTGTAATCATTATTAAAGAAGGACGGATCGTAGCTGACGAACAGGCCGATGGTCTCAGAACCAGAGGCGCCACGGTGAGGGTGATGGTTGAATTTAAAGAGCAGGTGGAGGCTGCCTTGCTCCATAAAATCGAAGGCGTTTTGTCTGTTTCAGGTGGTCAGGGCAGTAGCTGGATGCTCACCAGTAACGAAGGTTCAGACATACGTCCTGCCGTGTTTCGCTATGCGGTTGAACAGCAGCTCACAGTGCTCACCATTTCGCGCGAAGAGCATGGGCTTGAACAGATTTTCAGGGAACTCACCCAATCCCGCACTTGAAACGTATCCTGATTATTCAGACCGCTTATCTGGGTGATGTGGTGCTGGCCACCGCCCTGCTCGAGGAGTTGCATGCTGCCTATCCTGAAGCAGCGATTGATATACTCGTGCGGAAGGGTGCAGAGGGATTGTTTGCGGAACATCCCTTTATCAGTCAGGTAATCCTCCTTGACAAGTCAAAATCAAGGTATTTAGAGCTTTACCGACTTTTGCGCATGATCAGAAAAAAGCATTACGACCTGCTTGTGAATTGTCAGCGTTTTGCTTCTTCAGGCTTTCTTGCAGCATTTTCAGGTGCTTCAGTAATCAGTGGTTTTAGTAAAAACCCCTTTGCCCGCTTCTTTCATTACAGCTATCCGCATGAGATCGGTAACGGGCAACACGAAGTTGAACGCAACCGCAAACTCATCTCCTTTCTGAATACAAATGGTTATTTCAAACCGAAGCTCTACCCGCCTGCCCCGGAGCTGATCCCGCCGGGCCCCTATGTTTGCATGGCACCTGCATCGGTATGGTTCACCAAGCAATGGCCGGCGCATAAATGGATTGAACTGATCCGTGAGGTTCCTGCCACCCATGAGGTTTACCTGCTGGGCAGCAAAGCTGATCATGATCTTTGTGAAAAGATCAAAAGCGCCTCCGGGAAACGAAACGTTATTAATTTTTGCGGAAGGTTCAACCTTTTGAAGTCTGCTGCTTTCATGCGCGGTGCTGAAATGAATTATGTCAATGATTCAGCACCGTTGCACCTCTGTTCAGCGGTAAACGCGCCGGTTACGGTAATTTTCTGTAGCACCATTCCTGGGTTTGGTTTTGGCCCCTTGTCAGATCGTGCCCATGTTGTTGAAACAGCCGGAAAGCTTCCCTGCAGACCATGCGGTTTACATGGTTACCGGGCCTGCCCTGAAGGGCATTTCCGCTGTGCGGAGGACATCGCCGTCGAAAAGGTTCTCTGAGGCCTTCAAAAAAGGTAAACGTTTCATTTCGCAAAAAGGCGTAAACAAATAATATTGAAAGACTGTTTTTCTGGAGCATGTCAGCAAATTTCTCATTGAAAGAAACCGACAGGATCATTGAAATGGCCTGGGAAGACAGAACCCCTTTTGAAGCCATAAGGGCGCAGTTTAATCTGAGCGAGAGCGGGGTTATTCAACTGATGCGCAAAGAGCTGAGCCAGTCATCCTTCAGGCTTTGGAGAAAAAGAGTGAACTCGGGCGTGAGCAGTAAACATCTTATGAAACGACCAGAGCGCATGAACCGCTTTAAATGCAGTCGTCAGAAAGATATTTCACGCAATAAAATTTCAAAGCGCTGATGTTTTCTACCCGCTTCAGCGATATCCTGCAAGCCCTTGAATCAATTGATATTGAAGGTTATGGCCATACCCGCAACTACCTTCACGGAAATGTTACACGCCTTTCACCCTATATTTCAAGAGGCGTGATCAGTACGCCGATGGTTTTGAAATATGCCCTGCGCAAAAATTTACCTTATGCAGAAGTGAAACCTTTTCTAATGGAACTTTGCTGGAGGGATTACTGGCAGGAGATATGGATGCATGATGAAAATATGCTGTTGCAGCCTGATCATGATACACCCACCCGCGATGGCATGCCCCAGGCGGTTGTGAAGGCCGATACCGGAATTGAAGCAATTAACCGGGCCATACTTGAGCTTTACGAAACAGGCTATTTACACAACCATCTGCGCATGTATGTTGCAGCGCTTGTTTGCAATAATGCTGGTTGTAACTGGAAAACCGGTGCGCGCTGGATGCACTATCATCTGCTGGATGCCGATCCGGCCAGTAATTTTCTGAGCTGGCAATGGGTGGCTGGCTTGCGCAATGGTAAAAAGTATTATGCCAACCAGGAAAACATCAACAAATACGCAGATACACATCAAACCAACACCTATCTGGATATCCCATACGATGCATTTTCAAAAATGCAGGTTCCTGAAGTTTTGAAAGAAACCGTAACACCCAGCCCGATCACTCCGCTGCCGGTTACAAAGCAACCAGTGTTTGATCATTCCAGGGCACTGGCTGTTTATACTCCTTTTCATCTTGATCCAAGGTGGTTAAGCACAGAACCGCTCAACAGGGTATTATTGCTGCCGCCTTCATTTTTCAATAAGTTTCCGATGGCTGAAAAAAGTCTGCGGTTTATTCTTGATCTGGCAGCAAATATTGAAGGCATTCAGGTTTTCACCGGCGAATGTCAGGATCTTTTGCGCTGTTATCCCGGCAAAACGATTTATTTTCGGGAGCATCCCATGCTTAAAGATTTACGGGGAGAATTTATTCAACGGCCATCGGTCTTCCCAATTTACGGGTTCTTCCCCTCATTTTTTGCATACTGGAAACAATGCGAAAAATTTATGAAACGGCATCCTGATTTTCTGCCTGAATTGAAATCTGCCTGAATTGAAAAAGACATTCCTGCCACAAAAGACCTGTTTAAGCTGCGGCCGTCCTTTTTCATGGAGAAAAAAATGGAAGCGTGTTTGGGATGAAGTTAAATACTGCAGCGACCGCTGCCGCAGTGAAAAAAAGCAATTATGAAAAAGGCAGTACTCGTTTTTCCGCATCAGCTCTTTGCTGAACATCCCTTTGAAAAAGAGGAGGAATTTATACTCATTGAGGAGTATTTGTTCTTCCGCCAGCTGCCCTTTCATAAACAGAAAATTGCTTTTCACCGCAGCAGCATGAAGGCCTATGCCGATACCCTCGAAATAAAGGGCAAAAGAATCCGGTATATTTCTGCGATGGAACCCGGGGCAGATATCAGGGAGCTGGCAGTAATACTGAAAACAGAGCAGTATAACAGGGTTTGCGTTGTTGACCCAACAGATGAATGGCTGAACAGACGTATCAAAAAATATTTTAATGAAAATCAAATTGCCGTGCAATGGAAGGAGAGTCCGCTTTTTTTAAATACCTCTGATGAAATTGCACACCATTTTGAGGGTAAAAAGCGCCTTTTCCAAACGGAATTTTATATCCATTCGCGAAAAAAAAACGGCATCCTGCTGGAGGCTGACGGCAGCCCGATTGGCGGGCAATGGAGTTTTGATGCCGATAACCGAAAGCGCTATCCCAAAGATAAATTACCCCCCTCGGTAGCATTCCCTGACGATTCAAAATGTTTTCAGGAAGCCGTATTGTACACCTTGCAAAATTTTGGTTCAAACCCCGGGAAATTAAGCAGCCGGCCTTTTTACCCGCACGACAGAGCCGGGGCTTTAAAATGGCTGCACGACTTTACCGTACAACGTTTCGCCGAGTTCGGGCCTTATGAGGATGCCATGGTGGCCGGTGCTCAAATTCTTCACCACAGCCTGCTCAGCCCGCTGATCAACGCAGGCCTGCTCAGCCCGAAAGAAGTGCTCGATAAGGTACTTGAATATTCAGCAAGGCATCCTGTACCTCTGGCATCGCTCGAGGGATTTGTCAGGCAGGTAATGGGCTGGCGGGAGTTTATCCGTGCGGTATATCAGTTAAAGGGCAACCGGGAGAGAACTGCCAACTACTGGGGATTTACGCGTAAAATACCGCCCGCTTTCTGGGAAGGAAAAACAGGAATCGTACCCGTTGATGATTGTATTGAAAAGTTATTGCAAACCGGTTATTGTCATCATATTGAGCGGCTGATGATACTGGGGAATTTCATGTTATTGTGTGAATTTGATCCCGATGAAGTATATCAGTGGTTCATGGCCTTATTCATTGACAGTTATGATTGGGTAATGGTACCGAATGTTTACGGAATGAGCCAGTTTGCCGATGGCGGCTTAATGTCAACCAAGCCCTATATATCAGGCAGCAATTACCTGATGAAAATGAGTGATTACCCAAAAGGAGAATGGCAGCAAATCTGGGATGCCCTTTACTGGCGCTTCATTCACACACACAGGGATTTTTTCCTTTCGAATCCCCGTTTGGGTATGATGGTAAAACTCTGGGACAAGTCAGATATTGCCAAACAGCAACAACACCTGCAGAAGGCAGAAACTTATTTACAGCAAATTAATTGAGTGGTTAAATAAAAAAGCAGCAGGAAAATCTGGATTTCCTGCTGCTTCATTTATAAAAGAGCGGTTTAACCTTTCCGGAAACGTTCAGCGGCCACATTCCAGTTTACCACATTCCACCAGGCAGTGATGTAGTCGGGGCGGCGGTTCTGATAATGCAGATAGTAGGCATGTTCCCAAACATCGAGCCCCAACACAGGGTAACCCTTTACATCAGCAATATCCATTAGCGGATTATCCTGATTGGGTGTTGAAGTAATTACCAGTTTGCCGTCATGTTTAATCAGCCATGCCCACCCAGAGCCAAAACGACCTACAGCCGCTTTGCCGAATTCTTCCTTGAATTTTTCAAATGATCCGAAAGTGGCCTGAATAGCATCTCCCAGTTCGCCTCCGGGTGTGCCGCCTCCCTGGGGCGACATTAGTTCCCAGAAAAGGGTATGGTTGTAATGTCCTCCGCCATTGTTTCTGACCGGCATTCCAAGGTTGGAAATGCCTGATAAAATCTGCTCGATTGACCAGCTTTCAGCCGGGGTGCCGCTGAGGGCGTTGTTGAGATTGGTTACATACGCCTGATGGTGCTTTCCGTGGTGGATTTCCATCGTTCGGGCATCAATATGCGGTTCAAGTGCCGCAAAGTCATAGGGTAACCGGGGTAGTTCAAAAGCCATGAGAATAGTTGTTAATGTGCGACAAAGTAACAAAATTCCCGTCAAACGGTTTTCTGGTTTTGCCGGATTCGTTTACACCTCAGGCAGCAAACAAATTGTAGGCTGCATAGGCGCCAATCCAGGCCAGCATACCCATAAAAACAAACTGAACAAGCGGCCATTTCCACGAACCGGTCTCCCTGCCCACTACCACCAGTGTGCTGATACACTGCATAGCAAAAGCATAAAACACGATTAACGCCATGGCACACGGAATATCAAAAAGAGGCTTTCCTGTAACAGGATTTTTATCTGCCTTCATTTTATCATATAAGGTGGCCGAATGTTCATCCGCATCACCTGCCCCGTATATGGTTGCCATTGTTCCCACAAATACTTCCCGTGCTGCAAGTGAAGTGAGGAGGGCAATACCTATTTTCCAGTCGAATCCAAGCGGAGCAATCACCGGTTCAATGGTTCTGCCCAGCATCCCGGCATACGAATTTCTTAGCTTTTCGGCTTCCATATCAGCTGCAGCCTGATCGGCGCTAAGCATTCCGGTGGTAATTTTATTTTCATACCGGCGTTCAATTTCGCTGAACCGGTCTCCGGGTCCGAAGGAAGCAAGCACAAAGAGAATCACCGAAACAGCTACAATGATTTTTCCCGCATCTACTATAAAAACCCTAACCTTACTGAGCATCGTTCTTCCGACCACCCTCCAGTCGGGCATACGGTAAACGGGCATTTCCATGATAAACAACCCTCGCTCGCGTGATCTGATCAGCCATTTAAGAACGAGTGCAGTAAAAAGGGCTGCCAGAAAACCCAAAAGGTAGAGCGCCATCAGGCAAAGTGCCCTCAGACTCAGAAACCCCACCGCTTTGTCGTCCGGAATGGCAAAGGCGATCAGCAGGGTATAAACCGGAATACGCGCCGAACAGCTCATCAGCGGAGTAACAAGTATAGTGATCAGTCGTTCACGGGTGTGCCTGATGGTGCGGGCTGCCATCACCGATGGAACAGCACATGCCACCCCACTGATCATGGGTATGATTGATTTTCCACTCAGCCCAAATGGTCGCAGCAACCTGTCCATAATAAAACTCACACGTGCCATATAGCCGGTATCTTCCAGAATGGCAATAAATCCGAATAAAATGGCAATCTGGGGTATGAACATAAAAATACCACCCAAACCGGGCAGAATCCCCTTTGCGAGCAGCTCACTGAATATTCCGGCCGGAAGGTTTGCGCCAAGCCAAACCGAAGCCTTGCCAAACAGCTGGTCTATCAATTCCATCGGCAGGGCCGACCAGGAGAATACAGCTTCAAAAATCAGATACAGTATCAACAGAAAAAGTGCAAACCCGGCAATTGGATGGGTAAAAATATCATCCAGCCGGTGGGTCATTTCCTGCGCTTTGGTCGTTTTCTTAACCGGCAAACATCCATCAAGCAACTGTTGTATATAATGGTATTTCGCAAGTAATTCCTCCTGCTGCATCTTCAGCGGCTCAGTCTCACCCGCGCCCTTCTTTTCCCCTGGCATCTTGCCGGGATTTAAAAGGTTTCCGGATGGCTCAAACCCTTGCCTTGCCATCCCATTATTACTTACCTCCCAAGTTTTTTCAGGTGCAGAGGCGGCAGAATGCAGCAGCGCTGATTTTAGTTCCTGCAATCCTTTTCGCTCGCGGGCATTGGTGGTAATTACTGAGATGCCCAGCCTTTCTTGCAGTAATTCTCTATTCAAAGTGATGCCACTCCTTTCAAGCTGATCAATCATATTCACCGCCAGCACCAACGGGTAGCCCAATTCTATGATCTGCAGGCAGAGTAAGAGCGACCGTGGCAGATTTCCGGCATCAGCCACTACAAGCACCTTATCGGGTTTCTCGCCCTTAAGGGGATTGACAAGCGCCTTGTATGTTTCAAGCTCATCGCGACTTTCGCCGAAAAGGCTGTAGGTGCCCGGCAGATCTGTAAAAAGAATATTGGCTGAAACCTTATGGCTGAGTACCCTCACCAGCCCCGACTTTTTCTCAACTGTAACTCCTGCAAAGTTGCCTGTTTTCTGATTTAACCCTGTTAAAGCATTGAACAGGGTTGATTTACCGCTATTCGGGTTTCCGGCAATGGCAACATGAATGGTATTGAGTTCAGGCACTTAACAGGGTTTTATCAGGATTTCTGACGCTTCCCGGCGGCGAAGGCTGACGATGGTGCCGGCGCAGCGCACAGCCAGCGGATCTCCCAACGGAGCCCTTCTGATCATTTGCACTTCAGCACCGGGTATGCAACCCAGTTCAATCATTCGTAAACCTGCATCAGGGTTAGAAAAGGCGCTGATTATGGCTTTTTCTCCGGGAGACAAATCTGATAAGCGGTTTTCTTTTTTCATCCAACCGCCAAATTTAGTTAAAGCCCCGAATGGGTTACGATGATTTTTGCCTATTGTCCTGCTTATGTTCTTGCTTTCAGTGCAAAAGAAAATTTATCAAGCGCTGAATATCTATCGCTTGATCACCTTAAAGGCCATGTTTCGCCCATGGCCCTGCATGATGGCCAGATTGATCCAGGTCAGGGCGAACTTTTCCAGCAATTCCACCTTATCTGATTTGCCAAAATCAATGCAAGATCCAAAACCGGCATCCGCTGCCAGCTGGCTTGCTACTTCTTTGGCCTTTTGGCTGTCGCCGGCCATAAACATATCAATACCCTCGTTATTGTAAACCGGATTCAGCATGTTTTCAAAGCCGGTAGAATTGAAACACTTAACTACCTCAGCATTGGTTTTATCAATTAGGCAATGGTAAACAGTTTTATAGGGTTCGGGTGCCTGCCTTACAGAATTGCTTGCATCAATGATAGTTTTACCCTTTACATCACCCAATTGGGCAATAATGTCAAAGATGGCAGTTGGCGGAGTTGCGATCAGAATTACTTCAGATCTGGCAATCGCTTCCTGAACTGAGAATGCTTGCGTATTAGTATTTTTCAACAGATCCATGCCCTTAAAATGACTGCTATCTTTTACGCCCAGATTAATGGTATGTCCTTTTCTTGACCAGTTGGCAGCCAATGCGCCACCAACATTTCCGGTTCCAATTATTGCAATGTTCATGAGGTTTGTTTGTGAAACTTATCCGGTAAAAACACCAAACCGATATGCCGTAAAAATGACACAGGGTATGATTGCATACACAAAGAAAAGCTGTATGGATAAGAAATACAAACTCCTCCCACATATGCAGAAATAACGGGTGCGATGAACTGGTAGGTATAAAAAAAGTGAACCATACCCCTACAGAATGCTCGTTAACTAAGTGCCTAGTACAATCATTTTTATTTCGAAGGGTTTTTGGTTAGGTAGAAAAAGAAATAATAATTATCTTTGATCAATTGATCAATCATACGCTAAAACGGAATTGAAAAATTTAAAAAAATCAATCTTAAAGTTTGATAAGTCCTTACACAGATTGTGACAAAATGGTTTTATTCTTTGGTGATTTATAAAAAGTTAAAGAGATGCTTAAAAATACTGGATTTATAATGTTTACTTTTCTTGAAAAACATCAAAGACCTTCTACCTTTTGCATTTCCAACGCCTGCCTTGATTATGTATAAATTTATTCGAATTAGCCAAAACACTTATCCACTGTTAAAAGAATTATATTCCTTGTGTTTGGGAATAAAGGTATCTATAGAATCTCTGAAGGAAAAGCATGATACTTCTGCATTTGGCAAAATTCATGTTGGTTTCATTGCTATTAGTGAAAATGAGGAAATTGCTGCAAATTATTGTGTCTTTCCGATGATTCTGAATTATGAATCAAAAGATCTTCTAATTGCCCAATCTGGCGACACAATGACATCGCCAAAACATCAAAAAAAAGGATTGTTTATTCAATTGGCAAACCAGACATATGCACTTGCAGAAGAACTTGGCATTTGCTTAATTTTCGGATTCCCAAATCAAAACTCATTTCCTGGGTTTAAGAATAAATTAAACTGGGTCTTTCATGGCCATATGCAAAGATTTTTTATTCAATCAAATGCATTCCCAATATACAAATTGACCTCAAAAATAAAATTCATATCTTTTCTATATTATTATTATGTTAGTAAGAAACTTAATAAGTATAAGGTTGATATTGACTTACTTGATTTTGGAGTTTTTAATTACACTAAAAGTAAGGGATTAATAAAGAGAAATCGCGCTTTTTTCGAATATAAACTAAAGAATAAAAATAATTATTTAATTGAAATGAATGGTTTTTTTATTTTTTTTAAAATTGAATCATGTATAATAGTTGGTGACATCGGCAAAATAGATAAGAAGGATGGTCCAAGATTGATCAGAACTTTGGATCAGTTAGCTAATCTATTGCTTTGTAATAAAATAATTATAGATGTTTCGGAAAATCACTGGCTATTTGAAATATTAGTTGAATTTATTGTACCTTCTAAAATATTACCAATTGGATTTAGGCGCTTAAATGAAGATATTTCTGTTGATCAAATACAATTTATTGGAGCAGATTATGATACATTTTAATCTCTATCCAATTTATAATACTTGATTCAACTGCACCTGTTAAAAGTTGGGGTTTAGTGTTCCCAAAAAAATTAGTCAATGAGACTGCGGCTTCCCTCTTATTAATCTTATAAAATTTGGTGAGGATTAAAGATAATTGATTAGTTAATTTATTTTGCTGTAGAGGAATTTTCTTTTAAAGATACCACCATGATATCGAATTCAGCTCGCTCATCACATCAAATAAAAGCATCCTGAAATCATTTTAGAATATCCCTGCAAAATACTTTGAAATTGTCTTCTGCAACAAAAAGGCTTCTATAGGTATCGTATGCATTTTCTCTTAATTGCTGTCTTGTCATAGAAGGCATAGCGGCAAACTCAAGTAGTGCCTTTGCAAGGTCTCCGGCTGTGAGGTTCTCCGGCAGCAGCATGCCGTTGTGATAATCCCTGACAATCTCAGCAACTCCTCCCACATTTGCAGAAATAACGGGTACGGCATGGGCCATGGCTTCCATCATTGAAACGGGCAGGCCCTCTGAAGTGCTGGTGCAAAGGAGCGCATCAGGTTGCCGCTCATGCAGGAACTTATGCACGGCTTCGGGCACAAGATCACCTGTAAAGGTAACACTGACGTTTATTGCCCCGGCGATCCGGCTGAGGGTATACTCCCTGAGTTGCTGCAAGCCCGGTCCGCCGCCGATGTGTGTCCAATGTATGGTTAATCCGCCTAACAGGAGCAGAGCGTTGGCAATGCATTCCAGTCTCTTCACTGGATCAACGAATGCAATGCTTACCAAATGCAGTTTATCCGACCTGGTATCAGCATTGGCAGGCCGCTTAAATGGACCTATACCTAAATAAGCAGTTTTTATCTTTCGCCCGAACCGTTTTCTTCCGAGCAGGTTGATCAGGTAATTGCTTCCTTTCTCTGAAACCGGAGTTGTCAGGTCGAGCCTGCTGATGGTCCAGGGCCTGAATGGAAGGTACCGGTCGGGTGAACGGTCAAAAAAACAATCCCAGCCGTGTACTCTTGTTACCGCCTTATATGCAGGTTCACGCTGTTTCATCAGTGCGATGCCTGTAGCAGCATAGGTGAACCAGTAAGAATACAGGGTGACCTGCTCAGGACGAAATCCGCTGCTGCAGATATGCCTTTCCAGCTGCTCTGCGAAGCTGACGGCCATAGAAGAAAATCCAAGCATCAGTCTGAGCAGTCTGAAACTGAATCTAAGCCGATAATGCCTGCGGATGAAATACAATTCAGCGGCGAATGCTCCCGGAGGAAGTTTCTGCAATCCTTTCAGCTTCTTCTTTCCGCCTTTGAGCTTCAGCTGAAGCAAGGAAACATTATCGGGTATTGACCTTTTCGGCCCGGTTTTCATACTTACCGGAAGGGCTTCGGGGATAACAATGAATATTTGTCTGAAATTCCGCGATAAAACCTCCAGCTCCGGCTGCAAAAAGGTTTCCCTGTTTCCATAGGGATAGGCAGATACTGTCAAGTAAAGAATATCCTTTACACTGTCCATAAGAATCTGATCACCCCCATGTTTTCCTTACATTATCATGCAATTCCTGATAAAACTGTATCAGTTTCTCAGTATAACTTTCAATATCATATTTTTCAGAAAATTTTCTTGCTGCCATACCCATTGCTATGTAATCATCCGGATGCTCAATCAACCATCGGATCTTCTCTGCAAACTTGATTGCAGGTGCCCTGTTAGCCAGTAAATAACCATTCTCACCATCAATGATCAGTTCTCTGTTTCCAAATCCATCCATTGAAACAACGGGCAGACCGGATGCCATCGCCTCAAGCAAAACCAGGCCAAAAGGTTCATATAGCGCAGGATGTAAATAAAGATCTGCCATCGCAAGTTTTTGGGGGATCTCACCAACACTGCCTCTGAAAAATATAAAATTTGTTAGTTTTCTCAATTCAACCTGCTCTTCAAGAAAAGCCTTCAATGGACCATGGCCAAAAACATCAATTGTAACCTGTATATTCCATTGTAACAATATCTCGACGATTTCAAGCAGTATAATATGATTTTTTTTAGGGACTAAATTGGCGATTGAAACAATCTTTATACCCTGTTTAAGATTTCTTTTGTAGACCCTCTTTTGACCAAATCTGTTTATATCAATAGCATTTGGCAAATAAAGAATTCGTGGCTTAAATCCAGTTATGTTATTGTAAAGGTAATCCTCCACATCCTTTGAAATCGCTATGAATGATGTTTGCGTTTTCAAATACTTATCTATCAACCATCTTCTTTCCCACAAAGTGGTTATTCTTTGCTTTGAAATGGATTTGAATTCCCAGTTAAACCGTTCAAGCTGGGGCATGTTATCATGAACATGGGTTACATAAGTGGCTGAAGGATAAATGTATGACCTGCTCAACAGTTCAGCCAAGTAGAGATGTGAATGAATAATATCAGGCTTAAATTCATTCACATAATCGATGTATACCTGATTGTCACTTGTTGTTTTTCCAAGAATCCGAAATTTCACGATTCCCCCGGTAAATTCAACAGGAACCTCTTTCAGGAGCTCTTCTCTGTCAGGGTAATTATTCCATGAAGGGTGTTGTGGAAGCAAGTAAACAATATTTACCGTATGCCCTTTTTTGACCAATGAACGGCAAATTGACCCAACAAGAATTTCTGCTCCACCACATCCCAAAACAGGGATGACATGCAATATTTTCATCATAATCTTGACAGAATCTGGTTTCCCGGTGAGCCGATGCTGTACACTCCCTTTCTGTCCAGAATCCTCTCATCTAAATAATCCTCCTCATAAAGAAATCCTTCTGAAGCAAACTGATAAAAATAACCCATTTTTTCAGCACTATCCAGCAGCGGTCTTGAATATGAGCCATCCGGGTAACCAATTGAAACCACCTCCCTCTGGATCAGATTTTCCAGATAAGCCTTAGAATTTCTTAATTCATCTTCCGCTTCAGTTAAGGGGAGATTCCCTAAATTCTGATGCAGCATCCCGTGAGATCCAATCTCAATATATGGACTTTTACTGCACTTTATTATATCATCATCACTCATTAACTTCCAATATTCATCGTAAAGAGGATTCTCTTTAAAATTAATACGATCTTCCAAGGCCGTCATCATTTCCCTTTTATAATCATATTGCACATGCACCTTCTTAATTATTTCATATAAGCTCTTGCCATTTTCCAAACTAAAATAGGTGCCATTCATATTTCTAAATTTTTCACCCCTCAAAGAAATATCCCCGGAATAAAGAGTGCTCGCTATATTAAGAAAGTCAGGCCATAGAATATTGTCATCGGATGTATTCATTCCGGTTATAAAAAATGTTGCCGGAGCCTGATATTTTTCAAGTATAGGAAGTGCATTTTCAAGATTATTCTTGTAACCATCATCAAATGTAAGTGCTACATTTATAAGATCAGGATCGAATTTCTCATTAAAAAAATCCTGCAATGAAATTACATTACAATACTTTTTTAAAAATCGTATTTGCTTATCAAAATCTCCTTTTAAAACATGGCGTCGGTTAAACTTGGTAATTCCTGCACTATCAATGCCATGATAATTATAAATTATATTCTGCGCATTCTTGAACCGCACAGACCATAGAAGGCCGCTTTCAAAAACTACATCGTTAAAAATTGCTTTAGACTTGTTTTTTATTCTTTTGAGAAGATTCATGAAATCAATAATTATTAACGAAATTTCCAGCGCTTATTTCTTTATTTCTTTCGCAAGATCATTGCCAGCCGCTCCTTGTTTCTGAACGTCGGATCGGAAAAAAACGAGCGCATCAGGTTTTTGGCCATCTCTCTATATCTGCCGGCTATCTGGTGATGTCTTGAAATATTGAAATAGCACTCGGCAAGAATAAAACGTTTCATTTTATTGGGAATTCTGGCTGAAATTTCCTGATAATCCGGATGAAAGAAAAGACGCTTCAGTCCTCTCAGCCTCGGTATATATGGATTTTTACCCATATCAACTGAATTCCCATCATGAATCCTGTAATGCAGCGTTGACTTTTTTAACTGATAAACAGGATATTTAGTGCCGATACAGATCCACAACACCTGATCTTCTACGATAACGATTTGGGGATCAAAATGGAATTCATTAAATATCTCACGATGTATGCAAGCCCTTGAGGGCGTAATTGGATACCGCAGCAGGTAATTGAACTCCAGACCTTTGACCATTTCAGGAACATCTCCTTCAATTAGTCCCTTGTCAGTGTTATACATCAGATTTGTAAAAACCATGGCAACAGGCTCCTGTTTTTCCCGCAGAAAGTTGTAAAGCACCTCCAGGTGTTCCGGGGTGTAAGAATCATCGCTATCAAGAAAGAGCAGATAAAGCCCGCGGGCATTGTCAGCACCCCTGTTCCGCGCTGCGCTGCGTTCGGCATTTTCCTGATAGATATACCTGATGCGGCTGTCGGCTGCTTCTATGGTGCGCACTATATCTGCCGTATTATCGGTGCTGCCGTCGTCAACTACAATGCACTCCCAGTTACCGAATGTCTGCGACTGGATGCTACCGATGGTTTCAGGCAGCAACAAGGCTCTGTTCCAGGCCGGTATTACAATGGTAAAATAGGGCTGTATCGCTTCCATGCTAACCTGCTGCAGTTTTAATCACCATGCGAACTCTTGATTTTAAGGCAGCCGGATATGTTTTACGGAAACTTAACATTTTAAAAATCTCCATTCTCGAACGGCCCAGTTTCGGATTGTTGAGGCAAAGGTGAAACCATTTTCCGGCAAGATAATTAGTAAAGGCCTTAGTGTCAATGAAACGGCTCGATAAATTTGCATCGTTTGCGCTTTGCAAAAGACGGGCAAGTTCCGTCATTTCCCCAATGCTGAAATTCCATTCCGTATTGGCAAACCTTGAATACAGCTCAGCCTCTTCTTCGCTGATTCTGACGCCCATCCAGTCAAACTGCAAACGCTTCACACGATTACATGTGCTGTTCTGAATGTCAGCAAACATATTGCTGACATTCCCTGCATGATCTCTCTTTCGAACCAATACTTCCGGAAGGTTCGACATTTTGCAATACCGACCCATCGAAACCCAGAAATGGTAATCTTCTCCGTGAAGATAGGCTGCGTCGAATTGGAGCTGGTGCTGTTCTATCAGCGATTTCCTTAAAATAGCGGTGGGGTGCGCAATGTGCGTCTGATAAAGATGTCTGATGCGTATTTCTGTATCAGAGCCGCTGTAGATGATTGTATTTGTCGGTATCCCCGGACCAAAATTTTCAAACCCTGTACCGCTCAGTCCAACTTCAGGATGCGCCTCCATAAAGTCAACCTGTCTTGCGATACGTTCCGGTAGGCTGATGTCGTCACTGTCCATTCTGACGATGTACTTGCCCTTACTGAGCTGCAGACCATGGTTGAGTGTAGCAATGAGTTTCCGGTTTTTATCATGATGAATGATTCTGATTCTTTGATCGTTGAATGTTTCAAGCAATGCAGGACTTTCATCGGTTGATCCGTCATCAATGATCAGAAATTCAAAATTTTGATAGGTCTGTGAAAGCACGCTTTCAACTGCCTCAATAAGAAATGATCCGGCGTTGTAAACTGGCATCAGAACTGTAACCAATGGAGCCGGATGGGTCATTTAATACTATACTTGTGGGTCAAGCTGAAAATTTTCATAAACGCATCCAGTCTTTTGGCAGCAAATCGCGAAGATCATGATTTGCCGCATTAAACCACCGAGCAGGTGCAATTACTTTTTTGCTTTCGGAGGGATTGAGCCAGGCTCCCCACCAGCTGAAACTGCTATTCGCGATGATATGGTGCCTGCACATACGCATCAACTGCATATCCTGCCAGGCGTCATCTCCCTGGTTGTTACTGACCACATGAACAGGATGGTCAAGCTTCAGGTGCTCAAGACACCATTCAGGATCATCGCTAAAAATAAAGAACTCAGGTTCAGTAAGGCCTTCTGCAATTTTACGCGCCGCCTCACGGTAGTACTCAAGATCACAGGCACCATGAACCCTGGCTACATCAGGGTTGCTTACCATATCACCTCTCCGCACATGCAGGGATACTGCTTCGGCTGCCATTATCCGCTGCTCCCATTGACGGTTTTGTTCACCTTTAACTGGCAATGTGAATGTTGTTCTGATCTGGCTGGCAATTGGTTGAAAATATTGTTCTGATTGCCAGTAGCCGGTAATCAGTGCATCCCGCCTGCTTTGAAAAAAATGAGGATCAACATGGAAATGGGGCTCATAATATACCGGCTTCCGGTGCGCAGGCAGACTTCTGTTATACCGGGCTCTTATTCTTCCAACAATACCGCCGGCTGCCGGCACCGTAAAATGTCTGATCTCACTCACATTCGCTATTTTCTCAGACAAATTGAATTCACCCAGTCCATAGTATCTTGGGGTTTGTTTTTCCTCACTGCTGTAAAACCATGAATTGTCTATTTTCAATTCGGTTTGATGGTGCTGAGCCAAGGCTTTTCCTGCAGCATACTGAAACAACTGATTTCCAAGTCCGCTGAAAATGCTGGTGATAATCATCTATATTAACATCCAAATCTCGATGATGCCGCACGTAGTTGCATACTTTCGTTGATTTACTACAACAAAAGTAACAATGCTTTCCGTTTTCGCAAACGGTTTATGACCTTCATTGGTCTCTTAAACAAAAAAGCCCCGGCGTTTTTCCCGGGGCTTATCGTTCATTCAAGGCTGAATTACTTCTTTTCGTCTTTCACTTCTTCAAAGTCAACATCCGTCACTTCCGGACCAGCATTGCCTGCTTCTGTACCTTCAGCTGCTGGCTGACCTGCCTCCTGAGAGGCTTTGTACATGTCTTCAGAAGCTGCAGACCAGGCTGTGTTCAGCGTGTTCATTGCTGCATCTATTCCAGCAAGGTCTTTGCTCTGATGGGCTGATCTGAGTGTACTAAGTGCTGACTCGATGGCTGATTTTTTCTCAGCAGGAATTTTATCACCGAATTCCTTCAGTTGTTTTTCAGTCTGAAAAATCAACGAATCAGCCTGATTGATTTTCTCTGCTTCTTCTTTAGCCTTACGGTCAGATTCAGCATTGGCTTCAGCTTCGGTTTTCATGCGTTTAATTTCATCATCACTTAAACCTGAAGAAGCTTCAATCCTTATTTTCTGCTCTTTCCCAGTAGCCTTGTCTTTGGCAGCAACATGAAGTATACCATTGGCATCTATGTCGAAAGTTACTTCAACCTGAGGCACTCCTCTGGGTGCCGGCGGGATGCCATCAAGGTGAAATCTTCCAATGGTGCGATTTTGACCTGCCATCGGGCGTTCTCCCTGAAGAATGTGTATCTCAACCGATGGTTGATTATCACTGGCAGTAGAGAATACTTCAGATTTCTTGGTGGGGATGGTAGTATTCGATTCAATCAGCCTGGTCATTACACCGCCCATGGTTTCAATACCGAGTGACAATGGAGTAACATCCAGTAAGAGAACATCTTTCACCTCTCCTGTTAAAACGCCCCCCTGAATGGCCGCTCCAATGGCAACCACCTCATCAGGGTTCACACCTTTTGAAGGAGATTTTCCGA
>JBIICM010000016.1:0-23137 GCA_044238875.1 Flavobacteriales bacterium | reverse complement strand
GTGCGAAGGTTACCATGGTTGATAAAGACGGCATGAACCAGGAAATTACAACCGATCAAACCGGTTCGTATTATTTCGACAATACCAAGTTCAAGGAAGATAATACCTATAACCTCACCGTTACTGCCCCTGATTATTTAGGCGACAAAGGCGCAGAAACAACCGTCGGTGAGAACACCAGCAAAGACTTTAAACATGACTTTAACCTCAAACCGGTCAGGAAAGAAATGGCCATCCGCCTTCCGCAGATTCTATACGACCTTGATAAGGCCGATTTAAGACCAGAATCACGCGACTCACTCAACGGTCTGATACAAACACTCCGCGACAATCCCAATATTACCATTGAGTTGATGTCGCATACCGATGCAAGGGGAACATCTAAATCAAATATTGACCTGTCGCAGCGCCGGGCTCAATCTGTAGTTGATTACCTGATTTCACAAAAAATTGACCCTGCAAGGCTGAAAGCCAAAGGTTATGGTGAGACCAAGCTGCTCAACAAATGTAAAGACGGCGTAAAATGTACGGAAGAAGAGCACCAGGTTAACCGCCGTACAGAGTTCCGCATCCTTAGCTTTGATTTTGTGCCTGCACAAGGTTCACCTGAATTTAAAGCACCAACGATTGAAACTGTAGGTGAGGATGAAGAAGTTGAAACTGACGTTCAGGAGCAGCAGCGGGAGAACATTAAAATCGAAACACCTCAGGCTCCTCAAACACCACAGCAGCCCCAACCTCCGAAGCCTAAAAAGTAATTTTAAAACCTATTAAAACATCCCGTCGGTAAGCACCGGCGGGATGTTTTATTTTTGCGTATGTCAAATCAACAACAGCGTTATGATGCCAGAGGCGTATCGGCCGGCAAAGAGGATGTGCATGCAGCCATCCGCAAAACCGACAAAGGATTGTTTCCCAAAGCATTCTGTAAGATTGTACCCGACTACCTGAGCGGAGATCCGGAATATGCGCTGGTGATGCATGCAGATGGAGCCGGAACAAAATCCTCACTGGCTTACCTGTACTGGAAGGAAACCGGTGATCTGTCTGTATGGAAAGGCGTTGCGCAGGATGCACTGGTTATGAACACTGATGACCTGCTTTGTGTTGGGGTAACCGAACGTATGCTATTATCATCAACCATCGGCAGAAACAGGCACCAGATACCAGGTGAGGTAATCAGCACGCTGATCAATGCCAATCAGGAACTTTGCGACTGGTTTTCAGCAATGGGCCTGGAGCTGGTGCTTACCGGAGGTGAAACTGCCGATGTGGGTGACCTGGTTCGCACTGTGATTGTTGACTCAACCGTAGTGGCAAGAATCAAAAGGTCAGAAGTGATTGATAACAGCCGTATTCGTGCGGGTGATGTAATTGTGGGTCTTGCATCATCGGGTCAGGCCAGTTATGAAACAGTTTACAACAGCGGGATGGGCAGTAACGGACTGACCTCCGCCAGACATGATGTTTTTGGTCACCAATACCGCAGCTATACGGCCTCTTACAACCCTGAACTTGAAGCCGACCTGGTTTACAGTGGTAAATACAAACTAACAGAACAGGTTCCGGGGCTCCCGCTTGATTACGGTAAACTGGTGCTAAGTCCTACCCGCACCTATTATCCGGTAATACGCGACATACTGAACAAATACAGAAATCAGGTACACGGTATGGTGCACTGCAGTGGCGGAGGGCAGACTAAAATTCTGCATTTTATCGAAGGTCTGCGCATCATTAAAGACCAGCTGCACGAAACGCCGCCGTTGTTCAAAATAATACAGGATGCATCAGGTACCTCCTGGCAGGAGATGTACCGCGTGTTTAACATGGGCCACCGCATGGAGCTTTACGTACCTGAAGAAATTGCCCCCGAACTGATCCGGATAGCTGCATCCTACCAGGTTGCCGCCAAGGTTATCGGAAGGGTGGAAGCTGCAGAAAAAACTGAACTCATTATTGATTCAGCCCATGGCAGATTCCTATACGGGAATAACAATTGAGTTAGCTAACTGCAGCAGCTCTGTTTTGTGTTAAAACGATAAATATTTGTTAGTCAACCTGTAAAACAAGCCCTTTAAGGTATTCACCTTCAGGGTGAAACAGATTCACCGGATGATCAGGCCCCTGACTGAGTTGATGCAGGATCCGGATATTTCGTCCGCTTTCTATGGCTGCTGCTGCAATTGTATGGCGGAATAACTCTTTGTCAACCACCTGTGAGCAGGAGAAAGTAAAAAGAAGACCGCCCGGTGCAATCTTTTTCATCGCAGTAAGGTTAAGCCGCTTGTAGGCCTGCACAGCCCGGTGCCTGGCATCCGTGTGTTTTGCAAATGCCGGCGGGTCGAGAATAATCAGGTCATAGTCTGCATCCATGCCTTTTAACCATTCCGGTACATCGGCGCGTATGTATTGATGAACCTTTGATTCAGGAAAGTTCAGGTTGGAATTGATCTTTGACATTTCGAGTGCAGGTGCTGAACTGTCAACCGACACCACCTCACGCGCTCCGCCTGCCAGGGCATACACCGAAAAACCGCCGGTGTAGCAAAAAGTGTTGAGCACTTTTCGGCCGGCCGCATACTGCCTTAACAGCGCCCTGTTTTCACGCTGATCAATAAAAAAACCGGTTTTCTGCCCCTGCTCATAATCAATCCTGAAACGAAGGCCGTTTTCGATGCAATTTTCCTGCGGCCCCTTTTCGGTAAGGTAAATGCCGGTTTCAAGGCCTGCAGGCGTTTCAAAACTTTTATCAAAAACATGTTGAATTATGCCACCCGATGATTTGAGAATGGCTGCGCAAATTTGCTCCCGGCTTAGCTGCATGCCCGCTGAATGGCACTGAATAACCGCTGTGCTGCCGTAAACATCTACAATGAGGGCAGGCAGCAAATCACCTTCACCATGCACCAGCCGGTAAATGGAGGTATGAACCGAAGGCAACTGCATGGCACGTCTTCTGACAAAACATTGCCGAAGGGCTTCGTCCCAGAAATCCTGATTTATAATGCCTTCTCCGAATTGTAAAATGCGAACGCGGATTGAACCTTCCTGGTAATGCCCTGAGCCGAGCAATTTCAACGAAGCGTCTCTCACCTCAACGAGGGCACCATTTGCAGGAGTACCTTCGGTTCGTAATACAGCCCCTGAAAACACCCAGGGATGGCGTCTCTGGAGGGGGCCTTCCTTACCGTGCTTCAGCACAACTACCGGTAGTTTCATAGACCTGCGAAGTTAGCAGCTTTCACTCACCGAAAACGATGATATCATCCGACCGCTATTTTCAAGCCTGATAAAAATCCGGAAAGCATACTTTTTCAAACAGAGTTTAAGCCATACTTACAGGCTTCTCAGGAAGCATTTTAATTAAACAACATACTAAATATCAAATACATAAAAAATATTTAAACACATGCTTCCCAAACCTTACCCTCTGATTAAGTAATTTCTTACAACAACCATAAGGTTATGCCGGTAACTTAAAAAATAACATTGCGTCTAAAGCAGATGTCAACCTTTTTAACACATCAATCAACAAGAATTATGAAAGCAAATAATCGGATGCCCTATCTTTCACTGGGCACAACACTGAGAAAAAAGTTGTTGGTCAATGTGGCCGGCGTTTTTCTGATAATGGTAGCCGGAGTTTTTATCAGCCTTGACTTTTTTCTGCAAAACGAAGCGAAGGCAACTCAAAAAATCAGTTGTCAGAAGCCTTGTTGTAAAATAGTCTCTTCGACCAATCACCTAACACCCTAATCAATTCATTGCAATTAACTGTCGGGCCGGTTGAACAGTATTTTCAATCAGGTTTCTTATTAAAAATGCGGGCGGATGAGAAGAAGATATACTCCAAGAATTCGTAATCAGGTAAAACTTAAAACGGCACTCAGGCGACGGCTGTTAGCCGGTATTGCCGGCTTATTGATTGCAGTAACCGGCATCACCATCATTTACGATAATTTTTCTGCTGAAAACAGTTCAGCGGGTAATTTGATGAGGGCCACGAAAAAACAACCGGCAAAGCTACAAGAGGCAGGTAATGGAGCTGCGACGCTACATGGTATTTATGCCGCTGAAGTAATTTCTTATTTCCCCACCAAATGTAATGACGGGAGCAGTATTCCAGCAGCCTCAAGGCAGGCAGCGCTTGCGCTTGGAGCTCCCCAGAACAACGAACGCAATAACTTTGTATCACTGGGGTTTGGGGGAGAAATTACTTTAAAGTTTGCTGCGCCTGTTGCCAATGGTACCGGCGACGACATTCAGGTAACTGAAAGCACTGCCGCAAGAACTCCTTGTACACGTTATCCTGAACGGGTGCAGGCTTTTGCTTCACAAGACGGTTGTAATTTTATATACCTTGGAGAAGGTTGTCAGGATGCAAGTTTTGATCTGGGGGATATGTCCTGGGCGCTCTACATCAGGTTAAAAGATTGCAGTCCGCTTACTCACCCCTATGGCAATCAGGTGGCCGACGGCTATGATGTTGACGGGGTGCAGGGCCTCAACGGAGCGGCTACCGCAGTTGCCGGCGATGGTCTGGTGGCTGGTTCTCCGCAAAAGGTAGTGAAATATATTCAAGGCAGCCGACGAAACGGAACCGCTATACATCCTTCGCGAACCAATCCGGAAATGGCATTGGGAGTGCCGCAGAATAATGACCTTGGTATCAATTTCGTTTCATTGGGTTTTACCGGGATGATTGTGTTGAAATTCGACTACGTTGTTTTTAACAATGAAGGCAATGATTTGCAGGTTATTGAAACTTCAAATGGTATTCCGGAGTGCAGTATGTACCCTGAACAGGCATTTTTTGAAGGTTCACTGGATGGAGCGAAATGGTTTCCTCTGGGTGAGGTTTGTCTGGATGGCGAACTCGATCTGGGTGCCGGCGTTTATGCCATTCAGTACATAAGGGTAACAGACCGTTCACCGGCAACGGCCTTCCCGAATTCAGCCGATGGTTATGACCTTGATGGCATTGTTGTACTCGAAGCCTGCGCCGGAGATAAGCGCATCAGGCCTTTCGACAATAATTCAGTGCCTGATGAAATTGGTGAGGTGAAAATTTCACCGAACCCTTTTCACAATAATTGCGAACTGGAATATGAAACCGGTTCAGCAAATGAGCTGGTTGTGCTTACTTTTTACAATTATGTTGGTCAGCAAGTTTACCGCGAAAACATTCAAGTGCCTGGCAATACACTTTACAGGCATCAGATAAATGGCTCAAAACTGCCCAAGGGCGTTTATATTGTCGTGCTTGAGTCGGGCGGACAAAAACAGAGTCTGCGGGTAATAAAAAATTAGCCTGGAAAATACATGTCATAAAGGGCAAAAGTTTTCACTTGCCGCATTGAGCATATTTATGTAGGTTTGAAGCATCATAAAACCTTTGAATATGTTGTTTTCACGCGACAAAACTGAGCACTACACCATACTGAAAGTATTGGCTGAAAAGCTCGACAGTACCGTGGCTCCTGAACTTAAATCTGAACTGGTACTCATCAACAATGAGGGCATTGTAAATGTAATTCTTGACCTCAGTCAAACGCGCTATTGTGATTCATCCGGTCTTTCATCAGTATTGGTGGGCAACCGCCTGTGTAAAAACGGTAACGGTACGCTGGTACTTGCAGGGCTTCAGCCCTCAGTAATGAAACTTATTACCATTTCACAGCTTGAACCGGTGTTGAATATCACACCAACGGTTAGTGAGGCCATTGACTACCTTTTTATGGAGTCTATTGAGAAAGATATTACCCAAAACGATTAACACACCAAATTCAATTGCATGAAAAATTCAATCCTTCTATTGGTTCTTTGTCTCTTAATCGGGTCTTCCAGATTAGGAGCTCAGTGCACTCCCAGCAGCCAGTACGCTGATTCATCAGCGGGCGTATGGCCAAATTTTGCCGACAATCTGCCCTGTGCCTATACTTTTAATCCCGATGGTTACAATACCAGTATTGACATAAAAACAATCACAGATACCACCATTAATTATCTTGGATTCTCGCTCACTGCCCTTGTTAGAGCCATTAAAATTGAAACCATTACCGGTTTGCCTGAAGGGTTCAGTTTCACCCCCAATACTGCGGTTTGGCAAAATGGTGGTGCACGGCCTGATTATACACCAGTGCAGGGTTGTGTTCAGCTTAAAGCCAGTCAGCAAACGCTGCAACAAATCGGAATGATGAATCCAATCGGGACAGATTTCAATCTGAAGGTGTTTGTTGATCTGCAAATTGATTCTGTTATACCTGATAATCCTTTGGTAAAGCCGCTCTACGGCAAATGGTTATCTGAAATTAATCTCGATCAGCTAAAACCAGTTGAAGTAAATGGTTACCAGATTCGCGTCAGAGGCCTTGAAGGCCCCTGTTTACCGCTGCCGGCTTCCATATTTTCACCAGTTACCATGGGTGCTGCGAAAGTATTTCCCAACCCGGTCAATGAGGGAGCTAAAATTGTTTTCCAAAGAAGCTATGCCGGAAACGTGCAGCTAAATGTTTACAACATCACAGGAAGTTTGATCGAAAGCAGGAACATCCGCTCAAATCGCGGCGAAAACAGCCTTGAGCTGGCAACTGTTGCCTATGCTGCAGGTCTTTATCATTTTACCATTGCCGACGGCACTGAGCTGTTAAGCGGTTCATTCACCCGCACAGCAGAATAAAACGCTGATTGAATCATTGAAAAGCCGCCTTGTGCGGCTTTTTTATTGATTGTACCTAAATGCTGGTTTGTTTCCAGCGGCCGGAGCGCATATACCAGACAGATATCAGGCCGATCAATAGAAAATAAAAAACCTCTGTGTACCATACCTCATGCACCAGCGCCCCGGTTCTGCTGCCCAACAGCCATGAAAAGAACACATAAAAGGTAATGGTAACCACCTCGATGAACAATGCAAAGCGGGTATTTCCGCTTCCGCTCACTCCACTGAAAAAAGTCATTGAAATGCCAAATAATAAAAGGGCAACACTGATTACGCGCAGTGTTGGCACGGCCTCGGCCACCAGATTAAGCTGGTCGGCATTACCTGCTGCCAGTGAGATTACCCATTCAGGGGCGATTAAATTGGGCAGGATGATGATCAGGGAAGCAACCACAGACAAACGGCAAACCCTAAGCAGACCGGGTATTACCTCTTCAGGTTTGTTTTCTCCGATCAGGTAACTCACAATGGTATTGGAAGCAGCATTAAAACCCCAAAACGGCACCATTTGAAACATGTAAATAATGCGGATCAAAACAGATATCGCCAAGGCTCTTTCACCGAGACGCTCAATCACCAGAAAGAAGACAAACCATCCGGCATGCGAAAGAAAAAACTGAAGCATCATGGGTGCGGACAGTTGACTCACGTGCTTAAGATGGCTCAGTTTAACCTGCCAGTGTCTGAAGAGGGAAAATTCTCTGACAGAACCTTTGATCTGCATGTAAACGATAAACCCTATTGCTCCAAATACCTCCGCAATTGAACTGGCCATCGCCGCTCCCGCAATACCAAGTTCTGGGAAACCAAACTTTCCGAAGATCAGCACATAATTGAAGAATACATTTGACAACGCGGTAATTATGGTTGTAATGGTGATCACCATTGATCGCGAAACACCGATATATAATGACCTGAAGCTGAGACTGAAAAAGGCAAAAACAATACCCCATGCCCTTTGATCAACGTACTGAATGGTTTTTTCATAAACAGCCCGGGAGTCAATCAGCCTGTTGAGTAACAACGGACTCAGCCATTCTATCACACCCCAGAGCAACAATCCCAAGGCGAGCAGAATCTGCAAACTGCTGTTAAAAACCTGACCGATTGCTGGCAGGTTGCCTTCTCCGTGCCGGCGGGCAATTAAAATCTGCACCCCGATTGAAAAACCTAAACCCAGCACAAAAAATGTACTGAAATAAAGACCGCCAAGCCCTACTGCGTCGAGTGATACAGCATCAACGGTTGCCATAAACAGTGCATCCGTTGCCAAAATCACATTCTGTGCAATCGCCCCGATGATAATCGGAACCGACAACCTGAGTATATGGCGGTAAGATCCGGCCGGATAATTCATACCGCAAAGAAACAAGGTTCAGCCTCTCTTATCTTTGTCGGTGATTTATTTTAATTGAAGTGAAGCCAGCAACCATGAGGGGATATTTTTTAAACACTATGGGTGTTGTAGGTTTGATGATTTTTTTCTTATCACTATCCGGCTCATCCTGTAAAAAAGATGCCCCGCCCCAGCTTCCTCCAAAAGCTAAGGCCGGGAAATCGGTGCTGGTGCTGAACGAAGGCACCTTCAACTGGGGCAATGCCAGCCTTGACCTGATTGACCTCGAAACAGGGAAACTGCATACTAACGTATTCACTGCTGCCAATCAGCGGCCGCTGGGTGATGTATTGCAATCAGTTAACGTTTTTGATCAACAGGCCTGGCTCGTGGTCAATAACTCCATGAAAATTGAACGGGTGAGTCTTGAAGATTTTAAATCCAGAGGTACCATTCAGCCCTTAAAGGCACCCAGGTATATGCTGCCCGTTAACCAAAAAGTGTATGTCAGTGATATTTATGCAGGAGTGATACATATTCTTGATCGCCTCACGGGTCAGAAAACCGGCGCTGTTGAGTGTAAGGGCTGGACTGAACAAATGTTGCTGATCGGCAAAGAGGCATGGGTGTGCAACGTAACCCGCAGTAAACTATACATCATTAACACTGAGCAAGATCAGATCATTGACTCGGTAAAGGTGGGCGATGCTCCTCAAGCCATTGTTAAAGATACCAACGGAAAGGTTTGGGTGCTGTGCGAAGGAGCCCTGCCGCCTGCTGAAACGGCCGGCAGCCTTTGGAAGATAAATCCCTCATTGCGTCAGGTGGAAGCATCATTTCAATTTGACGAAGGCAGCCACCCCAAAAACCTTAAAATTGACGGGGTTGGCAACACGCTATATTACCTGCTGACTGGTATCTGCAGGATGAACATAGCTGATAACAACCTGCCTTCCGGCCCTTGGATCAGTCAGGGCAGCCGGTTGTTTTATGGTCTGGCAGTAAACCCTGCCGACGGCAACATTTGGGTTTCAGACGCCAAAGACTACGTACAACGTGGGGAGGTATTGCGCTACGATGCTTCAGGTAAACTCACAGGCACATGGCTGGCGGGTATCATCCCGCGAGATTTCCATTTTTACTGATCACCTTCTTTTCGGTGTCAGTTTACCCGCTTTAAATTTATTTCGCGCATCGGTGCAATCACCATCGGCACCTTTTCAATATGCACCGAGCTGGTGTCAAGGCCGAATGCTCTTTCCTCCGAAAGACTGATATTCTTCAGGAAGAAATAAATATCAAGAATGATTTTTTCATAGAAGGGCAGTTCGTTTTCGTTCGACAGGAATTTCTCCAGCACTATAAAACGAAAATCACCAATCACCTGATTTTTGTTGAGTGATTCATAGCGACTCACTATATCTACCTCCTTGCCATTCACCAGGTCAGAAACCACCTTGCGGAACATCAGGTTGATACGCGGAGCCACCCGGAAGCCCAGGTTGAAATCAACACGGATCACGGTATCATCTACAATCTCGTTTACCTTGTATTCCATTTTATATGGCTCATCAACAACATTTACATGCAAAAACCAGTAGATGTCGGCCCGCTTGGGTTGTTTTTGCAGGATGGAATATATGATTTTTGACTCAACCTGTTCACGTATGTTAGCGCTGGTAAGGAACACAAGATGAGTAGCATATTTGGGTATGCTGAGATCCTTTTTCAGATCTTTCAGCATGGGGAGGTATTGGTATAAATTAACAAATTCAATATAACTGTTGCGGATTTTGCGCGCTTCATACCATATCCACATGGTAAGGGCAAGAATGAAGGCAATGGCCAAGGAAATCCAGCCACCGTCAACCACCTTACTCATGTTTGCGATAAGAAAGGATGTTTCAACGGTAAGGTAAAGCACAATAAAGCCATAGATAATCGCCCTGCTGTAGCGTTTCAGGCCCATGAAATAAACAAGCAGGGTCGACGACATCATCATCCCGATAATGATGGTGAGGCCGTAAGCCGCTTCCATGTGACTTGAATCCTGAAAATAAAGTACAACTGAAGAGCAACCCAGAAAAAGCAGCCAGTTAACCGAAGGGATATACAGTTGCCCCCGCATTTCGGTGGGATAACTGATTCTGACCTTGGGCCACAGGTTGAGCCGGATGGCCTCATTGATGAGTGTGAAGGAGCCGCTGATCAAAGCCTGACTGGCTACCACAGTTGCAATGGTGGAGATGATGAATCCGGTGAAGAAAAACCAACCGGGCATCAACTCATAAAAAGGGTTTAATCCTTCAGCAACATGCCCTCCTTCATGGTGCTGGAGCAGCCAGGCTCCCTGTCCAAAATAATTGAGCAGAAGGGCTGTCTTCACAAATACCCAGGTGGCACGGATGTTCTTTTTTCCACAATGCCCCAGATCTGAATACAGGGCCTCAGCTCCTGTGGTGCATAGAAATACGGCACCGAGGATCCAGAAACCTTTGGGATATTGCACCAGCAAATCATAGGCGTAAACGGGATTGATGGCGCCGAAGATTTCCGGCATGCAAACTATCTGGCTAATTCCCAACACACTGAGCATAAGAAACCAGGTAAACATAACCGGTCCGAAAAGTTTGCCAATTGATTTGGTGCCGAACTGCTGAATTGCAAACAGTAGAAAAAGAATACCAATGATAATTGGGATTGTATTGATCTCCGGATATGGTTCCCTTAGACCTTCAATGGCAGATGAAACCGAAATAGCCGGAGTAATAATTCCTTCGCCCAATAGCGCAGCACCACCGATGATTGCGGGATAAAGCAACCATTTCTTCTTGGTTCGCCTAACCAGGGTGTAAAGAGAAAAAATGCCACCTTCACCTTTGTTATCAGCCCTTAATGTAAGCACGATATATTTCAGGGTGGTCTGGAGGGTGAGGGTCCAGAATATACACGATATGGCTCCGAGAATCAGCTCACGGCTAACTTCACGCCCACCTACAATGGCTTTCATTACATACAGCGGGGACGTGCCAATATCGCCGTAAATAATACCCAATGTTACAATCAGGCCTGCAAGACTGATCTTTTGAAAGTTCGAATGGTGGGATTCACCCATGTGTTTGCCCTAAAACAGGGCTGCAAAATTATTTTGTTTTTGATAACAAGCCCTTTAAGGCGAAGAAAAATTTCGGCCAGCTGTCATGTAAGGGCTATCAAACTACCGTTTTGCGCCCCGATTCATAACATTTTATTAACAAAGAGGGTTTTAAAGCCGCCAATCTTAAGCCATTGTTAATTTTTAATTATTTGATTATATGATATTTAGCAATTATTTACGCTTTTAGCGACTTTCAATGTTAATTTAATATTAAGGATGTGTAAATAATTTGTGTAACTTCGCGTTATAGAATACAGTTTAACAATAAAACAATGAATGCCATGAAAAATCTGTTTGTTTTGATCTTCGCCCTGATGGGTTTTGGAGTTTTCGCTCAGGTAAAAGAGGTTCATACCTATTTTGACAATGGTATGATAAAATCGACCTACCGTTATAACAACACCAGAAACTACGAGGTGTTTAATTTTTACCCTTCAGGAAAACTGATGGAGTCGGGTCGTTTTGCCGGCGGTAAAATGGATGGAGCATGGATTTCTTATGCAGAAAATGGCATCCGAACCGGAGAAGCCTTTTACAAAAACGGAGAAAAATCGGGTGAATGGAAAATCTATGATGAAAGCGGTATGATCCGTTATAAGATTAACTATGATGCCAATCGTATTGTAAGTGCTGTGAATTTTGATGCCAACGGCAATTCGATTGCCGAAACCCGCATCAGGTAAGTATTTAAAGACCAGTAATCGAACGCCTCCATTTTGCGGGGGCGTTTTTTTTTGCCATGCGCCCTCAATCCTTTTACCTTTGGCTTTTTAAAAGAAGGAAATGAAGATGCATAATTTCAGCGCCGGTCCTGGTATCCTGCCGGCAGAGGTATTACAAAAGGCAGCAGAAGCCTGCCTTGATTTCAACCATTCGGGGTTATCGCTGCTTGAAATTTCTCACAGAGGAAAAAATGTAATTGAGGTGTTTGACCGGGCAGAAGCCCTTGTTAAAAAGCTACTGGGGCTTGATGACGCCTACCGGGTGTTGTTCCTTCAGGGCGGAGCAAGTATGCAGTTTTCCATGTTACCGGCCAATTTCCTTAATAGAAAAGCAGCCTACTTAAATACAGGTGTATGGGCTTCAAAAGCCATCAAAGAGGCCAAACTCTACGGAGAAACGGTAGTTGTAGCCAGCTCTGAGTCTGATAACTTCAGCCATATTCCCAAAGATTATGTTGTACCGTCTGATGCTGATTATTTCCACATCACATCCAACAATACCATTTATGGTACGCAGATGCGCAGCTTCCCGGAAAGCAAAATTCCATTGGTTTGCGATATGTCATCCGACATCTTCAGTCATCGTTTTGATGCAACGCGCTTTGATCTGATTTACGCCGGTGTGCAAAAAAACATGGGTCCTGCAGGAGCAACCATGGTGCTGATTAAAAAGGAAATGCTTGAGAAAATATCCCGCAAGCTGCCGTCAATGCTCAATTACCGCATTCATACAGAGGCTGACTCTATGTACAATACACCACCGGTGTTTGCAGTTTATGTGAGCATGCTTACCCTCGACTGGCTTGACAGAAACGGAGGGGTTGAATGGGCCGAAAAACGCAACGCAGAGAAAGCCTCCATCTTTTATACAGAACTTGACCGCAATTCACAGTTCAAAGGAACTGTTGCCGTTGAAGACCGCTCCTGGATGAATGCGAACTTTGTTTTAACAGATCCTTCGAAGGAAGCCCAGTTTACGGCACTGCTCAAGGAGGCCGGGATTGTAGGTTTGCCGGGGCACCGTTCAGTAGGTGGTTTCAGGGCATCCATGTACAATGCGCTCGATCCTGAAAGCGTGCGGGTACTTACCGGTGTGATGAAACATTTTGAACAGCAATACGCCTGAACCATGAAAAGAATATTAGCAAACGACGGTATTGACAATGCCGGAAAAGCCCTGCTCGAACAAGCCGGCTTTTTTGTTGAAACAACCAAAGCGCCCGAAGGCCAGCTGGCGCAAACCATCAACCAGGGTAAATTTGATGTCTTGCTGGTGAGAAGCGCCACAAAGGTAACTGCGGCGCTCATGCAGGCATGTCCCGGGCTGAAACTTGTAGGCAGGGCCGGGGTGGGCCTCGACAATATTGATGTAGTGTACGCTGAAGCACATGGCATTAAAGTGATCAATACTCCTGCCTCCTCTTCACAGTCGGTTGCGGAATTGGTTTTTGCCCATCTGTTTAGCGGATCAAGGTTTCTGCAGGATGCCAACCACCGCATGCGCGATGAGGGCCATACCCAATTTGCCCAGTTGAAAAAAATGTATGCCTCGGGTATTGAATTGCGCGGCAAAACTATCGGTATCATTGGTTTTGGCCGTATTGGTCAGGCAGTGGCAAAAATGGCACTAGGGCTTGGCATGAAAGTAATCGCTTCTGATCCTTTTATTCGTGAAGCGGTAATTGAGGTGGATATTCCGCAGGCCAAAACGGCGGTGCCTGTTACCATTACAACCATGCCACTCGAAGATGTAATCAGTCAGGCTGACTTTATTTCACTGCATGTGCCCGGCAAGGTAAACGGGAAGGCCCTGATCGGAGCAGCTGAATTTAAAACCATGAAAAAGGGTGCTGCGATTGTGAACGCCAGTCGCGGCGGGGTGGTTGATGAAGATGCCTTGTTATTGGCGCTTGATGAGCAAAAAATCAGCTTTGCAGGATTGGATGTTTTTGAACATGAGCCGCAACCCCGTACTGAGTTGTTGAAGCATGTACGTATCAGCCTGAGCCCGCATATCGGTGCATCTACCGCAGAAGCACAGGAGCGTATAGGCATTGAAATGGCCAACGCCATTGTTGCTTTCTTTGCCAGGGCCTGATTCAATGGCAGAAATTTTTCCTTTCAGGGGATACCTTCCAGCCAGGGAACTCGTGCAGCAGGTGGTATCAAAACCTTTTGATAAATACCCGATGGCAGAGGTGGAGCAAATTGTCGGCACCAACCCGGTTTCCTTTCTGCACGTGATCAAGCCCGATCTGGCAGCGGGTATAAAGCGCAATCCGGCAGCGCCTGAAAGCCTGCGGCGCAGCAGGGAGCAATTCGAACAGTTTGCTGCACAGGGGGTGTTTAAACAGCATGAAAAACCTGCATTTTATATTTACCGGCAGGAAAAACCCGATTTCACCTACACCGGTATCGTGGCAACCATTGCATCAGGCGACTACCGCAATGATACCATCCGGATTCATGAGCAAACCTTGGCCTTCAAAGAAGAAAAACTAAAGGATTATCTGAAGGTGGTGGGCATCAATGCAGAACCGGTCATGTTTACCTATCCGCATTCTTCAGCCATGGATGAACTGGCGAACCGGCTGACAGCTGAAAAACCCTGGGCTGATTTCAATACCGATCAGCATCGGCAATATTTATGGGTAATTGATAACACAGATGATATCAAGTTAATTCAGGAGGTGTTTAAAGGCATACAGCACGTTTATGTGGCCGACGGGCATCACAGGTCGGCATCCTCGGTGCTGCTGAGTGAAGCGCTTAGCAGAGATTTTCCGGATGCTGCATCCGGCGCTCCGTGGCGTTTTTTCATGGGTGTTTTTTTTCCTGACCATAACTTGCAGCTATTTGCCTTTAACAGGCTCGTTAAGGATACCGATGGAAAATCAACACAACAAATTCTGGATGAACTTGCTGAAACATTTCATATAGAACCTATAGCGTCACCTGATTTTAGTCCGCGTGAAAAACTGGAGTTCAGCATGTTTACCGATGGCAGTTGGTACGCTCTTCGTTTCAGGGAGATTCCGGCCGGTGCTGATGAAAAGCTCGACGCTGAGCTGCTCAATCAGTTTATTCTGGATCCGGTTTTTGGTATTAAAGACCTCCGTAAGGATGCCCGGATTGATTATGTGCCCGGGCCTGATGGTGCTGCAGCCCTCCGGCAAAAAGTGGAAAGCGGCAAGGCGGCGCTGGCATTCGGACTTTATCCGGTGAGTTTCAGACAGTTTTTTGATTTCAGCGATGCCGGTAAGACCATGCCGCCAAAATCAACCTGGTTTGAACCCAAACTTTTAAACGGTTTGGTGGTTTATGATCTGGAAATACCTGATGATGTCAATCGCTGAAAATCTTGGCCGGGTGGCAAAAACAATTCCGCCCGGCGTTAAACTGATCGCAGTTAGCAAAACCTATCCGCCGGCATCAATTCTGGAAGCCTACAAGGCAGGGCAGCGCAGCTTTGGAGAGAACCGCGTACAGGAGCTTGTTGAAAAACACACCGTGCTGCCAATGGATATTGAATGGCATCTGATTGGTCATCTGCAGAAAAATAAAGTAAAATACATTGCCCCTTTTGTATCCCTGATTCACGCGGTCGACAGCCCTGAGCTGCTAGCGGTAATTGACAGGGAAGCTGGAAAAGCAGGCCGAAAAATTGCCTGTCTGATACAACTTCACATTGCCAGCGAGGCTACCAAATTCGGCTTCAGCTACAGCGAGGCCGAAGCACTGCTGAATCAGCATCTAACCAAAACCTTTCAACATGTGGAGATCGCAGGTTTGATGGGCATGGCGACCTTTACCGACAACAGCAGTCAGGTGCGATCAGAGTTCAGAAAACTTGCTGCTTTCTTCAGAAAAATGCAGGCAGGTCCAATGCTTGAAACCCCCTCCTTCAGCACCTTATCAATGGGCATGAGCGGCGATTACCTTATCGCCATTGAAGAGGGCGCCACCATGGTTAGAATTGGATCTGCCATTTTCGGGCAAAGGCATTGAATCGCTATCTTTGAAAAGTGAAGAATCCCAACCTTGATCCCGAAGGCAACCAACTTTCGCCGCGCGACAGAGAGTTTGAAAAGGTGCTGAGACCGGCCAGTTTCGATGACTTTACGGGTCAGAAGCAGGTACTTGAAAACCTGAAGGTATTTGTTGAAGCGGCAAGGATGCGCGAAGAGGCGCTGGACCACGTATTACTGCACGGGCCTCCGGGTTTGGGAAAAACCACACTGGCCAATATCATCGCCAATGAACTGGGCGTAGGGTTTAAGGTTACCTCGGGTCCTGTACTTGATAAGCCGGGCGATCTGGCGGGTTTGCTCACCAATCTTCAGCCATTTGATGTATTATTCATTGATGAAATACACCGACTGAGTCCGGTTATTGAAGAATACCTGTATTCGGCCATGGAAGATTATAAGATTGACATTCTGATTGAATCAGGCCCGAATGCCCGCTCCATTCAGATTTCCCTGAATCCTTTTACCCTGATTGGCGCCACCACCCGCTCCGGATTACTTACAGCGCCGCTGCGGGCCAGGTTTGGGATTAACTCCAGACTATCTTATTACGACCACAACGTGCTTTCGGGTATTATCAGGCGTGCTGCGGGTATCCTTAAAATTGGGATTTCACGTGAGGCCACGCGCGAAATTGCAGCCCGAAGCAGGGGAACCCCTCGTATAGCCAATGCATTGCTCAGAAGGGTTCGCGATTTTGCCATGGTAAAAGGCGATGGCAGCATTTCAGAGGAAATAACGCGACTTGCGCTTGATGCCCTGAATGTTGATCAGTATGGGCTCGATGAAATGGACAATAAAATTCTGCATACGCTCATTCATAAGTTCAAGGGTGGTCCCGTTGGTATGACTACAATTGCCACCGCCTGCGGTGAGGATGCGGAAACCATCGAGGAGGTTTATGAGCCTTACCTGATTCAGGAAGGCTTTCTGGTGCGCACCCCAAGGGGAAGAGAGGTGACTGACCTTGCCTACCGGCATCTGGGAATTGCCCGCTTAGGCCGCACAGGTGAGCTTTTTGACTGAATCGGCAAATCGGCGCAGAAATTTTAGAAAACATTGATGAAAAAGGCACTCCCGCTTTATATTCAAACTCAGGCAGAACTTGAATCAGCGGTTGATTCTTTTGCAGCACTGCATGAAATTGCCCTTGACCTTGAATTTGACCGGGAACGTTACACATACGGTAGCACAATCTGCCTGATTCAGGTGTTTGCCGCCGGCAAGTGTTTTATGGTTGACCCCATGGCATGCAGGCCCGAACCGCTTTATCGTCTGCTGGAACGGCCAGACTTGCTAAAAATAATGCATTCTCCGGGCGAAGACCTGCAAATACTACATCTTCAGGGTTGTTATCCGGTCAACGTCTTTGATACAGAGCGTGCTGCCCGTCTGTTAAATTATGAGGCATTCTCACTTTCATCGCTGCTTCAGTTGCTGCTTGGGGTAAGCCTTGACAAATCTGTACAAAAAACGAACTGGACCCAAAGGCCACTGACCGCAGCGCAACTGACTTACGCATGCAGCGATGTTGCATGGCTTCCGGCACTCAGGGATGCCCTGTGGGAGCAGGCCATTAAAAGCAATATCTGTGACTGGATTGAGGAAGAGAACAAAGCATGGGATATTTACAGGGCCGAGCCCAGGCCGGATGGGGTATTTACCCATCGTGACGACTCCAAAAAATACCCAGCCTATGATCTCTTTTTGCTGAATGAATTGCTACGCTTCCGTGATATGCACAGCCGGCGCCTGAACAAGCCAGGTTATATGGTGATCAGTCGCGAACTGATCGATAAGCTGCTCACCGAACCCGACACCCTCACTGATTGGAAGCACCAAAAAGGCATTCATCAATCGCTGCGCAATGACCAAACCCGCCGCGCAATAGAATCGCTGCTCGAAAAGGCAAGGGCAACGGCACGTGAACAAGCTTTGAGTAAAAAATTTCCGGCCAGACAAAAACCGGATGGTGTATTTCGCTCCCGCGAAGAGATAAAGCAGGAAGCAGAACTGATTTTTCGTCCGCTGAAACAGGAAATGGCCCTGAAATGGGGCGAACATGCTGCCGCCTATATGCTGAGCGAAAAAATGATCACTGAACTTTGCAGCAGATCAAAAAAGCTTGCTGACCTGCCTTTTCAGTACCGGATAAAGTTGCTTTTGGAAATTGCCGGAGAAAAGCAGATTAACCTTAGTGCTTATCAGTAAAACTGCTGAAAAAACGTTTCACCTGACGCTTGTCAGGTGAATGTTTGAGCTATATTTGGAGATAAACAGATGCAATGAGCAACAATTGTATTGTATATTGATTGAGATATTTAAAGTGTAATGGAATTGAATAAAAATATAATTCGCCAAATTAAAAGCATCATTGCCGCCTCTCAAGAGAGAGCCATTCGATCTGTAAATACAGAACGGGTAATGATGTATTGGAAAATTGGTAAAGTGATATTTGAGGAAGAGCAGGCCGGAAAAGAAAGAGCCGAGTACGGCAAATACCTCATTAAATCAATTTCCGAGATGTTTCAACCGCTATTTGGTTCCGGATTTTCAGTTCGTCAGTTAGAAAGATATAGGCAGTTTTTTAGAACATTTCCAATTGCGTCTGCAGTGCGGACGCAATTGAGTTGGACACATTATAAGAACCTTATTAGTATTGATAATGAGAACAAAAGAGAATTTTTATATTGTAGAAAGCATTAAAAACAATTGGACTGCAAGGCAAATGGAAAGGCAAATTAATAGTCAATTGTTCGAGCGATTGTTGATGAGTAATGATGTACAAAATGTTTTAGCAATAGCCCGCGAGGAAAAACCACCTGCCGATGCCAAAGAAATTATCAAAGACCCAATGGTTCTTGAGTTTTTAGGATTAAAGCGAGAAGCCGCTTACTATGAAAAAGACCTTGAAGCCGCCATTATTAAACATCTGCAAGACTTTTTATTGGAAACTGGCAATGGGTTTAGTTTTGTAGCCAGACAAAAACGTATACACATTGAAGGGGATGATTTTTTTATAGACTTAGTTTTTTACAATCGCCTGTTGCAGTGTTTTGTATTGATTGAAATTAAAACCGATAAGCTCACACATCAGGATATTGAACAATTGCAGATGTATGTGAACTATTTCGACCGATTTGAAAAACAAGAACATGAAAACCCAAGCATAGGTATTTTGCTTTGTGCAGATAAAAACGATGCTGTAGTGAGGATTACACTTCCCGAAAATAATAAAACCATTATTGCCAGTAAATATCAATTATATTTACCTACTGAGCAAGAATTAATGGATGAAGTGAGGAAAGAAATAGAAAGATTATACCAAAAAAGCAATGATGAATGATAGTAGCAGAAAAACACAAAACCCTGAAATGAAAGTCAAAAGGCATCTTACTGCCACAAAATAAAATCAACAAACAATAAAGAAGATAAACATGACAACGATTTACATATTCCTTTCAATAATTGCGATTCTGCTAATCGCAAACATCTTTCTTACACTAAGGGCCGGTAAGCAAGCATCTGATGTTGAATTATCCGAAAGCATCCCGAGACTATTCGGAACGATCGAAACACTTACTGCCAATCTGAAAGACACCGAGAAAAACCTGAAAGATGAATTTGTAACCAACCGCAAGGAAAGTGCAGAAACGGCCACGGGTTTAAGAACGGAAATAGGTAATCAACTCAACACGTTCACCCAAACATTTTCAGAGCAACTGCGCACTCTTACCAAATCAAACGAAGACAAGTTAGAAGCCATCCGCAAAACCTTTGAAGAAAAACTGGCTGACTTTCAAAAAAGCATCGACACCAATAGCAAAGAGAGTAGAAACGAACTGAAAGAAAACCTGGAGGTTTTCAAAAAGGAATTGAACGATGCTTTAAAAGACTACAAAGAAAGGTTGCGTGAGCAATTCACCGAATTTGAAAAGATTCAGCAAACGCAGAATGTGGCCAACAGCGAGAAAATTGCTGAACTTAAACTGAGTTTGGAAAATTCGGTTAAAACCATGCAGGATGGCAATGAGAAAAAGCTCGAAGAGATGCGGAAAACAGTGGACGAAAAACTCAATGAAACACTTGAAAAACGCCTTGGTGAATCATTCAAGCAGGTGAGCGACCGCCTTGAAGCCGTGCACAAAGGCCTGGGTGAAATGCAAACACTGGCAGTGAGTGTAGGTGATTTGAAGAAGGTTATGACCAACGTAAAGTCAAGGGGTGTTTTGGGTGAATACCAGTTGCAAAACATACTTGAAGATTTGCTGACCAATGAACAATACGAAAAGAATGTAAAAACAAAAGTGGGCAGCGGCGCAGTGGTTGAATTTGCGATTAAAATGCCGCATGGTCAGAATGTTGAAAAAACCTTGTGGTTGCCAATTGATTCAAAGTTTCCGAAAGAAGATTACGAAGCCCTGGTAGATGCTTATGAAAAAGGCGATACAGGTAAAATTGATGAGTATCGTAAAGCGTTTATAAATGGCATTAAAAAGAATGCCCGAGACATCAAAGAAAAATACATTGACCCGCCAAACACTACTGAATACGGCATCATGTTTTTGCCTTATGAAAGCCTGTTTGGCGAAGTATTGCGCGTTCCCGGACTTTTTGATCAGTTGCAGAAAGACTACAAAATAACCATAACCGGGCCGACTACCCTGAGCGCATTGCTGAACAGTTTACAAATGGGCTTTAGAACCCTGGCGATTGAAAAACGCAGCAGCGAAGTTTGGGATTTGCTGGGTGCCGTTAAAACTGAGTTCGGACAGTTTGGCGATGTACTGGCCAAAACCAAAAAGAAGCTGATTGAAGCAACCAATGTAATTGACACCTCAGAAGTACGCACAAGAGCCATAGAACGCAAACTTCGCCATGTTCAGGAATTACCGGCAGGCGAAACAAAATTGCTTCTTGATACAAGTCAGGAGGATGATACCATTGCGGAAGCGCCTTAAACATATCAGTATTCATATCTTTCGGGCATACTGCGTTTGCAGGGCATTTAGTTGCTGAATTTTGTTGTTAAAATATCAGCGATGAATACAGCGGCCAACAAAGTGGTAGTTATTACGGGCGGATCAAGTGGTATCGGTTATGCAACGGCTGACCAGTTGCTTAAAAAGGGGGCCTTGGTATGCCTGCTGGCACGAAATGCCGAAAAACTTGATCAAGCTAAGAAATCTTTACACGAAAAGCATCCGGGCGGAAATATCCGTATTTACCCCTGCGACATCACCCGTGCCGATCAGGTTACCTTAACAGTCGAGAAAATTGCGGCAGATCATGGCCGGATTGACTGGCTGATCAACAATGCAGGTATGGCCGAAACAGGGCGCTTCGAGTCACAACCCATCAGCGTTATGCAACAGGTGATGGATACCAATTACTGGGGAACTGTGTACATGACACTTGAAATGCTGCCCTGGCTGAAAAAATCAAGCGGAGCGGCATTGGCATTTGTAAGCAGCGTGGCAGGTTATGTAGGCCTGTTTGGCTACACCCATTATGTACCCTCAAAATTTGCACTTTCCGGTTTGGCTGAATGTCTGCGTATGGAATTCAAAGATTATGGCATTCCGGTTACAATGATCTATCCGCCCGATACCCAAACCCCAATGCACGAAAGGGAAAAAGAAACCACACTTCCTGAATGCACGGCGCTGAGCGGTAATGCCAAAGTAGTGGAGCCTGAACTTGTAGCCCAAAAACTGGTCGCAGGTATTGAAAAAGGTAAATTTGAGATTTATTGCAACGGTGAAAGTAAGCTGATCAGGATATTACGTGGCATAGCTCCCGGCACCTTCTTTTCACAGGTTGACGGAATTGTTGCTAAGGCAAGAAAAAAGCATAATTTTAAATCATAAACTATGGCTGAAAAGCTTGATGAAATTGATTACAAAATACTGTACCTGCTGCAGCAGGATGGACGCATCACCAATTTAGAACTCAGCAACAGGGTTGGCCTCTCCCCTGCCCCAACGCTTGAACGGGTGAAGAAACTTGAAAAAGCCAGGATCATTGAGGGGTATCATGCCCGGCTCAATCGCTTTAAACTTAAGCTGGGGGTGAGTGTTTTTATACAGGTTACCCTCAGCCGGCAGGTTGAAAATGTGATCAACAAGTTCAAACAGCGCATTGCCGGTGTGCCTGAAGTGGTTGAATGTTATCAGGTAACCGGCAATTCAGATTACCTGCTCAAGGCGGTTGTTACAGATATTCCGGCATTTGAGAAACTGATCTCAGAAAACCTCAGCAAAATGGATGAAATCGGCAGTATGCATACCATGCTGATCATTTCGGAAGTGAAACACTCCAGGGTGCTCCCGCTTAAATATGATTGAACAGGATTGTTTGGGTTGACATCCGTAAACACCTCAACCTGAACCGATTATTAGCAAGTCAATTTCAGGCAGAAAGATTAAAAGGGCATAAAAAACCTTCAAGTAAACAAACAACAAGAATTCTCAATGGATTGAATCAGATTGGTCGCGAATTATCAAACCTACAATTAGCAGGATAATTCACAGAAAATAAAAATAATTTTGGCCAAGTTTACTCCGGAATTTGCAGTTTTTGTTAACCGTCGCCGAATGGCTATTCGGCGTTACGGCATTGCGGTGGCTGAGGCATTGTTCTTTATGGCATTTCGTTGGTGTTAACTGACGCCGAATAGCTATTCGGCGCTACTTTCGAACTTTCTCCTGCGCAGCTATTCGGCGCTACGGTCGTTGGCCAATTCAAAAAATCGTTTGCCGGTTGTAAACGTTGCAGCGCCGCACAATTGTGCGGCGCTGCTCGGTGCTACGGCCACTTTAAAACTTTCTACTTTTCCCTTTCCACTAAATCCAACTACGGGGCGAAAGACAAGCGAAACCCGATAATGTTGTAGCTGCCGCCCGGGCTGCCGTAGTTGCGAATGGCTGAACGGCAATGCTGGGCAAGGCTGCCCCAGCTGCCGCCACGACTAACGCGGTACGTACCTGAAGAAGCGCCTGTAGGGTTGGTTTGAGCAGTTGTAGAATACGTGCCATACCAGTCAGAACACCATTCGTAAACATTGCCATGCATATTATATAAGCCGCGGTCCACACCGCCTGCAGTGTTAAATGATTCCTGCGCTGTTGCTGCTGTGATTTGTGTGATCATAGCCAATGCGGCGGCTATGGT
>JBIICM010000134.1:0-7021 GCA_044238875.1 Flavobacteriales bacterium | reverse complement strand
AGAAAGGAGTCTTCCGGACTTGATTTTAGATCAGCATTCACTTATGCCCCCGCCCCGGAATCAACATCACATATTCATATTGCCGGTCAATATGAACTGTTTATCAACGGCAAATGGGAGAAACCATTGAGCGGAAAATATTTTGAAACCCGAAATCCGGCTACTGAACAATTGCTTTCAAAAGTAGCAGATGCCGGAAAAGAAGATGTTGATAAAGCCGTGAAAGCAGCCCGTGCTGCCTACGAAAATATTTGGTCTAAAATCAGTGCCAGAGAAAGGGCCAAATATATTTTCAGAATCGCAAGGCTGATGCAGGAGCGGGCGCGTGAATTTGCGGTAATTGAGTCGCTCGATGGCGGTAAACCTATCCGCGAAAGCAGGGATATAGATGTGCCACTGGCAGCCAACCATTTCTTTTATTATGCCGGATGGGCTGATAAACTTGAGTATGCATTTCCAGGCAGGAAGGCGACTTCGCTGGGGGTAGCGGGGCAAATTATTCCCTGGAATTTCCCTTTGCTGATGGCCGCCTGGAAAATAGCACCTGCCCTTGCCACCGGAAATACAGTGGTACTCAAACCGGCAGAAACCACTCCGCTGACAGCACTGAAGCTTGCTGAATTAATTCAGGATGCAGGCTTGCCCCCCGGCGTGGTGAATATAATTACAGGTGCAGGTTCAACCGGTGCTGCACTTGTGAATCATCCGGGCATTGATAAAATAGCCTTTACCGGCTCTACAGAAGTCGGCAAAATAATCCAAAAGGCGGTAGCGGGCACTGGAAAAATAATAACGCTTGAACTGGGAGGCAAAGCTGCCAACATCATTTTTGAAGATGCCCCAATAGATCAGGCAGTTGAAGGAATTGTAAATGGCATTTTCTTCAATCAGGGCCATGTTTGCTGCGCCGGCTCACGATTATTTGTGCAGGAAGGGGTCGCTGATAAGGTTATCAGGAAATTAAAAGACAGGATGGAAAGTCTCGTGGTAGGCGATCCGCTGGATAAAAATACTGACATCGGTGCCATCAACTCAAAAGAACAGCTTGGCAAAATAAACGACTATCTGAAAATTGGTCTCGATGAAGGCGCTGAAATGTACCAGCCCGCGTGCATCCTGCCCTCAAAAGGCTATTTCTGCAAACCCACTTTATTCATGCATACTTCTCAAAGCCACCGAATCGTTCAGGAGGAGATATTCGGCCCGGTGCTGGCCATACAAACATTCAGAACTGTTGATGAGGTGCTTGAAAAAGCTAACAATACACCCTACGGACTTAGTGCCGGAGTATGGAGCGACAAAGGCTCCAAGATTTTTAACCTTACAACAAAACTGAAAGCGGGCGTTGTATGGGCGAATACCTACAATAAATTTGATCCGGCTTCACCTTTTGGTGGTTACAAAGAGAGCGGATTTGGCCGGGAAGGCGGTCTGCATGGGCTTTATCCTTATGTGAAATTTGTGGATGATGAAACAGTTTAATTTTTCTTGCAGCTGGATGAGCTTGCTGGCTGCCTTTCTTTTTCTGAATACGCTGTCGCTGAGAGCTCAAACTGCCGGCTCGATCGAAGAAGTTCAGCTATTATTTGATCAGGGAAATTTTGTGGCCGCACTTTCAAAAAGTGATGCCTTACTGGCTACCGACACAAATAACGCCAATATTTTACTGCTATCAGGCCGCATTAGAATGGCTATGAAAGACATTAAGGGCGCTGAATTTGATCTGGAAAAAGCTGTCAGCATTGATCAAAACAATGCTGAGGCTCTTTTAAATCATGGCATCGTATTGTTTTTGTTGGGTAAATACAAAGAATCGGTTCAGGCGTTTGATAAGGCGGCAAAGATGAAGCCTGAAGATTACCGTATTTACATGAACCGTTCTGAATCATTGATTGAAATTGGCAATACAGTTAAAGCCCTTGATGATCTTGATAAAACGCTGAGATTAAATCCCACACTTATCGAAGCTTACATTGCAAGGGCTGAATTAAATTTTGAGACCGAAAACTTCAAGGAGAGCATTGTTGATTGTAATAAAGCACTCGAAATTGATTCGCTTTCAGCAGATGCCTATTTTCACAGGGCACTGGCCTATGGCGGAGAATCAAAGGATGATCAGGCGGTAGCTGATTTTAACAAAGCCATTCAAATTAACCCATTACACGATGAAGCGCTGACCTACCGAGGGGCTGCTAAAATGTTGTCTGGAAATAAGAAAGGGGCTTGTCTTGACTGGAAAAAAGCAATTGAAATTGGCAATGATATGGCCGAAGAAAATTATGAAAGATATTGTATTACTGAATAAAATAAAGCGTTGTATATCAGGCTTTTTCTTCCTTTACCTTTTATCGGGTGACCTGTCGGCTCAGGCTGGCAGCGAAGCTTACAGTACCCTATACAATGAGGCCATTAAGCAAATCGAACAAAAAAATTATGCCGGTGCGCGTAATTTGCTCGACAAAGCGGTTATCCTGAAGCACGACTATGCAGAAGCCTTGTTTGCCAGAGGAGCCTGTAACCTCATGCTGGAGGAGTGGGATAAGGCATGCCCTGATTTCGAAAATTCGGCAAAGCTCAATTGGAAACCCGCCATTGAATATCTTGAAAAGTACTGCGGAAAAAATTCCTATGGTCGCAGCGTAAATCGTTCAAAGAAGTAAATCTTTATGAACCTGTTTTTCAGATGGCTTTTTGTGCTTTGCTTTTTAGGTTTGGGTTATCCTGCTTTTTCTCAGCGAGCCGAAGACCATTATAATGCCGGAACATCTTATGGCCTGAAAGAGGAGTACGGCCCCGCCATTGCAGAATTCAGCAAGGCATTGGGGCTCAAACCCGATTATGAGGAAGCGCTTTATTCGAGGGGGCTGTGTTATCTTCGGACAAGAAAGTATAAACAGGCTATTCAGGATTTCAGCATTATTCTTAAGCAGAATCAGCAGCATTCAAATGCGCTTAAATTCAGAGGCCAGGCAAAATTTGCACTGGGCGATTTTAATGGAGCACTTGCTGACATTGAAGATGCTTTATTGCTCAAACCGACCGATCCGCAGTTATTCTTTTTCAAAGGACAAACAAATTACGCCATGGGCAGCTATGGGCAGGCCATTGAAGATTATAATACATGCATCAGATTAGATCCGGAAAATCAACAGGTGTTTTATAAAAGAGGTATCGTTAATTATATAGCCGGCTATCGGGACGCCGCATGTAAAGACCTTGAAAAATCGGCTGCGCTTGGAAATCAGGAAGCGTATGATATTATACGTCTTTATTGCAGATAATTTTCAGTAATGAAAATTTTAAGACAATTAATTTCACTGTTTTTTTCCTGTCTGTTACTCAGTTTTCTGTGGATACTATCTTTACTTCCACTGAGCATATTATATATTTTGTCGGATGTGCTTTACCTTGTTATCTATCGCATACTCAAATACCGGGTAACGGTTTGCAGAAACAATTTAAACAACTCATTTCCTGAAAAATCTGCTGCCGAACGTTTACTGATTGAGCGCAAATTTTACAGGCATCTTTCAGACATAGTCGTAGAAACGATAAAGTCATTTACCATATCTGAAAATGTGCTTAAGAAACGGATGGTCTTAAAAAATCCTGAATTGCTTGAATCATTTTTCAACAAAAACATTTCATTAATTGCTGTTACCGGACATTATAATAACTGGGAATGGGCTGCCATGTCGCTTCCGTTTCATTGCCGCCATAAACCTCAGGGGGTTTATCTTGCCATAAAAAATCACCTGATAAACCGATTTATGATTCATTCGCGCTCCAGGTTCGGCATTGAATTGATTGAAGTTAGCCGTCTTTACCTTGAAATGGAAAACAGAAAAAATCGACTGACAATTAACGGATTTATTGCTGACCAAAGTCCGTCAAAACCTAATAAAGGTATGTGGTTAAAATTTCTGAATCAGGATACCCTGGTAGCTGCCGGCACAGAGAAATATGCCCGACAATATGGTATGGGGGTTGTTTTTGGTAAGATCAGTAAAGTTAAAAGGGGCATGTACACCCTTGAATATCTCACGGTTTGTGGAAACGGAGCAGAAACACGGGAAGGAGAAATCACTTCCGGCCACTCAGCACTGCTCGAAGCAATGATCCGCGAACAACCCGAATACTGGCTTTGGTCGCATAAAAGATGGAAGCACAAAAAACCGGAGGCGTCCTCCGCAATAAATTAAATCTTGGAAGTACCCACAGAACCTTTGGCAGAAAGAATGCGCCCCGTAAGCCTTTCGGCTTATGTTGGCCAGCAGCATCTTGTGGGGCCCCATGGGCTGATCAGAAGAATCATTGAAGAAAAACTACCACTGCCTTCAATAATACTCTGGGGGCCTCCCGGCGTTGGAAAAACAACGCTCGCACGATTACTGGCCCGTGAAACTGCTGCCGGTTTTTATGCACTGAGCGCCATTCAATCAGGTGTTAAGGAAGTGCGAGAGGTGATTGAGTCAGCTGCTGCCAGGGGTGGTCTTTTCGGCAAGCCATTGCTCTTTATTGATGAAATTCACCGCTTCAGTAAATCGCAGCAGGATTCACTGCTTGGCGCGGTTGAAAAAGGCTTGATTACACTCATCGGTGCCACTACCGAAAACCCCTCTTTTGAGGTAATCCCTGCATTGCTTTCGCGCTGTCAGGTATATTCATTAAAAAACCTTGAAACAGATGATTTGATGCAGCTGATTGCTATGAGCCTTCAGACTGATTCATTTTTAAAAGTCAGGGATATCAGCATTGAAGAAACCGATGCCTTATTCAGGTATTCAGGCGGAGATGCCCGAAAATTGCTGAACCTGCTTGAACTGGTAGTAATGGTTCAGCCAGCCGGTGAAGCGGTATTGGTAAATAACGAAAACGTTTTAAAAGTGCTGCAGGAAAATCCGGTCAGATATGACAAGGCCGGAGAACAACATTATGATATTATTTCAGCTTTTATAAAAAGTATAAGGGGCTCAGATCCCAATGCGGCCGTTTACTATCTGGCAAGGATGCTGGAAGGTGGAGAGGATCCCGGATTTATTGCCCGGCGTCTTTTGATTCTTGCTGCTGAAGATATCGGCAATGCGAACCCTACAGCACTTGTAATGGCAAACAGTTGTTTTCAGGCAGTGAAGGTTGTAGGCTATCCTGAATGTGACCTCATACTTTCGCAAACGGCCATTTATCTCGCTGCTTCAGAAAAAAGCAATGCCACATACATGGCCATCAGGGCTGCTCAGGAATTGGTGAAGAAAACGGGAGATCTGCCGGTGCCGCTTCATCTTCGCAACGCCCCAACTGCTTTGATGAAAAACATGGGATATGGGTTGGATTACCAATACCCGCATGACTTCGAAAGAAACTTTATACCGCAGGAATATCTGCCTGATGCCATAAAAGGAACCGTTCTGTATAAGCCGGGAGCATCAGCCAGGGAAGCGGAGTTGGCCAAAAGACTGCGGCAGCTTTGGCGCGAAAAATATGGTTAAAAACCTGAGTGAACCTTGACAGGGAAAATTCAGGTCCGCTTTTATATTTCTTAAAATAATGCTTATTTTGAAAAAAAAAGTGAAGATCACCCAAATTGTTTTTTGGTTTTAACCATTCAAACCTTGCGTATGAAGAAAGTCTGTTTTTTTTCGTTATTGATTTTTGTTTTCCTCTTTTGCTTTAAGGGTGAACTATCCGCACAAATTCCGCAATCAATCAACTATCAGGCTATAGCAAGAACAGGTTCCGGTGCCTTGTTGGTCAATCAAACACTAAAACTTAAACTAAGTATTTTGGGAAATGGCCAGGGAAGCGACCCTGAATATCAGGAACAACATTCGGCTGCTACTAACCAGTTCGGATTATTCACCTTAAAAATCGGCCTCGGAGATCCTTTAATTGGTTCATTTACTTCAATTAACTGGGCATCGGGTGAAAAATGGATAAAAATGGAGGTGGATCTATTCAATTCAGGGCAGTTTGTCTCTATAGGAGAGTCTCAACTTGTTTCTGTACCATTTGCCTTATATGCACTGCGTTCAGATAATCCCGGAACGCCCGGGCCACAAGGTCCCATTGGTTTGACTGGCCCCGCCGGGCCGCAAGGTCCGGCAGGAGCGCAAGGACCCAAGGGCGATACCGGGCCAACAGGTGCAACAGGTCCACAAGGACCCATAGGCTTAACAGGCCCTGCAGGTGCACAGGGGCCAATTGGTTTAACAGGGTCCGCAGGTCCACAAGGTCCCGCAGGAGCTGCCGGAGCACAAGGACCCAAGGGAGATACCGGGCCACAAGGTCCTGCAGGAGCTGATGGAGCGCAAGGACCCAAGGGAGATACCGGGCCCGCAGGTGCAACAGGTCCACAAGGACCCATAGGCTTAACAGGCCCTGCAGGTGCACAGGGGCCCATTGGTTTGACCGGCCCCGCCGGGCCACAAGGTCCTGCAGGAGCTGCCGGAGCTCAAGGCCCCAAGGGAGATACCGGGCCACAGGGTCCCGCAGGAGCTGATGGATCGCAAGGATCCAAGGGCGATACCGGGCCAGCAGGTGCATCAGGCCCACAAGGACCCATAGGCTTAACAGGCCCTGCAGGTGCACAGGGGCCCATTGGTTTGACCGGACCCGCCGGGCCACAAGGTCCTGCAGGAGCTGCCGGAGCGCAAGGACCCATCGGCTTAACCGGCCCCGCCGGTCCACAAGGACCTGCAGGAGCTCAAGGACCCATCGGTTTAACAGGGCCACAAGGTCCTGCAGGAGCTGACGGAGTGCAAGGACCCATTGGCTTAACTGGCCCCGCCGGGCCACAAGGTCCTGCAGGAGCTGCCGGAGCGCAAGGACCCAAGGGAGATAGCGGGCCAACAGGTGCACAGGGCCCCATTGGGTTAACAGGACCACAAGGACCTGCAGGAGCTGCCGGAGCGCAAGGACCCATCGGCTTAACCGGCCCCGCCGGTCCACAAGGTCCCGCAGGAGCTCAAGGACCCATCGGTTTAACAGGTCCCGCCGGGCCACAAGGACCCAAGGGCGATAC
>JBIICM010000133.1:0-7037 GCA_044238875.1 Flavobacteriales bacterium | reverse complement strand
AGAGATCCAAAAGCAATCTCACATAACTTGTTTATACCCGCCTAATTGTTCGTGTTTTTGGTTGCGTTTATTTGCATGTCCGGGTGATCTAACGGACTCTGGATGTCGCGCAAACGCTTCTGCGTCAGATGTGTGTATATGGTTGTAGTTTTGATACTACTGTGTCCCAACAATGATTGAATATAACGGATGTCTGTGCCTCCCTCCAGTAAATGCGTTGCAAAACTATGTCGCAACGTATGTACCGATACATTTTTCTCAATTCCGGCCTTTTCTACACTGCGCTTCATCACCTGTTGTAAACTCCTCACCGAATAAGGCTCGCCCGCATACTGCCCCTCAAAAACATAGTCGTTTCCTCCCTTGCGGGTTACCATACCGCGGTAATGCAACAACTGATTAACTAATGCTGCAGGTAACATTACCAGCCGATCCTTCCTCCCTTTGGCATCCTTTATATGTATCTTATATTCATCAAACAACACATCGCTCCACTTTAATGTAGCCACCTCCCCTAAACGCAAGCCCGAACCATAGGTAATCAGAAGCAATAAACTGTGCTTCGGATTTGATACCTGATCGAAAATCCGCCGGCACTCATCCCGAGTCAAAACTGATGGTAATTTCTTCTCCGACTTGGGGCGGGGTATATCCAACTGCCAGCCACTGAATTTTAACACATCACGGTAGTAAAACTTGAGGGCATTTACCAGCGAATGACCACTGGCACTGTGAAGCCCCTGCTGCATTAAATCTGCCAAGTACCGAATCACCTCCCGCTCTGTTAACTCCGCCGGATCAAGGTACCCGTGATCACGCATAAGTCTGATCATCCATTGCCCGTAGCTGCGTATGGTTGATGCACTATAATTACGGGCTATCATCAGATTTAACATATCCTCCAGCACCGGCCGCACCGATTCCGGAACCTGAACCAGCAAACGCTCGCGACTTCCGGTCAACTCTAATCGCTTACGCGATGGAGCATTAGATGGCTTTAAATAATTATCCGGCAAATTCACCTTCCATGTTAACCTGTCATGCTCAAACATCAGTTTAAGCGTATTCAACAATTCAAGGGTGGCAGGCAAAAGATAACATTGCGCCGAACGACTGTACCGACAAAACGACAACCGCCTGAGGCGCTCGCTGAAAGAAAACTGCGCCGGTAAATGTACCTGCATATGTTTTTCATCAGCAGCATGCGGCTCAATCACTAGCTCACCCGATAATACCTTATTTGCAGACACTTTCTGTAAAGGCGGAAAAAAGTCTTGAACGCCAAAAATAGCCTCCACCTGCTCTTTCACCCGCTGATGCTGCAAAGCCATGTAACACCGGTGCGTTTTGTTCCAGAAAACACCTTTCACACCTTTTAATAGCGTTACAATATTCTGCCGGTAATTCAACTTAAATACCCAGTAGCGCCCAACACTCTCAAGTAATTGCAAATCTGAAAAATTATCCGGGCGTTGTTTGCCCGTATGTTCCGATTGCAGCGAAGTCAGCGACTCCTCTGACGGAATGCCCCCCTCGCGGGGTATGGGTGGAGTTTCACGGATGTCAGCTCCGGCCACCTTATTTTCAGTTTGCTCAGCAACCGGCAATTGCAGGCTGAGTGGCAAGCGTTTAAGTTCATTGTATGCATTAGCGTGGTAATTCAGATACCAGCAAGAAAGCGTTTTGCTCCAGCGGGCTCCTATACTTTTAACATGCGCAATAACACCTGCGTTGAAATCAAAAAATAAGGCAATGCGCCAGTCATCGCGATGCCAAATTTTTTGTAAACGAACCACCGGAGCATGCATAAATTAGATACCAATGCGTAATAAAATTTTAGGGCTAATTTAAGCCGAAGGGGGTATAAAAAAAGAAGAAAGGTGAAAAAAGTTATGAACGGAAATATTAATAGGTCGGAAAGCGGAGGGGATATGTTGATTGCCAACCCGGTTTAATAAAGAAAACCATCAGTCCGCCTTACGATTAGCTGAATATAAAGATTACGCAGCGATTTATTAAAATAATTGGTAAAATGAGCGTCGGGCGCAATGGTCAAACAACCACCTGCAGCGAAAGCGGGTTGACCATAAAATCAATATTGCTCGCCTTTGCTGCAGGATCGCCATCAAGATGAACACTCACCGGCTGCTCAAGTTGTATGCGAACTGATGCAGAAGTAAACATATGAATATTGTCAGATTCGCTGAAGCTTCGTGAAAACAACTTCCATACAATGCCGGGCACCCTTATTAAATCAGCCTTGCGGATAATGGTTACATCAAATAAGCCGTCGCAGAGATCAGCCTTCGGAGCGATATAGGCATTGTTTCCATATTGTTGGCCCAGACAAATACTGGCCAGAAAAGCTTTTTCTGATTTAATTAACGCACCGTTTTCAATTTGCATGGTAACCGGCTCAAAACTGCTGAACTCCTTCAGGGTGATGCTTACATAATTTAAAAATCCCCGGTTGCTTGTTTGCTGAAAACAATGAGCCACATGCGCATCGAAACCAATACCTGCAACATTAACAAATGTGCGGCCATTCATCAGTCCGGTATCTACCCGGATGGTTTTACCCCTATTGATGCATTGCAGCGCCTTTGAATTTTGTAACGGAATACCAAGGGAGCGCGCATATCCATTCCCTGAGCCGGCCGGTATGATACCCAAAGCCGTATTTGATCCGGTTAGGTGTCGCGCAATGTTGTTGATAGTGCCATCGCCCCCAACTGCCGTAACCATAAAAAAATCCTGCTGAACAGCCATTGTTGTAAGCTCATCAGCCTCTTCTGCAGCGCGGGTTTCAACAATACGCAAATTATACTGCTGCTGATCAACCTCGCGCGCAATGATTCCGTGGAGTTTCTTCTTTGAATAACCTCCTGAAACAGGATTAATCAGGAACAAAATGTTTTTCTTCTCCATTCAGGTGGCAAAACAACAAAAAAAACCTGCGTTCAATTGTTAAATTCGCCTGTTTCAATGTTAAGTTTTAACAGTCTCATCATATTCAGTTAACTTTTTATTTAAAATTGCCACTTTAGTATGAAACATCTTTTCATCATCAGGCATGCAAAAGCCCAGAAAGATCAGCCCGGTCAAAAAGATTTCGACCGGATCCTAACCGAAAGAGGTATTGAGGATGCTGAAAAAGCGGGTTCACTTTTAAAAAATCACCTTTTGGGCCGATGCTTTCTTCTTGCCAGTCCGGCTGCCCGAACGGCGATGACCGCAACCATTATAGGTGAAAAATCAGGTTTGAAAAAATCTGCAATTCATTTTCATCCTGAAATTTATCAGGCCTATCCTGATACCCTTTCCGGTTTATTGCGAAATACACCAAACGATGTTGATTGTATCATACTGGTAGGTCATAACCCCGCAGTACATCTGCTTACCGAGGCCTATACCGGCCGGGCGATTGATCGTTTTCCAACCTGTTCGGTAGCAGGTTTGTCATTTGATACTGATAAATGGTCAGCCATTGATTATCAAAGCGGTAATCTGTTTATGTTTGAGTTTCCCCTTAAAAATTCCTGATCATGGCCGGCCTTTATTTTAACCGTGATCTCAGCTGGTTGTCGTTTAACCACCGTGTTTTGCAGGAAGCAAGCAACCGTCAGGTGCCGCTTTATGAGCGCATGAAGTTCCTGGCCATTTTCTCGTCGAACCTCGAAGAGTTCTACCGCATCAGGGTGGCCGAATGGAAAAGACTGGCGCAGCTTACCCGCAGAACCAAAAAGGAGCTTCCTGAAAATCCGCTCGAAATTCTGAAAAAAATACAAAAAACAGTTATTGCGCAGCAGCAGGAGTTCGATCTGATCTTCCGCAATCAGATCATCAGAGACCTCGCTGATGCAGGTATTCTGCTGCTCAACGAGAAAATGCTCAATGAGGAGCAGCAAAGTTTTGTCCGCGATTTTTTTCGCACAAAGGTTCAGCCACACTTAAAGCCTGTAGCCCTCAAAACCAGTGGTGCACAGCCGGTGCTCGAAGACAAATCAATCTACCTGGCTGTGAAACTATGTGATTACGACCGGCCAGGCCCCAGAAAATATGAATATGCGCTCACCGAAATTCCCTCTCCGAAGGTCAATCGTTTCGTTATCCTGCCGAAATCAAACGGAAAACATTGCGTAATCATTCTCGGTGATGTAATCAGATTTTGTATCAAGGAGATTTTTCCGGAATATGAACTGATTGAAGCATACAGTATTAAACTTACCCGCGATGCCGACCTGATTCTTGAAGATGAATTCAGCGGAAGTTTGCTGAAAAAGATTAAAAAAGGACTCACCGAACGTTCAAAAGGTACTCCCACACGGTTGCTCTACGACAGGTCAATGCCAGCCGATTTCCTCAAGCAACTACGCAAGGTTTTCGGCATCTCAAGCATGGATCTAATGCCTGGAGGCCGATACCATAACTTTTCAGATCTCTTCAACTTTCCCGTCTTTGAGAAAAAGGGGCTCTTCAATGAAAAACTGCCTTGTCTGAAATTGCCTCATACCTCAATGCTCGAGGCCATTTCAAAGAAAGATCTGATGGTGCATTTTCCATATCATTGCTATGATCCTGTTATTGATTTTTTAACAGAGGCAGCTGAAGATAAAGACGTAAAATCAATAAAAATTACCCTTTATCGTGTCGCACAATCGTCACGTGTAATTCAGGCTTTACTGCTGGCCATTAAAAATGGTAAATCTGTTACAGCCTTCATTGAACTGAAAGCAAGGTTCGATGAAGAGTCAAATATTGAATATGCCCGCGAACTCGAAGCGGCAGGCGTAAATGTGTTGTATAGTTTTCCCATCCTTAAGGTGCATGCAAAAATGATTTGTATTGAACGGAAAGAGCAGGAAAAAATACGCCGCTATGTGTACCTCGGCTCAGGCAATTTCAATGAAGCAACAGCCGGAACCTATGTTGACACAGGCCTGTTCAGCAAAGACAAATACCTCTGTAGGGAAGTGGCTGCTGTTTTTGATATATTGAAAGATACAAGGGTTAAAAAAGAGTTCAGCCATTTATTGGTTGCTCCCGATCACATGCGACATGATCTGATAACGCTGATTGATCAGGAAATCAAACACGCACTCAAAGGAAAACCTGCATATATTATGCTGAAATTAAACAGCCTGCAGGATCAGCGCATGATTGATAAATTGTATGAAGCCAGTGCCGAAGGTGTTAAAGTGAAACTAATAATCCGCGGAATATGCTGCCTGATACCGGGCCGGAAAGGACTCAGTGAAAATATAAAAGTGATCAGCATTGTTGACCGGTTTCTGGAACATAGCAGGGTTTATGTTTTTTGCAACGACAATCATCCTATTGTTTATTTATCTTCAGCCGACTGGATGGAGCGGAACCTCAGCAGGCGATTTGAAGTCGCATTTCCGGTAAATGATGCTGACCTAAAACAGGAAGTCATTGATATCCTGAATATTCAGTGGAAAGACAATGTAAAAGCAAGAACCATTAATAAAATTCAGAATAACTCCTTTAGGAAATCGCAGTCGCCCATTAAAATCAGGTCACAAATCGAAATTTACAAATACCTGAAAGACCGCATCGGCAGCAAATCAACCCGTTGAAGCTCCGGTAATTTTCTGCTTACTTCAAAACAAACCATTTTAAATGGCTTTGCCATGAATTCATTTTACATGGAATTTGTACTTTCATCGGAAAAAAAATCAGATGAATAGCATCTTGATAATCAGGTTTTTACTTGTTGTAGCCGGAGCTTTTCCCTTGCTCATTAAGGCGCAGTCTGCCCCCGAAAACATCAAAAAATGGAAAGATTTCGCAGGTCGCGTTACGATTATCCGTGATCAGTGGGATATCCCTCATATTTTCGGAAAATCTGATGCCGATGCCGTTTTCGGACTGATGTACGCTCAGGCAGAAGACGATTTTGACCGGGTTGAACGCAACTATATCGAGGTTCTTGGGCGGAAGGCGGAAGCTTTTGGAGAGCAATTTCTTTACGAAGACCTCCGGCAGCGTTTATTTATTGATACCAATATGGCCTTGCAGCTGTATCAGAAAAGCCCGGAATGGTTGAAAAAACTGATGGATGCGTGGGCTGACGGTCTCAATTACTATCTATATAAAAACCCCTCTGTTAAACCAAGGCTCATCAGCCAATTCAAACCGTGGATGCCATTGATGTTCAGTGAAGGCAGCATAGGTGGCGATATATCCACAGTATCTGCCCAAAGGTTACAGGCATTTTATGGTAAAAAGAAGCAATCAGGGCAGGAGGAAGGGCGGCTCGATCCTGCCATACCCGATGGAAGGGGCTCCAACGGAATAGCTGTTGGACCTTCAAGATCGGCTTCAGGTAATGCCATGCTGCTGATCAATCCGCATACTACTTTTTTCTTCAGAACCGAAGTGCACATGGTAAGTGAAGAGGGGCTGAATGCTTACGGAGCGGTAACCTGGGGCCAATTTTTCATTTATCAGGGTTTTAATGAAAATTGCGGCTGGATGCATACCAGCAGCTCAACAGATGTGATTGATGAATACCTTGAGGAAGTCAACTCAAAAAAGCCATACATGTACAAGCATGGCAATGACCTGAAACCTGTTATAACAAAAAAAGTAGAGATTAAATACCTTACCAAAGGCAAGCTTGAATCCAGGTATTTTGAAACCTATTTCACGCACCACGGACCTGTAACAGGCAAAAAAGACAACAACTGGATTACTACCAGCCTGATGAACAATCCGCTTGATGCCCTGCAGCAATCTTTTTTGAGAACCAAATCAAATGGTTTCAATACGTTTCAGTCAGTAATGCAGCTGCGCACCAACTCCTCAAACAATACCATGTTCGCCGACCGTGAGGGCAATATCGCTTACTGGCAGGGTAACTTTATTCCCAAAAGGAGTACCGGCGTAAAAACCCGCGGACTATTAAACGGATCTGATCCTGACAATGACTGGCAGGGAACCCACGAGCTCAGCGAAATCATTCAGTTTAAGAACCCGCCAAACGGATGGTTGCAGAATTGCAATTCAAGTCC
>JBIICM010000015.1:0-23623 GCA_044238875.1 Flavobacteriales bacterium | reverse complement strand
TAACCACATAATCTATTGATTGATCAATTCCGTTGCTTCCGGCAATTTTCGCTTTATAGTTGCCTATTCTGGTATCGAAGGGTTCAACAAACAATTTCCCACCCCTGATGGCGAATCCGGCAGAAAATTTTTCCAGCTGCCACTTCTTGAGTTTGTCAAGCTTTAACGCCTCGGCAGTGCGCTTCACCATTTCAAACCCTTCAATGGTAATCCTGCTTGTACTGATATTTCCTGATCCGTTTAGTGTGGGATAGATGAGGTTAAAATTCTTGTCGGTCTTTGCGGCAAAATTTAGCTTCAGGCTGGCGGTACCAGTTGCGTTTTCAGCCACAGGCACCAGTGCTTTTACCGTGCTGAAAGTGGCTGCCGCCTCGCGGATGTTGATATCCTTTACCTGCAGATTTAAATCAAGGCCGGGGCCGGCGATGTCTCTTGTATCATACATGCCACTTAGTTCAATATTTCCACCCAGCGTATTCATTACCACATCGCGCATTTTTAAAACCTGTTCATTCAGTTCAAGAACCCCTTTGAGGTTGTTGAGGCGCATGTTGTCATAAAGCAGGGTTTCAAAGGAGGCCTGCAGAATGAATGCGATCCGGTCGGGTATTGGTATGTAACTATTGCCTGATCCTTTGGCGGTCGCTGTATCCTTTGTTGAACTTTCTGCCATAAAAGGGTTCAGATCAAACAACCTGCTGCTGAGGTTCAGGCTTCCGCTCAGGGGCTTATTGGCGAAAACATAGGCCAGGTAATTTTCAACAGAACCGCTTGCTGAAAGATCACTTTTCCCTGTCACCATCTTAAAGCTGCTCAGGTTGATGGCTTTAGGGGTGAAGCTCATTGCGGCGTTGCTGATCAAAACCTCCTGAGGCAACGATGGTGCATTGTACCTGAAATTATTCAGCGATGCCGAACCGGAAGCCTGAAACTGCTGATACTTTTGCTGCTCAATGGCTGAAAGCCGGCCCCTGAATTCCACGTTGGCATCCAGCAGCCCCGAAAGGCTTGTTTTCTTCTCGAGGGGCAGATAGTCTTTCACCTTACCAAGGTCAATACGGCCTTTGAGTGCGGCATCCAGATCAGGATCAGAAACAGGAGTGCGAACAATGAGACGCGCATCAACAGGCACACCGGCCAAATCAGCATGAAATTTTGACACATCAATTACAGTTTTGTCAGCATCGCCACCGGGATTTGTTATGGTTGTTTTTACCTGCAGATTACTGATGGCTCCCGGAAGTGTTGGATATTGAATCATTCCATTCTCAATCAGAAGGTTAAAGGCAAAACCAGGCATGCTTTTCTCGCCATAGGTGCCTTTTACAAATCCGTTAAAGGCCAGCTTCCCTGCCGACTTAATATTGCTGAAATCATCGGTATAGGCCCCCGGTATGAGTGAAAAGAAACTGCTTACATTGTTTTTCAGCACTTCATATTTTATATCCATTGTGATGTCATCGGCAGGCATCGCCACCGAACCGGCAAATTTTAACTGCAGGTCGTTCAGACTTAACGCGTTTTCCCTGAATTCATATACCGAATTTTTCAGGTCAAGACCGAATCCGGCCTTATAGCCCAGCTTTGCCCTTACCAGATAAGGCACACCGCTATAGGTGAAACTAAATGCTTCAATTTTTGTTTCTGTTTCAAGATCGGTAAAATCGGCGGTAAAATCACCACTGCCTTCGTGATCAGCGTTTTCAATTTTTACCAGCATGTCTGATTGCCGGTCATCGTAAACAATGCGGCAATTTTCGAGCGCATAATGATGCAGACGGGCTTTAAATGCCGGGGGAGCTTCGGTTACACCGGGCGGAGGAGGCGGGCTTGGTTTTGTGATATCCCAGTTTGCTTTTCCGTCCTTGAGTATTTTAAGCAGCATAGCGGCCTCCTTAATTTCAAATGACCGGATACCAATTTCACTGCCCGTGATAATACTCATCAGATCGGTACTCAATCTGATTGAACGGGCGGCTATCAGTGTATCACCGATGAAGGCACCTTTTCCGACAATAGAAAGGTTATCGAGCCCGATACTCATGTAGGGGAAACTCCTGAATAAACTGAGATCAAGGTCGCTGAACTGAAGGGTAGCGTTCAGATTTTTATTGGCTTCTTCCTTTACAAGCTGCATGATCTTACCCTTGAATGCGAAAGGAATTATGATCATAGCAGCCACTATAACCAACATTGTAATTGAGCCAATCTTTAAAATTTTCTTTAGCATTCTCTCATTTGGGCTATGTGTGTACGAAAAAACAAATGCGCATTAAAATTACGGCTGATAAACCTGCCATTAAAACTTCAGGCCATTGAATTTATTGTACGCTGCCTTAACTGATGGTCAGCAATTACGAGAGCGGCCATTGACTCCACAATTGGTACCGCCCGTGGCACAACACAGGGGTCGTGGCGCCCTTTCACGGCAATCTCAACCTGCTGCCCTTCGCGGTTTACGCTTTGTTGCGCTTTTGAAATGGTTGCAACCGGCTTAAAGGCTACCCTGAAGTAAATGTCTTCCCCGTTTGAAATTCCACCCTGAATGCCTCCGCTGTGATTGGTAAGTGTATGCACCTTTCCGCCGGCGCTGCCAAACTGATCATTGTGTGCTGATCCGCGCATGGAGCAACCGGCAAAGCCACTCCCGTATTCAAATCCTTTTACGGCATTGATACTGAGCATTGCTTTTCCAAGGTCGGCATGCAGCTTGTCAAAAACCGGTTCACCAAGGCCTGGTTTGCAGCCCCTGATTACGCATGTTATGATGCCGCCGATGGTATCTCCCTCTGCTTTTAATGAGGCGATCATTGCTTCCATCCCGGCAGCGGTTTCAGCATGCGGACACCTTACTGCATTGCTGTCAATCAGATCGGGATTCACAGCTTCAACCGAAAGTGGTATTTCTATAGTGCCAACTGCTGAAACATAGGCGAAAATCCTGATGCCAAGGGTAGCTAACCACTGGGCCGCAACAGCGCCTGCAACTACCCTGCAGGCTGTTTCACGGGCACTCGAACGCCCTCCGCCACGGTGATCACGCAGTCCGTATTTTTGATCGTAGGTATAATCAGCATGTGAAGGCCTGTAGTTGTCCTCCAGCTGCTTATAGTCTCCCGACCGCTGATCTTCATTGTTCAGTATAAAACCGATGGGTGTTCCACTGGTGATATTGCCAATAAGACCCGACTGAAAAATTACGGTATCACTTTCCTTTCGGTCAGTTGTGATGGAACTCTGACCGGGTTTACGTCGGTCAAGCTGGTGCTGTATCAAAGCCAAATCAAGCGGCAGGCCGGGCGGACAACCATCTATAATTCCGCCGATTGCCTTGCCGTGCGATTCCCCGTAAGTATGTAATCTGTATAATGTACCGAAACTGCTGCCCGCCATGCTACAAAAGTAAGTTTTGTAGTTTAATTGACGATGAAAACTTACTTTTGAACATGCTCATCCGGTGGTTTTTATTTCCTTATCTGGTTGTCCTGCTTAATCCGATCAGGGCGCAGGAAGTCATTGACAATAAAAACATTAACAAACTTAAATTTAAGCAAGAGCTGGAAAAGCTTACCCAATTGCAGGGTCTGAAGGGCGCAAGTATCAGCTGGTGTTTCAGAAATGCGGCCGACGGAAAGGAGCTTGAAGCATACAATGCCGGTTTGATGCTGATTCCGGCCTCAGTTGCGAAGTTGTACACCAGTACAGCTGCCCTTGATTTGCTGGGGCCTGCATTCAGATTTAAAACAAGCCTTTGGATGCATGGTGAAATACACAGGGGGCGTTTATCAGGTGATTTAATTGTTAACGGCGCCGGTGATCCATCCTTAGGGCATGGGCAGCAGAAGGTGTTGGGTATTTTCTCTAAGGCACTATCTGATGCCGGAGTGAAGAAAATCAGGGGCAGAATAGAAGCTGACCCCCACAGATTTCCCTATGATTACAGGGCGGTGCCCAATGACCGGGTATGGGAAGACGTGGCCAACTATTATGGGGGTGGTGTTTATGGCATCAATTGGCGAAACAACAGTGTGGCCGTGCGTTTTTCAGCTCAATCCGATACAGTGCTGATGCGCCCTGTCGGGCCATTCGATTATCCGGGAACAATCAGCAACAAAGTCAAAACCGCTGCTCAGGATGCTGAAATAGGGTTTTTTCCGGAGCCTTTTTCCGATAGGATTGATGCAGCAGGTAACCTTTCCCCAAAGACGAAAAATGCTGAGGAGCGGATGGCCTTACCCAACCCGCCGCTGCAAATGATCAAGGAACTTTATGATACCCTTCAGCGTGAAGGTATTGAGGTACGCAGGGGGTATGCAGTTTCTGAACAGTTATATACGCCGGGTAAAGGCGATTCGCTGCTGGCAGAGTTTTCATCCGCTCCGCTTGAAGAACTTTTGAAAGAGGTGAACAGTAACAGCAATAATCTTTATGCCGAAGCCATTGCCCGAAAGGTGGGTATGCAACTTGGTTCGGAAGGCAGCGCAGAAGATGCCTGTGTGAAAATCAGAAAAAGTCTTATTAATAAAGGTTTTGCAACAGACACTTTGTTCATCCTGCGTGAAGGGAGCGGATTAGGTCGTAAAAACCTGGTCACTACATCAGGTATGACCGGGCTGTTGTGTAGCGCTTATAAACAGAGCTGGTTCCCTGCTTTTGAGGGCTCACTGGCCGAGCCCGGTAAACCCGGAACCCTTGCATCATTTAGAAAAATCAGCGGACTGAAAGCCAAAACCGGCAGCATGAGCGGTGTACGCGCTTTTGCTGGCTACTTTACCGATGCCGGTGGCAATAAAATCGCTTTCTCTATCATCATCAACAATTATTTCGACGGATCAGCCATACGCCGCCAGATTGAGCAGATACTCGAAATGGCTTCTAAAAGCAGCTTAAGCGGCCCTTGATCACATCAGCTTAGTAATTGCTTGGCTATAACTACTTTCTGTATTTCGCTGGTGCCTTCACCAATGGTACACAACTTTGAATCACGGTAAAATTTCTCAACCGGGAAATCTTTGGTATAACCATATCCGCCATGAATCTGAACTGCCTCATTTGAAACAGCCACGCACATTTCAGAGGCATATAACTTGGCCATGGCCGATTCGCGGGTAACCTTTTCTCCCCGGTTCTTAAGGTCGGCAGCACGCAGGGTAAGTAATTCAGCCGCCTGATATTTTGTACTCATGTCGGCAAGTTTAAAGCTGATGCCCTGAAAATTGGCAATCGGCTGGCCAAATTGCTCCCGTTCCTTGGCATACTTAAGCGAGGCCTCAATAGCACCTTTACCAATGCCGAGAGAGAGTGCCGCAATCGAAATCCTGCCGCCATCAAGCACTTTCATGGCCTGAATGAAGCCATCACCCTCTTTGCCGAGTACCTGATCTTTATGCACCCTGCAGTTGTCAAAAATCAGTTCTGCGGTTTCTGAGGCCCTCATTCCTAATTTGTTCTCTTTTTTTCCCGCTAAAAATCCGGGAGTGCCCCTTTCAATGATAAAGGCTGTCATACCATGCGAATCAAGCAGCTCACCCGTTCTCACAATCACAACAGCCACATCGCCGCTGATGCCATGCGTAATCCAGTTTTTTGTGCCATTGATCACATAAAAATCTCCATCTTTCTGGGCCACACATTTCATACGCATGGCGTCAGAACCGGTGTTGGCTTCGGTTAAACCCCAGGCGCCCAGCAATTCGCCGCCTGCCAGTTTAGGCAGATATTTCTGCTTTTGCTCCTCATTGCCAAACTGCAGTATATGGCCGGTGCAAAGAGAATTATGAGCTGCAACAGAAAGGCAGATTGAACCGCAAATTTTTCCGAGTTCGGTCAGTGCTGTTACATATTCAAGGTACCCGAATCCTGATCCTCCGTATGATTCAGGAACAAGGATGCCCATCAGGCCGATGTCGCCAAATTTTTTAAAGAGATCCCGGGGGAAATACTGTTGTTCATCCCATTCCATAAAATGGGGGCGGATGTGTTTGTCTCCAAAGTCACGGATCATCTCCGTGATCATTTGCTGGTTTTCTGATGTTTGAAAGTTCATTCTGGGATTGGGTAAACATTTGACGGCTAAATTAGTAGATTCAGTGTAATGAAAAAATCAGCCGTTCATCAGTCCCGAACCATTATATGGTTGTGATTCGTCAGGAAATTAGAAGGAAGAAATTAGAGAAGGGCAAAGCCCTGACTTTATGGTTGGATTAAATTAGAAAGGGCGCATTGGGCGTTCAGTATTTTATCCATTTAATAAAAGTTATCCTGTTATGCAGGGCATAGCGACAAACATAAACACCGGTTGCCCAGTTTGCGGTATTTATTTTTAAGCCATCCGCTGCAAGCCGGCCAGAACTGATTTCCTTTCCGCACAAATCATAAACCGTAACTGAGCCGTTTACATCCACATTGCAAACGGGTAAGATCGTCAGATGATCATGCCCCGGATTGGGAAAAAGGTGGAGCAGGGGAGAAGGCGCCGCAATCGTTTTCAAATCGAGCGGAGGCATACCCTGATAATAACACAGTCCCCCGGCCTGATTTCCGCTGATGGCATCCAATAATCCATCGTTATTAAAATCGGAGAGACATACCGCGGTTTTTTCACCCGGCTGCCTGCCGCCAAGGGTTGAATCAGCCAGCATTAGCAGACCGTTCTCGTCAATTGAAAACAGCTTAAAATTACCTGAAGCGGATCCTGAAAGCAGGTAATTTTCAGCGTTTTTCCTGAATAAAAATGGACGTGAAAATCCTTGCGGTGATTGCTGATCAGCAGTTGTAACGCCACCCCAGAAATTGCTGATTAGCTCCGGAATAATTAGTGCGCCTTGTGGCTTTAGCTTAAAATACCAGAATTTACCTTCTCCGTTTCCGCAAATAAGTTCATCCTGATTGTCACCATCAAGGTCAAATGCAAAAGGAGCTGCAAAAGTGCCAACATCAATTTGCCCGAATGAGGCAGTTCTGAATTCAAACGAAGCTTCGGCCGCGCTGCCTGCAGTATTTTCAAACTGTAACAGCTTCCCGTCTGAACACCCGATCAGCATATCCTTGTCGCCATCTGTATCAAGATCAGTAAAGGCCGGATGAAAATACCGCACGCCGGTCTGCAGGGTAGAAAGTCCGGCAAAATCTCTGGTTACAAGGCGGAAGGCGTCACCTGTATTTTCAAAGAGGGCCAGTGCCGGCTGCAATCCGCCGGAGCCGCTGTACCCTTCGTTACCAATAACCAGATCCTGCTTTCCGTCATTATTATAGTCAAACAATACAGGTATTGAGCCTTGTCCGAAATCAGGACTTAAAGCAACCATCAGTGTATCAGTTACAAAACTGAAAGAGGGAATATCAGTGGTTCCTGTGTTTTTATAATACCATACTGACCGGTAATTCTCTGCATTACTTTTACTATTGGCCCCCACAAGCAGGTCGCTCTTGCCATCATGATCAAGGTCGGCCAGCCCTGCCACCGGAAAAACCGGAAGGTTCACAGAACGGCTATTGGCAGGGAAGCCTTGCACCTGCATTGTTATTTTTGCCTTTTGCAGACTGCCTCCGTTTCGAAGCTCAAGCAGGTTGGGGTAGGTGATATCACCAAGAATCAGATCCTTGTCCTTGTCGCCGTCAAGGTCAATTACCAGCAAGGAAGAACCTGCATGGCGCAACTCGCCCAAACGACCGCCCGGCTTATCGCAACTGTCATTCAGTGTAATGGTATTAGAGGAGAGGTCTTCGGTAAAAACACCCCAGTTATCTGACTCATACCGCAGCGCAAATGTGTCGCACCGGTTAAATAACTCTTTGGCCATATTGCGGTGAAATTCGATGCAGGTGCCTGAAAAGCTGAAAACAAGCAGGTCGGTATCTCCATCGTTGTCGGTATCCGCTACGCCGGGGTAGTCAACCGGAAGAATAAATACAGAAATTAAATCAGAAGTGAGGGCCGGCGTATAAAGCTCGAACTTCAGGCCCTGTGCGGCTCCTGAAATATTTCTGTACACTTTTATTCCGCCATCTGCGTATGTGAACAGGTCATTTCTTCCATCACAGTCGAAATCATAAAGGACCAAAAAATCCTTTATTTCAGGAAAATCATCCACGAAGCGGTAATCATGCCGGTAATTCAAACTTCCATTGGGGCCCAAGTAAACGAAAGGAAGGATGCGGTCACCGCTTCTATCAAATAAAACCAGATCATTGATCCCATCCTGATCCAGGTCAAGCATGCCCGGCTGACAATAATTGAAACCTCCGGTCCAGGAATACCTGTAAGGCTGACCATCCGGCATAAGCAAGGGCATATTATCTGAGCGTTGCAGGTGAAGCGGTGAGGGCTGACCTGTCACCGTTGACGCAGGCAATAGTAAGATCAGGCAGCTATGAACCAGCTTCCGCAAGCAGGTCGTAGATGGTTTCCTGAATCTGAATACGGGTGGCGAGTTCATTTATTTTTTTGTTGTCTGCGCTGGGGTAAACCCTGTTTGAAAGAAAAATGTAAATTACATTTTTTACCGGATCAGCCCATGCAATAGTACCGGTAAATCCGGTGTGCCCGAAACTTTCAGCCGCAATACACTTACATGTTGGACCTGATCTGGAGTAATTCATTTCGGGTTTATCAAATCCGATACCCCTGCGGTTATCGTCAATACAACTCTGGCAGCGTGTAAACTCTTCAATGGTGGCCTGGTTAAGGTATCGCTTACCTCCATACACACCTTTGTTGAGAAACATTTGCATGAGTACCGCGAGGTCATTGGCATTTGAAAAAAGTCCGGCATGACCTCCAACTCCGCCACACATCGCCGCACCCTGGTCATGCACGTAACCATGCACAAGTTGTTTCCTATATAAGCGATCGTACTCGGTTGGTACAATTTCATCAGGATTAAAGCGATCAAGTGGTTTGTAGCAAAGCCTTGATAGTCCGAGCGGCTGATAATACTTCTGATCAAGGTAATGGTCATACGATTGACCGGTGTGGTTTTCAATAATTTTTTTAATGAAATAGTAGCCCAGATCACTGTATTTGTATTCCTTTTTTCCGAGCGGTACATCGGCAATCTGCAGCAGCATGGTATCCTGATAATCTTTTCTGATAAAAAGGTTGCGCGCAACCTGCATCGGAAAACTGTCGCTCTGATTTTCCTGATAGAAGCGTTGTCTTATTTTATCGGTATTTATTGTTTTGTTGTAAAATGGAATCCATGCAGGAAGCCCTGCCTGATGGGTGAGCATTTCGCGCAGAGTGATGTTGCGTTTGTTGCTGAATTTAAGCATTGGTAAATAATCAGACAAGGGCTGATCAAGCTTGAAATAGCCTTCGTCAGTCAAACCCATGATGGCCAAGGTTGAAGCGGCAATTTTGGTAACCGAAGCTATGTCGTACAAATCAGCGTTTTCAACCCGCCTGATATTGTCATAGGTATGATAGCCGTAAGATTTCTGATAAAAAACTTTTCCATCTTTGGCGATCAGCAGCTGCGCACCGGGGGTAGCTCTTTTGCGGATGGCCAGCATTACAAGCGAATCAATCCGGCCAAGGTTTTCAGATGCAATTCCAACCTCTTCAGGCAAGGTATATTTAAGTCGGATGGCCTCGCCGGTGAGCAGACCCGTTCCGGCGGGGTATCTTTTATGCGCACCAACAGGTAGCGTTCCACCGGCAGATATTCCACCAAAAATAAGTTGTGCCGATAATGACTGCGCATGCTCTGTGTCTTCGTATGATACGATTAAACCATGAGGATCAGCATTGCCCAAATTAACCAGGCAATAGGGATTGGCGAAAACATCAAGGATCACATTTGATTTTTTCGATAGTTTTTCAGCCAGTCGGGCTATGTCTGCATTGATGCCGGCACTTTTCGACATGTGATGCTTGGGATTCATAACCCCAATGATCACGGTATTGAATTCAGCCAGCTTAGTGATCAGGTTGTTTTCCTGTTCAGCAATTTTCTCGCGATCTGCGCTAAAAGCCTTTACCGGTGCATATTGCTGAAGGGTCTTAGCAAAAGTACATTGCACATCATCACCAATCACCAAACAGGCTATTTTGCGCTTTTCAAGATTTTTCAGTGGTAAAATGCTGTCTTTATTCGAAACAACCGTGAGCGCAGCTTCGGTAAGTCGGCGTTTCAATAAATCCGAACTTTTCTGATTCAGGTCGCGGTGAAGATTTTTCAAATCAACTACCTGCTTCTTATGGAGACCGCACCAGTATTTTGCTTCCAGCATGCGGCGACATCTGAGATCTACTTCCTCCTGAGAAATTTCTCCGGTCTGAATGGCTTTTTTAATCTCGGCGATGGCTGTGGGAACATCTTCTGAGAACAGTAAAATATCATTGCCGGCAAGCAGCGCCTTCACATCAACAACGCCGGGTTTGTAATGGTCGCTAACACCTTTCATATTTAGGGCATCGGTAAAGACCAGCCCCTTGAACCCCATTTCTTTTTTCAGCAGTTTACCAACCACTTTTTCTGAAAGGGTTGTTGGCATGTGTTCTCCGGCATCAAGTGAAGGCACCTGCAAATGCGCAACCATGATACTACCCACCCCGCTGCTGATTAATTGTCTGAAAGGATAAAGTTCAAGAGAATCAAGCCGCTCGCGGCTATGGCTGATCAGCGGAAGCGCCTTATGTGAATCGGTATCTGTATCTCCGTGCCCGGGAAAATGTTTGGCGGAGGCAAGTATCCGGTTATCCTGAAGCCCTTTCATGTAGGCAATTCCCTTGCGGGCAACGTTGTATTTGTTTTCTCCGAAGGAGCGGTAATTGATAACGGGATTGGCCGGGTTGTTATTTACATCAACAACAGGGGCAAAGTTCACGTGAATGCCCATCCGCCTGCATTGCCGGGCTATATCAGCCCCCATCTGATAAATCAGACTGTCGTTTTTTATTGCACCGAGCATCATCTGCCTGGGATAAACCACAGTGGAGTCAAGCCGCATTGAAAGCCCCCATTCTCCATCAATGGCAATCAGCAGGGGCACTTTTGCACTGCGCTGGTATTGATTGGTGAGACTTGCCTGCCTCACCGGCCCACCCTGCATGAATATCAAACCTCCGACAGGATATCGGCTGATAAGTTTGCCAATTTCATCCTGATGCGCCTTGCCCTTGTTTGAGTAGGCTGCCACCATAAAGAGCTGGGCGATTCGCTGCTCGGCACTGAGGGCCTGCATGATACTGTCAACCCATACCTTACCCATACCCAAAAACGGAGGATCTTCAGGTTTTTTAATTTTTTCAGAGGGCTTGTTGATCCCAAAGCCGGTAAGCAAAACCATACCGGTAAGTAGAAAGCGAAGAAACATCATCAGGTGAAACGCAAAAAGACGGGTAAAATTACCTTGCTAAAATGGCTCCTCAACTACGCAATACCTGAAGTTTCAACATCTTCAGGTTAATTAAATCACAGGGGGCATTCTCAGGGTACAATTTCTTTGAGTGCCTCCTTCTGTTTTGCAGGTAAGGCCTGGATGCTATTCCTGATCATTCGGCGGTAACGGTTTTGCTCGGCATAAAAGGTAAGCGCAGTTTTTGCCGGTTGTTTCACCGGATCACTCCAATAGGTGGCCGCGCTGATCAGGTGCTGAAGATGTCGGGCATCAAGGTGATTGATCCGCTTCAGGGCATTGATTGCTTGCACCACAACCGGATTGTCGTAGCGGTTGATGTTACTAAAATTAACCAATTGTTCAAGGGCGCTGCTGTCGCGCTGATATTCCCACGACATTTCGAGCCATTTGATACGCACATTTTCAAACTGGTTGCCGCGGATGGCATTTGTTTTTTCGAGAAATCCGGAAGCCTCTGCCGGGAAATGATAACAAAGCAGCTCGAGCGTAAGCAGTATAACCTGATAAGAGCGGTCGTCGAGCAACGTGATGAGCGCCGGTTTCAATGTTGCCGGAACAGTTTTGATTTGCTGTACAAGCGCCCTGCGAACCAGCGGGTCTTTATCTGCCGCAGCTTTGATCAATAAAGGCAACGATGCACTATCGGCCGCCAGCTGACTGATGATTTCATTGCGTATCAGATGAAATTTTTCACTGTCAAACGCTTCCGAGAGCAGACTACGCTTGTCGGCAATAGCAATTGTGCGCAGTTCGGTGAGCGCATCATACCGGTCAATCATGTTTTTGGCCCTGCTGAACTGGGCGAACAATTCATCCCTGTTCCTTTCAAATTTCACCTGCTTGAGTATGTTCCTGTTGGGGTCGAACAGCACAAAAGCAACCGATTTTTTATCTTTATTCGGTATTTCAATCCGGGTAAAGGCTTCAGAGATCCAGGTGTTGACTGAGTCAATGCTTCCGTCCTGATAGTAAACATGGATATTTACGGGCATTTTGAAATAGCCGATCAGAGCGTTGGTTTCATGGGCTTGTCTGATGTTCAATGCGGTATTTCTTGTTCCCTCTTTTGTTTCTCTTTCCTGCCAGCTGATTTCATACAAAGGTTCACCGCCGCGGTGTATCCACTGGTCGAAAAACCAGTCAAGTGTTTGTCCGGTACTTTCGCGGATGGCCACTTTCAGGTCATTCCATTCAACCACGGCATAGCGGTGCTTGTTAAGGTAGTGGGCAATAAAGTTTTTAAACTCCTGTTCACCCATCACGTAGCGCAGCATGTCAATCACGAGCGATCCTTTCGGATACCACCTTGCTACAGAGCCCTTCTGAGAGCCTACCGGGTAATCATCGGTTTTGGCAGCCGAAAGTGTACTGTTGCGTTCGTCATGGCGAATCTTCTGGTATTTGTCATCACCGTAGAGGTGTTGTTCAAACTTTTTCGCAAAATAGGTGGCGAAGCTCTCACTTGTCCAGATATTCTGGCCGTTGGTGTACGAGTTGTAATTGCCAAACCACTGGTGTGTAAGTTCATGCGCATTCACATTAACATAATTCCGGTCGGTAAACTCCCGGTCGTTGCATTGCATGCCATCATTAAAAACGGTTGATGTAGTGGTTTCCATACCGCCAAACGGACAGTCAATGACAGGCGCCTGACGATAGCTTTCCCAGGGATAAAGCAGGCCCATGTCTTTTTCAAGAAAGTTGAACATATCGTTCAGGTACCGATAGGTTGGTTCTTCAACATCGGGCCGGTCGGCATAATACCAGTTTTCAAGCGGCACACCGCGTTCTGATTTTCGTTTCTCAAAACGGTAATCTCCGATCACCAGCACCAGCAGGCCAAAATAATGATCGCGGTCAAGTTTATAATGATGTGTGCTGGTTCCGTCGGCATTCTTCTTCACAGGCTGTCTTTGTCCGTTTGAAAAAACTGCATATTTTGAATCGAATGTTACCAGCAGTTCGGTGGTCAGCAGGTCGTGTTTAACACCGCCGTCAGCAAAAATATTTGATAGCGAAAAGCCCCAGATCTGCTTCCGTTTGGTGCCGCTCGTATCGTCCCATCCGGTAAATGAGGGCATGCCATCATGACATTCGGTGCTGAGCTCAACCAGCAATTCATGTTTACTGCCTGCCTTGCTGAAGCTCCCCGACCTGATGATCAGTTTCTTTCCTTTTTGTTTGTAATCGGCCGTTTTGCCGTTGAGCAACACCTTGCTGATTTTGCATTCTGGAATGTTGAACACAATGGAATCAAGCCTGTTGCGCAGCATGGTGAAGGAGTATACCGAGCGGGTCTCCAAATACTTTTTTAAAGGTTCTATGCGAAGTATCTCTGCCCGAAGATGCTGAATGTCATAAAACATTTCAGGGGGCTGTGATGTCTCATCATAGAGGTAGGTAAGGGTTTTATCCTGCTTTTGTGCGAGGAGCGGCAAAAAGCTGCCTAATAATAGTTGCAGGAGGAGGAAAATGCGCATGATAACTGACGATTTTTGCCTGCAAAGTAAAGTGTTTTGTTTGGTAAAAGTATGCTTTTTCCCCTGCGTCGGAATGCTTTTAGCTCATCATTGCCATACCACCGGCACCACAATTTCGTTTCTTCGGCCAATTACCTGATAGGGTGGATTGTAACCCAATAGGCGAAACGAACCGCAGGTAACCAATCTGTTTTCCATGAGCAACTTTTGCAGTTTCTCTGTATGTTCTTTTATTGTTTTATCGTTGGCATAACCTCCGAACCGAATGGCAGCAAGATATTCTGCTTTGGTCTGGCTGATTTTAATTGTGGGGTCGTTGGGCTTTGGAAGTTCATTTTGGGTATAGGCGGATGGCATTACGAAACTCATGCTTGAAGCTGAGTCGCTAAAATCCATCTGAACCGGGGTTGTCATTGCGATTTTCTGGCCGGATGAATTGCCTCCAAAAATGTAACCTGCAAGTGTTCTGAAACCCGGGCCTGCCAATTCCTGGTAAGTTTTGGCCGACGACTGCATGGTGGCTATAACAGCCGCAGGGTAGTGCCGTATTTCAAAGTCTTCAAAAGCTTTTACAACGGTATATTTTTGATGTTCGGTACTTTCAGACGACATGAGGGTGTAGGATTGCAGCAGGATGAAGCATACGGACAGCACGACTAAACTAATGAGAAAAATTTTCATAGTAACAATAACAACCGAATGGAGGTTTTGTTCTGCTTAAGTACCCCGCCCTGTTTTCAAAACAAGTACGTTTGGATGTTTAGGGTAAAAAGAAACCAGTTTTCTTGAACGTATCTTTCATGCCCTGCGGTGCGAGCCGCACTTTCGGTTTGGTGGGTTCGGCTATAAATTTTTGAGGATATAGTCAGTCATCATGGTGTACAGGTGAAGCCTTGTATTTCCGCCGTAAATACCATGATTCTTGTCGGGATAGAAGAACAGATCAAATTGCTTATTGGCCTTGATCAGCGCACTGGTCATTTCAACCGTATTCTGAAAATGAACATTATCGTCGGCAGTTCCATGAATGAGCAGGTACTTGCCCTTTAAACGCGCCACATGGTTAATGGGTGAATTATCATCATAACCGGCAGCGTTTTCTTCCGGCGTTTTCATAAAGCGCTCCGTATAGATTGAATCGTAATACCTCCAGTTGGTTACAGGTGCAACTGCAATGGCCATTTTGAAAAGTTCAGCGCCTTTTGTTATGCAGAGTGACGCCATGTAACCACCAAAACTCCAGCCCTGAATGCCGATTCTGTTTGGATCAACAAATGGCAGACCAGCAAGATAGCGGGCTGCAGCCATTTGATCTTCGGTTTCCAGTTTGCCAAGCTGCAGGTAGGTACATTTCTTAAAGGCCTCTCCGCGGTTTCCTGTTCCCCGGTTATCAACCGAAACCACGATATAGCCTTTCTGCGCCAGCAGCTGATACCATAAATGATTGGCGCCACCCCAGGTATTTTCAACGGTATTATTTCCCGGTCCGCCATAAACTGTCATAAAAACCGGGTATTTCTTTTCCGGGTTAAAATCAGGAGGTTTGATCATCCAGCCGTTCAATTGCCATGATTCAGCAGGCTTTGGGGCAGGGCCATAGTCGGGATTGAAACTAAAAAACTCACGTTTGCCAAGTCGGTACTCCGATAGTTTTTGCCTCAGCTCTTTATTCTCTTCGAGTGGCCGAAGCATCTTGCCGTCACCGCTGTAAAGGGCTGAAACGAGTGGCTCTTCTGCGCCCGTTTTATTAACGATCAGGTAATTAAATCCGGTACTGAATTCCGCATGCTGATGACCCGCGCCTTCAATCAGTTGCCGTGACCCTTTTCCGCTGAGTTTTGCTACGTGGAGGGTTCTGTCCCAGGGGGCCGGATAGGCCATCTGGTAATAGATAAGTCCTTTTTTTTCATCTATGCCATAAAAGTCGGTAACGTCGGCATTGAATTCGGTAAGCCGGCGTACCTTCTTGCCATCCATGCCGTAGAGATAAATCTGATTATATCCGCCCAACTCACTGACCCAGATAAAATGCTTGCCATCGTTTAAAAAAGTAAGGTGGTTGTGCACGTCAATATAGGTCTGACTCTTTTCTTCCATTAACAGGCGAATGCTCCCGTTTTCAGGATTGGCAAGCAGCAGTTCAAGATGATTCTGATGCCTGTTTAAACGGGTAATACAAAAAGCGCTGCTGTTATGGGTCCACTTGCCGCGCGCCAGATATTGACTGGCATCGGCACCCGACTGAACCTGAATGGCACGCGATTGCTGAAGATCATATATCCATGCGGTAACCGTTGCATTTACCTCGCCGGCTTTGGGGTATTTAAAAGCGTAATTCTCGGGATAAAGGTTGCCATAGCTTGGCATTGAATACTGCTTCACCGCGCGCTCATCAAATTTAAACCAGGCCAATTTTTTTGAATCAGGACTCCAGAAAAAGGCTTTCGTAAATGAAAATTCTTCCTCATACACCCAGTCAGTGCTACCGTTGATAATGGCATTGATTTTACCGTCGGTACTTACCGCTTTTTCTGTATTGTTATCGAGGTCTCTGATAAACAAGTCATTGTCTCGTACAAAAGCAATTTTACGCCCGTCAGGCGAGAATTCGGCAAGCATTTGTTTGCCTTTACTCAGGTATTCGGCCTTGCCTGAGGCAACATCAATGATTACAAATGCACTTTTTCCTGAATGGCGATAAACCGGCTCAAATTCGGTAGGTACGAGAATTTTCGACTCATCGGCACTGAATTCATAATCATCAAAAGTCAGCTTTTTTGAATCTGGCAGCACGATCTTTCCTGCATTTATAATCACTGTTAACTGTTCAGGATTCAGATAAGGATGTTTTTGAATTTTTACCCCTTCAATATCGTAAGCCAGCGTGCTGTAGTGATTACCGTCGCCCATCGGTCTGATACCCTGCACTGATTTTGACCGAAAGGAGGGGCTACCCCAGATTTCCTGAAGAGAAAGGTCTTTGGCTTTCTGCGCAGCGAGCTGCATAGAGCAAATCAGGAGGCAAAGGGCTCCAATATAATTCCTGTACATCGGTGAAAATTTGTCCAAAAGTAAACATAAGCCGCTTTCAATAGAATATGGTTTGCTGATGTCACACCACAATAACGAATGATCAGCTTGGCTATATTTACCCAATGCGAATCGGGCATTTCTTGATCCTGACATTTTGCTTGGTGCTTTGGAAATGTGCATCGCACATACCGATGGAGCGTAATAAAACGTTTGAAGGTGAATTGGTGTACAGCGTGAACTATCAGATAATAAAGCCGGAAGCGCAAAGCCTTATACCCTATCAGCTCCTGAACCGGCCTGATACACTTAATATCAAAATAAAGCATAACAACTATAAAATCAGTTTCAATGGGAACCGGGTGAATGATTACATCATTTTCAAAGGAGAAACAAACAAGCGGTATCACTTTACCGGCGCAGGTCAAATGCAGCTCTGCACCATCAGTGATATGCAGGATGACGAACAATTCAGGCGCAGCGGCTCCGGGCCTATGGTGATTACCACCGACAGCCTTTATCAGGTTGGTAACTATAATTGCCATAAGGTGAGTGTTATTTGGGATGATGTTATCTTCACCTATTATTACCAGCCTGATTTACTCACCGCCGACAAGTTGATGTTTCTGAATCATTACACCGACGGGCTTTCGGCTTTTTACAAACTATCCGGATCTCACCCCATAAAAATTGAAATGTTTAGTCAGGGGCGGTTTAAAATCGTGCAGACATTAACAGCCATTAAAGAGAGAAAGGTTCACAGGCATAATTTTGAAATACCTGAGCTGCTGCCTGCAGATGAGTTATATCCCAATCCCGCAGCCGGAAAAACAATTTACAAGGTGAAGCGAAACTAAATGAAATATAACATTTGAAAGGTCCGGTTTTTCTATATCTTTTTATTTGCTTTGCCCACCAGAAATGAACATGGAACAGCCCATTCATAAAAAACGAAAAATATTTCGCCTGCTGGCATACCTGGCCGGGGGGCTGCTTTTATTTTTTGTTGCCGTAGTAAGTCTTGCTGCCATTTATGAAAAAGAGGTAAGTAGGTATTTCCTTTCCAAATTAAATGAGCGTCTTCAGACAAGGGTTGAAATTAAGGAAGTAGAGCTGAGTCTGTTAAAGCACTTTCCCTATGCCACAGTTAGTTTAAATCAGGTAAGGGCAGGTCATACGCACATAAAGGCCGAAGGGTATTTGCTGGATGTTGAAAGAATTGACCTGATGTTCAATATTTTTTCATTGTGGAGTGGCAACTATGCCATCCGGAAAATTGAAATTGTCGGCGGAAAAATCCAGCTGATCAGAGACAAATCCGGCAAAACAAATTACGATCTGTTTAAGCCCGCTCCCGGAGCAAAGGATGATCCCTTCGGGCTTTCGATTGATCAGATTGCAGGTCGCAAGCTGGATATTATTTACCGCGATGAACCGGAAGATTTTTATATCAGGGCTTACGTTGAATTATCAGATTTGGCAGGACAGTTCAATGCACAGTCGTATCAGCTTGATATTGCGGCAGAGCTTCAGGTTGACCGCATCGGTACCGGAAAAAACACCTGGCTGAGTCAGAAACCCCTTGGTATTGATGTTTCAATGCAGGTTGACAAGGCAAATTCTTCCTACAGCTTTAGCAATGGCGCATTCAGGATCGCTGACCTTGAAGTAGATGTGGAAGGTAAATATAGCAACGCCGGAAGTGCTGTCTATAACTTTCAGCTCAGGGGTAAAAATCTGGACATCCGTTCAGCCCTCTCCCTTTTGCCATCCGAGTATGCAGATAAGATCAAGGCATACAGCAGCAAGGGTAAATTTTTCGGTGAATTTAATGTCAGAAAAGAAAAAGGGGAAGCATCAAAACCTTCAATTAGCGGCCAATTTGGGGTTGAAAATGGCACTGTATCACACAAGCCTTCAGGGGTTGAACTCACCGCATTAAATTTCAGGGCTGACCTTCGCGGGGAGACCTTAAAGATTGAAAATGCAGTTATGCGCCTGAACGGACAAAAAATCAGTGGTTCATGTGTACTGAAAGGTTTAACCAATCCTGAAATTGATCTTCAGACCGATGCCAGCATCAACCTGCCTGATCTGGCCGCCTTTCTGGATATAAAAGCGTTGGATGAACTGAAAGGTCATGCCGATTTACACCTGAAATTACGCACACGCATCAACGATCTTGCAAGCGAAAAGCTTTCCGCAAGGCGATACCTTGCCTCAGGCAGCCTTCACCTGAGCGATGCCGCTTTCAGAATATCCGGCGACACCATGCGTTTTCAGTCTTTGAAAGGTGATTGCACCTTTAATTCAACTGATATGACGGTAAGCTCACTGACCTTCAGTACCGGGCGTTCTGATTTTAATGTTGCTGGCCGGATGGAAAATCTGACCGGATGGCTGCTGAATGACCATGAAATGATGAACCTCAGCATCAGTTTGAAATCCCAAAAAGTTTTACTGGATGAACTGTTTCAGCGAAAAGCAGTAAATGCAGCTGAAAATGAATACCGTTTTGCCATTTCGCCGCGTATTTCAGTTGATCTCGCCGCCCGCATTGATCAGCTGCAGTTCAGAAAGTTCAGTGCATCAAATATAATCGGTGAATTCGGTGTTAAAAATCAGCAATTTTCTGCACGGCAGATCAGGTTCAACACCATGGGCGGACAGGTTACCATGACCGGAAATATAGAGGCAGCAACGGCTGAAAAAATCAGATTTAGCTGCAATGCTCAATTGAAATCGGTTGATATTCAGCGCTTATTTTTTGAATGTGAGAATTTTGGTCAGCAAACCATGCAGGATAAAAATCTGAAGGGGAAGGTTGATGCTTCTCTAGTTTTTTCAGCCACTGGCAATCCTTCCCTGGAAATTGATCCGGCCTCAGCCGAATGCACAGCCGACATTACAATCAATAACGGAGAGCTCATCAGATTTGAACCACTCAATGAGCTGGGGCGCTATATCAGCCTTGAAGAACTGCAGCATGTCAGGTTCTCCCAGCTTCGCAATCAGATCAGAATCAGTAAAAAAACCATTTATTTTCCATTGATGGATATAGCTTCCTCGGCCATCAGTATCAGCGGTTCAGGCACTCATACCTTCGACAACATGATTGATTACCACATCAGGGTGCGTCTGTCTGATATTATGGCCAATAAAGCCAAACGACAGAAAAGAGAAAATGAATCCTTCGGCGAAGTTGCTGATGATGGTTCAGGCGGGTTGAATTTGTTCCTCTCTATGAAAGGTCCCATGGATAACCCGAAGGTGAGTTATGACAGCAAAGGTGCCCGTGAGAAACGTAAAGATGATATCAGAAAGGAAAAGGAAAACCTGCGTAATATTTTCAGGGAGGAGTTTGGCCGAACCCGCAAGGACTCCGTTAAAAAGCCCGATAAAGATCAAAAGAAGAAAAAGCCTGCTATTACCATCGAATTTGATGAATAAAATTAACACACCCTGCAGGTAAAAAATTCTGCAGATTCATTATAAACGGGTGATTAATTCAGCTGGAAGCCTTGGCAGCATAAATTTGTCATCTTTGTGAAAGGCAACCATAAACCATGAAATCAGTCGAACTGTATCCGAGATTACGTGAAATACTCAGCCAGCCATTGCCGGGTGAAGAGGCGCAGTTTCGTATGGCGCCGGTAGGTCGCAGGGCTGCGTTTCTTAATCCGGAAAAACCACCCCGACTTGCGGCGGTGCTGGTGCCAATTTATTATGATAGGGAAGGTGAGCCGCATATCCTACTGACCTTGCGTAAGGTGTATGATGGTGTTCATAGCGGGCAGGTTAGTTTCCCCGGCGGCAAGTTTGACCAGGGTGAAACAGACCCTGTAATGGTGGCTTTGCGTGAGACTTTTGAAGAGGTGGGCGTGTCCCCTGAGTTGGTAAAGGTGGCCGGCAAGATGAGTCCGCTTTATATTCCGCCCAGTAACATTATTGTTCATCCCGTTGTGGGTATTATTGAAGGTGAGCCTGTCTGGCATCCTGATCCGCATGAGGTGGAACAACTTATTCATACACCCCTGCTGCCCTGGCTCAGCGCCCGGCAAATTGCCGAAACGGCCCATCGCGTAGCCCCGGGCTTGTCAATTTCAGCCCCTTATTATGATATTCAAAATCACAGGGTTTGGGGCGCCACTGCCATGATGCTCAGTGAATTTGCCGAAATTATGCAACGGGTGGGATGGGTTTAGCCAACCTGCCGCAAAAAGATCTTTACAAGAATCATCAGCAGAAGCCCGCCGCCAATCACCAGCGCAAGCAGGCCGGAATTGCCAAAATGGGTGAGGGTGATTTTTTTATCCTTTTGAAATGACCAGTAAACCACAGCTATGAATGCGATCAGAAACAGCCCGGCGAAAATCAGCTGGCCCGGTCCGATCTCAGGCTTTTGGTAGCGGCTGGCGATAATGAGCAGTGTATTCAAGGCCTGATGTTATGGTGTAATTCTTTTTTTGTGGAGACTTTAGCTGTTTTTGCAGTGAAGCCTATAGCGCATGTCGCAGACAAAAATAAAAAAACTTACCGCATCACAGCTGAATTAATATATTAGCCGTTCAATAAAGTTCTGCAGTAAAAAGGCATGCCCATCCGCCACAACATTTTTCGGCTTATACTGATAATTTATTTGTCAAAGCTTTGCCTGCAGCTTCAAGCCCAGCAATTTAATGGAGGTATTGTAGCTGGAATTAATACCAGTCAGATTACCGGTGACGACTTGGCCGGCTACAATAAAATCAGCGCTGCCACAGGGTTTTTAGTGAGAAAGTCCTTTGGGAAATCATGGTCGGCACAAATGGAAATCGGTTATATCGGAAAAGGTAGCCGTAAGAATCTGAGTCCCCGCGATTCAATTCCAACATTTTATTTGTTGCGCCTGCATTATATCGAAGTGCCGTTGCTATTGCAATATCGCGTTAAACCGGCCATTGAGCTTGAAACAGGTCCGTCAATAGGCGTGTTGTTTGGATGGTATGAAGAAGATACTTTCGGAGAATTGGGTGGGCCGAATACCGCGCGGCAGCAGTTTAAGCCACTTGATATCTCCTGGGCATTTGGCGGCACCTGGTGGTTTAAAGAAAAATGGGGGTTAAATATCCGTAATCTGAGTACCATGTTTCCGGTGCGGAATCATGATCAAAATACCTATTTCCGGCTTAACCGCGGACAATACAGTTCAAGCATAATGGCACGAATAACTTATCTTTTCTGATGAAATTAAAAATCGCAATTGGAATTACCGGCGCAAGCGGAGCAATCTATGCAAAAGTGCTGCTCGATAAACTCGTGAAGCTGCAGGATCAGATCCTGGAAGCTGGAATCGTTATGAGTCAGAATGCCCGCGATGTATGGAAATACGAGCTGGGGAACACGGATTATGAAAAACTTCCTTTCAGAACCTATGGCAAACAGGATTTCTTTGCCCCTTTTGCCTCCGGATCAGCCCGGTATGATGCCGTAATTATTTGTCCGTGCTCAATGGGTACATTGGGCAGAATCGCTGCCGGGCTGTCAGATGATCTGATTACCCGTGCTGCTGATGTGGCGTTGAAGGAGCGGCGAAAACTTATACTGCTGCCGCGTGATACTCCTTACAATCTGATCCATCTGCGCAACATGACCACCATTACCGAAGCGGGTGGCATCATTTGTCCGGCCAGCCCTTCATTTTACAGCAGGCCGGCTGATTTTGAAGCATTGGCTTCTACCGTGGTTGACAGGGTACTGGATCTGGCGGGTTTCAGGATTGATACTTACAGGTGGTCAGAATGAGGACGAATTTGAAGCAGGTTACTTATAATCAATGATCCATCTGATAAGGTGAAGCGTATTAATCATTTTTTTTCCGGACTTGAGCAATCGCTGCCATAAGTTAATTATTATCAACAGTTTAAATAATTATTTAATCTTGAATAGTAAACAAATCATAGTTCAGTATGCAAGAATCTTTACATTCGCATGCACCAATCATTCTTAATCTGTTAAACCTATGAGTCAATCAAGCAAAGCAAATCATCCTACCGGTCTCTATTATCTGTTTTTTACCGAGATGTGGGAAAGGTTCGGGTATTACCTGATGTTGGGGATTTTTTCATTGTACATGCTCGACAGTGCATCCAACGGAGGAATGGGTTTTTCTCCGCAGCAAAAATCTGACGTTTATGGAACCTATATAGGCCTTGTTTACTTAACACCTTTTATTGGCGGACTGCTGGCCGACAGGGTGCTTGGGTACCGGCGTTCTATTTTAATCGGCGGATTACTCATGGCACTGGGCTATATTGGCCTTTCGATACCCGGTGAAGGGGCATTTTACCTCTCGCTGCTTTCAATCATCATCGGAAATGGATTTTTTAAACCCAATATCTCCACGCTGGTTGGCAATCTTTACAACAATGATCAGTACAGAGCCAATAAGGATGCCGGCTTTAATATATTTTATATGGGCATTAACATCGGCGCTTTTATCTGCAATTTCGTCGCTGCCTACATGCGTATAAATTTCGGATGGGGCTACGCTTTTGCTGCCGCTGGTGTTGGCATGCTGGTGGGGCTGCTGATTTTTCTCTCCGGAACAAAGCATATCAAGGAGGCTGATGTTATCAAACCGGTGCAGCCCGGCGACCTCTCGCTCGGACGAATTTTCTCAGTGGTATTACTACCCATGTTCGGATTTGGGGTAATCGGCTATTTTATCAATGGCATAACCGGTCCGTCAAACCCGGAGGGTAATATTT